>JAGOHK010000147.1 GCA_017996175.1 Leptospiraceae bacterium
GTCTAATTCAGAAAAATGTTCATAGCGAAGTAAATCGCGAAGTTCAATATCATTTTTCTGAATGGATTTCTTTTCCTTATCGTGTTCTTCTATTTTTGAGTAAGCTTCTTCGTATTTTTTCTCGAAGTTCTTTAATTCTTCTTCGAGGGCTTTAATTTTTTCTAAGTTAGACCAACCTAGAATATACTTGGAACGATCGGTGACAAGTGTTCTATCATCTTTTTCATGTCGCGTGCGGGAATGTTTGATTAGCCCCTCTTTTGTAATTGCCCTGTCTTCTTTTTGAAAGGAGTCTAGGGAGTTAACGCAACTATAATTGAAGTCATTTAGAATTCTTGCTTCCAGCCAATGAGTAAACTCTGAATTTGGCTTAAATTCCAATTTGTAAAATAATGCATCCGAGGAGGAAGGTTTGGTATTTCGACTATCGGCTTCTAACATTCTAAAATAGACAAGTTTGCCTTTTAGTTTTGTTTTATTCACGTAGGAATTGACTCTAGCGTAATGTTTATCGGGAACAAGTAGGCTTCTTCCAAAGTTATTCATTAGCTTTTCGATTGCACCGCGCCAGTCTGACTCCTTGGACTTAACTTGCATTAGCTCACAGGCATACGGCAATTCGTCGCTTGAAATTTCTAACGCTTCACAAATTTCTCTACGCATTTCGATTTGAAATCCTGGCAATAAATCTTTTCTGGTTTTAAGCGAGCTTAATTCGATTTCTAATTCTTGTTTATTCGTGTGCAGATTATTACGAATAACCACCCAGTTGTCTCTCTTTTTTTCAATTTCTTTGAGAGTGTCCTGGTTTTTTTGTAATTTTATTTCGGAGGTTTTTTTATTTTCATAAAAGCCTTCTTGGGTAATCTTTGTTTGGAGTAAAAGGGTAACGGCTAAGTTACGATATTTTTCGTGGGTATTTTGTTTTGTAGTGAGTGTTTTTCTTTCGTCGATGAGTTGTTTTTGTAACTCGGTAATTCTTCTTCCAATAGAATCATTCTCGATAGTAGCATAGAGACTTTTTTCTTCTTCTCTTTTTTTCTCGAGTTCAGCGACCGATTCATTTAAAACATCAATCATTTTAACTAGATTGAATTTACTCTCTTCTAAATTCTCTTCTAAAAGACTTACCTTTTGCTTGGAAAAATAAGCGGGTAATACAAATATACTCCCTTGGATATTTGTAATTTCTTCTTGGATTAGTTCGTACTTTTTAGAATCTTCTTCGATTGGAATTAGCTCGGAGAGTTGTCTTCTTGCTTGTATAATCGCATTGTAACTATCGTTTAGATTTTTATAGTTTTTGTCTAACTCTTCGATGCGGATATTCATATCATGCCGCTCGAGCATATGTTCTCGGATAAATTCTTTTAGATTTCCAATGGACTTGATTGCTACAATTTGATTGAATAAATCCAATGCTTTTTCGGAACGTAAACCAACTGCTTTAATAAATTCGTGGATATAGTCTTTGAAAGAGTCAAATAATTTGATTCCATCTAAACTACGTAGTGTTTTTTTGAATTGAGTAATATCCCCGTCGTGTTTAAAATGTTCTTTTATATTTAAAGATCTATCGGATACCACGTAGAATTTTTGTAGGTTACCATTGTTAAACCACATCACTTGCGCAATTGTCGTATAACGTTTAATTTCTTCACTGAAAAATATGGCGAGGAGAACAGATATATGCCCCTCACTTGGTTCACGCATTTTTAGAATTTTACTTCCCAGTGTGTCGTCGGAGGTTTTTCCATAATTTCCTTGGATATATGTTTTTTCGTCTCGATCCCGTTTACGCTCAGTGCCACTTGCTAGGTTGTAATTTCTTTTTTGAGAAGGGACAAGGAGTGTAAGAAGTCCATCGACTATTGTCGATTTGCCGGAGCCATTCGCACCAGTGATGAGGGAAGTTTTTCCTTCTGTATCGATGGAATAGACTTTTCCGTTGCTAAAAGTTCCCCAATTCACGAACTCAAGTTTGAGAAGTCTAAATCCCATTTCGGGATTGATTTTATTCATCTTGAAGAGTCTTTCTGTCATTGTTTTCTAAAAGCCTTGCCTTTATAGAATTTAGTTCTTCTGCCCTGATACGAACTTTGAGTATTTTTTCTATCTTGTAAAATTCTGCTTTGTCTCTTTCAATTCTTCGTAAAAAACCAAACTCTATCACTTTGGCTATTACACGATCAAATTCTTTGAATTGGGTTGCGTCGTTATGCGTTTTTGGATAAAAGGGAGTAAGCATATCGTATAACTCATCTTTTTTTAATAGGTTTCCCATATTTACATCTTCTATGGATTGTTCTGTCAATCTTTCTCGTAGAAGGACTGCAAGCAGGGTAACGTCAAACGGTAGAGGAATACGTCTTGTTATCCTCGGTAGTCCAGAATCATCTTCACCGGAGGCTTGGTATAGATAACTAAATCCATCATCTATATTAGTATACAGAGATAATCCAATTTTTTCAAAGTATTTTTTTAAGTCGTTTTGGTAAGTAACTATTAAATCCCATTCTTTTGGATCTACGTCATAGTTGACTGGACCTTTCAAAAGTTTTAGAACTGCTGCTGCATAAGGTAATAAATGTTCCATTAGATATTGTAAACCACCTGTGGAAATTTTACAGATAGGAATTCTTCTGAATTCAAATCTATTTCCAATTGTTCAATAAGTTCTCTGTTGATTGTATGTTTTTCTCTATTTGAGGCAAGCCAGATATAAGTAACGAGTTCTTCTAAACCTTTCTTTAGAGGATAAGACTCTATAACCTCTTTTAGTTCTACACTTGGTTTGTATTTGAGGAGCGAATCAATATTAGCCAAAAGTTCATCGAGGTTAATTGAATTTTGCCGGAGGAGTAAATCCATTATCTCTGGACTGATTTCATCGTTTGCATTTTGTAAATCAGAATCAATTTGTAAAGACTTGTCTCGTTTTTCCCAGAGAGGTCTTTCTAGTGGAAGATAAATTTCTGGAAAACTGGAGACATGGAAAAATTCTTCTTTCGAGCCAAGTGCGGATTGATTTGCAAGAGCTAAACTTTTTATTTCACTTATAATATCTTTTACTCGTTTGTTTTCTTGTAAGCTCTTGTCGGATAACGCTTTTCGAATTTGATCAGCCATTTTATCTGTGGCACGGTTTACTTTTTTGCCTGAGTCTAATAAGTATTTTTTAAATTTACGAAAGAATTGAATTGTATCAATGGAGCGAACATCTTCTCTTTCATAGAGTGTGGATATAATTTTTTCAAACTCATCTTGTTTGGTAGGTGATAATAAAAATTGCCAAAATGCTTTAAAGCTTTTTCCCTGATCCGAATTCATTAGCTCTTCGTCTGCATCTAATACAAAACCAAGTACTGCACCCTTAGTGGAAATTTGATTCATATAAGTAGCTTGGGCTTGTTTTGTAATTTCAGAAAAATTTCTTTCTACTTGACGGAAGTCGGATACTAGCTCGTTAGCCTCATGAATCGCAAATTGAAATTGTTCGATAAAATCTCTCTGGTCTAATTTTTTAATTGTCCCACCTGATTTGATACGTTCGATTTCTTCTTCTAGTTTACGTTTCTGTAATTCTAATTGGTTGATTTTTTCTTCTGGAGTGGAGACGGTTTCATCTACAAGTTCTTTTAAAAGGTTAAAAATATTTAGAAACCTAGACTTGGTTCCTACCACTTCACCTGATTCTAATTTTTGAATTTCATGAATCCATTTGAAGACAGATTCCATTTCGGGGGTTAACTCAATGTAAAAATCATCCTTCGCGTCTTCATAAAATTTTCGGAGGAAACCATCGTTTATCCACTCATTGATATAATGATCGGGAGAAAGCAAAAGTTCATTTTCTAAAATACTTTCAGATTTATAATCTTCAATCGTGTGACTCAAACTACGAGTTAAGTCTTCGGCAATTACAGTGAGAAGTTCTTTTGATTTGAATTCGGTATACAAAAAACTAATGATAAAAGGGGCATACTCTTTTCGAAATAACTTAAAAGCTGCGGAGTTTTTTACTAGGTTTTTTGTGTTTAGGTAATTCATTTTTTTAAAAAGGACTGATAGAATTTTTCAGATGCACCTGTGCGCGATAGCACATAATTCTTATTAGCTGTATTTGCTTTTTCTCTCTCTTTTTCATCTGAATATTTTTGCACTGCCTTAAAAAAATCATCGCTTGAATTTATCACTGTAAGACTTTTATTTTCTCGCAAATTGATGGCATCAAAAGAGTTTAAAATTTTTTCTCCCGTCATAAGCGGTAATCCAAAATAGGCAGGCTCGAGAACGTTATGAACTTTATTATGCACTGCCCCTCCTATATAAGCCAAACTGCCATGAAAATAAGCAAAAGCTAGGATTCCTAAAACATCAAATAGTACAATTCTATCTTTACAAGGATTTTTTACGGTGCTGTAAAGAGAATAACTTAAAACTTCCGCATGTAAATGATTGTTTATTTCGTCAATTCTCGGTTTGTCAATTTTATGAGGAAAAATCCAGACAGAATACCCCAAATCGAGGATTTCTCTAAGCTTCGGAAATAGGATTTTTTCGCACTCAGAATAGGTTGAGGCAAGTAATAAAATTTTTTTATGAGGGTAGGATTTTACAAACTCGGTAAATTTTTCATTGGGAGTTTTGCTTTTTATTTTATCTACGACAGAGTCAAATCGTGAGTCGCCGCAAGAGATTACCTTTGTGTTCTCGCCCGATAGTTCTTGGAATGCTGAAATCATTGATTCATTTACAGGTGCAATTCCACTTATTTTTTTGAAAACAGAGCGAGTAAGCGCACGAGCCATAAAAGAAGTTCGTTTTGATTTTGGATCAAGGACGGCAGACGCAAGGTAAACTTTGCAATTATAGCGCTTTGCGGCTAGTATTAGATTAGGCCAAGTTTCCCAAGCCATGAGGACGAGCGAGTCCGGATGAAATTTTTCAAAAATAAAATTGTACGCGAAATAAAAATCCAGCGGCAAATGAAAGTTAAAGTAAGTATAATCGCTGTCGAAATTTTTTTCCTGCACACTTTCGGAAAATACGGATTGGATAACGAGAGTTTGCGGCTCGCTTTCTTTGATCGCTTTTGCTTGTGCTTTGCATTGGTCTAATTCGCCGACTGAAGCTGCGTGGAGCCATATGACTCTAGGTATCGAAGCGGATTTTTGAAAAGAAATTTCTGAAACTTTTTTCCGATCTAGTTTTCTACGATCTAAAAAAATTTTACCTTTCTTGGATAGAAAAGGAATTATAAACGTTAGTGGATAAAGCAAAGATGTAAGTATAATGTAGAGGAATAACATTGTTTACTTCGCTAACGAGAATATTTTATAATATCATCCATTTCTTCTTGGTCTTTGTCAATATTTATCCTTTCAACGGAATAACCTTCTTCGGGTAGTACATCGAATTCGATACTATCAATTACTTCTTGGTCGTAGGCAACTTGAAGTCTATACTTTCCGGGGCTAAGACGAACGAACCGATCCTTCAAGGAAGTAGTTTCCGTTTCAACAAGTTTTCGCTTCAAATCAATTTCTACAAATCCAAGAGATTCCTTTTCTAAGGTTACTATGAATTCTGCAAGTTCACCCGGATGACGGGAAAATGTGTAAATGTAATGAATAGTATCCGACGGGGAAAAAATGAGATTAGCCCGAGTCATTTTAAAATCCGTGACCATATAAAGCTCACGCTCTAAAACGCTTTTGTCTTGGTCTTGAGTCGTTGCCCATCCAAATTCTCCACTTGATGGACCGCAATTTATGAAAAAAGCAATCAAAGTAAAAATTAGTATTCGTATCAAAAGAGAATCTCCTACCTATAAAAATCGGATGATTTAGGAATTTTGCTCTGTATTTTTATCTTCATCGAGTATTCTTGCTCGGTCAGAAATATCTTTTTCCCGAGAACTCGCACGGTTTATATAAGGATTTTGCGTATCGGTTTGATTTTGACCAGGGATTTTTGTGATCACAAAAATCCCCGTAATAAAACGTCTCACGATCCTAAAAATGATATAAAATATGACTACTAAAATTAGAAATTTGAACATACCTTTCAGTTTGCGGAAGTTACGGAGGACGTCAATTAAAAGATTTGTGAAGAATTTGATTGCTATCGGACAAAGTTCGTGGTCATACCAGTTATTTCGAAGACCACTCAAAGTTATCAAATAGGAAAATAGATGGTCGAAAAGTTGTCCATTAATTGTATTTGACAAAAACGTATAGTGTATATACACTATATAAAAGGAGATTTAGCCATGTCAGAAAAAAGGAACGATGATCTAAGAGAGTCTATATTTGGAAAGACCGGAATGCAAGAGAAGTTTGGAATTAAACTTCCTCCTGAGTCAGCTATTGAATTGCAATCGAAATTTGTGGAGTATGTTCCTAAGAAGAGTTTATCAGTTTCGTTTCCAGTTCAAGAAAAACATACCGGACCGCTTGGAATTTTGCAAGGTGGAATTTTAACTGCATTTTTTGATGATACATTTGGTCCTCTCAGTTATGCGACTTTGGGCAAACCGATGTTAACCATTGATATTCATGTTCATTTTATTAGAAGCTCTAAACCAGGAGATGTGATTACAGTGAAGGCGGAAATTGTTTCTCGTGGAAGGCAGATGATATTTATGAAAGCAGAAGCATTTAATCAAAAGAATAAATTGATTGCTACATCGACTACCTCTGCTTTAATTCTAAACGAGATGGAAAAGGATTAAGAGATGGCTACAGACTTCGCTTATAACAAAAGGGATTTAGCTAGAATTGGATTTTCTTGTATTCAGTTTAATTTGAAAAAAACTACACGCAAAATCTCCGCCTATTACGATGAGATTTTAAAGCCGTCGGGACTAAAGGCAACACAGTTTAGTGTGTTAATCGTTGTAGCGATGGGAGAGGCAAGTAGCATTTCAGGCATATCTCGATTAGTCGATGTAGATCGTACTACTTTACAGAGAAGCATTGATATTTTAGCAAGGGATGGAATTTTGAATGTGCAAAGTGAATCAAAAGGAAATGTGCGAAATATTTCTATAACACCAAGCGGAAAGAAAAAATTAGAATTAGCCATTGAGCTTTGGAAAAAAGCACAGGAGAGTATCACAAAAGAGCTCGGTTCTGAAAAAGTAAAGGTATTACTGAAACTGCTGGGAGAAACAAGGCGCGCCAAAGGGTAATTTTTTTAAATTAATGTTGACATTGGTAACTTTAAGTTTACAGTGGTTACATGAGGATGGATTTTGTCTCATCCACTGATAGGAGAAAAAATGAGCAATGTTGGAAAAAGATACAATATGGAAGATGTTAGCAAAAACTACGATGTGATTGTAATCGGTTCAGGAATGGGTGGTCTTACTACTGCGGCTTTACTCTCTAAGGCTGGGAAGAAGGTTCTCGTATTAGAGCAACATTATACAGCAGGAGGGTTTACTCATAGTTATTCGCGCAAAGGATATGAATGGGATGTAGGAGTTCATTACATTGGGGATGTGCATAAGGAGTATTCACCGCTCAGAAAAATGTATGATTTGATTACGGATGGAGAATTAAAATGGGCTTATATGGATGAAGTCTATGATAGAATTATCATTCGGGATAAAGAATACAAATTTAGGGCAGGGGCAGAGAATTTTAAAGCAGAGCTTTTAAATGATTTTCCTAGCGAAAAAGAGGCAATCGAGAAATACCTAGATTTAATCAGAGATGTAAACCTTTTTGGAATGCCAGCTCTCATTGCTCAGAGAATGAGTCCTGAATTTTTATCGGGTGTAACTTCTTACCTCACAGAGCCTGTTGTCAAAAAGTATTTTGGTAGAACTACGCTTGAAGTTCTATCGAGTTTGACTTCTGACAAGAAGCTAATCGCTGTTTTGTCCGGTCAATGGGGTGATTACGGTTTGCCGCCTGCTCAGTCTAGTTTTGCTATGCACGCGGTTGTGGCTCATCATTATTTAGATGGAGGCAACTTTCCTGTAGGCGGTGCTTCTAGTATTGCTAGATCAATTGAAAAAGTTATCCTAAAAGCGGGTGGGAAAATTCTAGTCGGAAAAGAAGTGCAAGAAATTTTACTAAAAAATGGAAAAGCAGTTGGGGTTAAAATGGAGACTGGTGATGAGATTTACGCCAAACAAGTAGTAAGCGCGACTGGATATTTTAATACTTATGGCAAACTCATTTCTCGACCTACTGCAGAGTCACTTGGACTTTTAACGAAATTAAAAAGAATCAAACCTTCCGTGGGTCATATTTGTCTCTACACTGGTATTAAGGCAACCAAACAAGAATTAAATATTGGCAATGGGAATATATGGATTTACCCCGACTATGATCACGACAAAACACTTTCTACTTATATGGCAAATCAAAGTGCTGAACTCTCGATGGTATATATTTCTTTTCCTTCCTTCAAAGATCCAAATTGGGAAACAAGTTTTCCTGGTAAGTCAACGATAGACGTCATTGTTCCTGCCTCTTACGAATGGTTTAAAAAATGGAAAGACGAACCTTGGCGCAAACGCGGCGATGAATACAATGCGTTGAAAGAAAAATTTTCTGAAAGACTTTTAGACTATGTTTATAAATATGTTCCTGAGGTAAAAGGCAAAATCGACTACTACGAATTATCCACTCCACTTTCTACTGAGTATTTCAACAAATACCAACATGGCGAATTATACGGATTAGACCATGACCCGGCAAGGTTCTCTGAAAAATGGATGAAACCTAAATCTCCGATTGAAAATCTTTATATTACCGGACAGGATATTTTATTTGCTGGTGTTGCAAGTGCTCTTGCTTCTGGTGCGATGACTGCTACGGAGATGTTAGGGGTTAATATTGTGAAAACGCTCTTTTAGTTTTAGTATTTCTACTCCGATGCGAAAGCGATGATTCGACAAGCTCATCACAAGTTAGGCGGGGTAAATAAATTGCCTAAGTCAATAGAGATAACTTTTTTACCTTGCTGTGGTTAATTTATTTTTGGTAGCAATTTATTTACCGTAGCCGCAAGCGCGGTCGGCGTGTTGTGGTAGATGTCGCATACTTGCGATTCATCGAACAAGTTAACGCCGATTCGGCATTGGAAAATATTTTTATATACTAGTCAGTATGTATATTTAAAATTTTTTATTATTCTCGTAATTAAAAAGATTTACAATTAAAATGATTTTCAGAAGATTTGATTCAAGGAAAAATCCATGATTAAATCCAACTACTTTACTTCTAATTCTGATATGCTTCTACACTTTGAAAAATTCGTTCCGTGGAATGAGATTGTGCCTGCGTATGAAAATAATTTTAAAGACGCTAAGAAATACAATGAAACGGCTAATGAGCTTTTGGCGACAGCACCAAATAATGTCGAAGAGGCTATTGAATACTACCGGACTATTTTAGATGCTGCGGGAGATGTGACTGGAAATTTTGTTTCTGAGCGTGTGAAAGCGATGGATTTGAATGGGGCATATTTTGAAAATGGAAAAGTAACACACCCCAAGGAAATGATTGAGTCCGTGAACAAAGCAAAGGAAGCAGGAATTCAGGCTTACGGATTTCAAAGAAAGTTTGGAGGTTTAGGTTTGCCATTTACCGTTCGCGCTCTCATGGGAGAGATTGTATATCGGGTTGATACAAGTTTTGCGATTGCGTTTGGCTGTGTAAATTTGGGAGAGATTTTAGAACGAATTGCATCAAAAGAAATGCAAGAGGAATGGATTCCAAAAATGGCTGCCGGAGATTTTTGTGCGGCTATGGGGCTAACAGAGCCTAACCACGGTTCTGATTTGCCAAATATTCGCACCAAAGCTACTAAAACAGAAGACGGCAAATGGGTGTTAAATGGGACAAAACGATTTATTACCCAGGCTTGTGGTCTTGGAGATACTCCTTCGATTATATTGACTTTGGCTCGTAGTGGTGGATCGGGTGCTCGTGGGCTTTCCTTTTTTCTGGTTCATAGTAAAGATGTGCAGATTGCTGGCATTGAAAAAAAAATGGGTCTTCATGCGTCCCCCACTTGTGAAGTTGTGTTTGAAAATACTCCGGCACTTTTGATTGGGGAAGAAGGCTTCGGACTTGTGCGGTATACAATGGGTATGCTCAATGGGGCACGTATGGGAATTGCAGCACAGGGAGTAGGTATGGCGACTGCCGCATTGGAAGAAGCTAAAATTTTTGCTTCTACTCGAATTCAGTTTGGAAAACCTATAGAAGAAATTCCTGCTATTAAAAAAATGCTTCGGCGTATGGAGCGTGAAATATTGGCTATGCGCTGTTTGACTCTCGAAGGTGGGCGAACTGTGGATATGTATTATTGGCGTATCGAACATTTACGGGAAGCGGGCAAGTCGGATAAAGAAATTTCTAACGATGAAGAGGTTAGACATTGGAATAAACTGGCTGATTTGCTCACTCCTGTTTCCAAATACTACTGCTCTGAAATGTGTAATAGGATTGCGTATGACGCTTTACAAATTCATGGTGGTTCTGGATTTACTGAGGACTATGATATTGCTCGAATTTATAGAGATGCTAGGATTATTACGATTTATGACGGGACTACTCAAATCCAAGTGATGGCGGCTATCGGTGGCGTTGTTTCTGGGATGAGTGCTACCGGAAACTTTCGCAAATACCTTACGAACGAAATTGCTAAATTTCCTGCATCTAATAGGATTCAAAATTTATTTGTAACTTTGGAAGAGGCTGTAAATACTTATAAAGAAATTAAAGCAACGGATGTGAGAGATAGTTTTTCTCTCGAGTTGGTCGAAGTGGCTACTCGTGTGTTAGCCGGAATTCATTTGGAAAAGACTGCTCATTCGTTGGATGGTGATGCGAAACTCTATCGCTTGAAACATGCTGAGGAGTATAATGTGGATAGCTTCGCTATTAGTTTGGGGAATATTTCGCGGATGAAGGATTTTGTGGTTGTTGAAAAGTTGTAAGGTATAGCTTCGCTCTTTTGGCTTTTCGCGCATATTTAGATTGTCTCATTATTCGGATGTTTTTGCGGCTTTTTATGTGTAACCGCTCTCTTGAAATCGTAAAACTCTGCTAAAAAAGAATTTTTCGCCCTCAAGTCTTAACTCTGCGAACAGATCTATTTTAGGGAGAGTGGGAATTCCAGCTTTTACCAGGTATTCGGAAACAGTCTTTGCAAAATCTACAGAGTCAGCCTTTAACAAATATACGAAAATGGCAGACATCGACATACCGAGGCTTGATCTCAGAAGTTGCATTTCCGCCCAATCAGATCCAAAGGGTCGAACGCCAATTTTCTGCAAGTTCTGATCTTTATCTTGGTACTTCGTAGTCACGTTTGAATACTGTGGGATTAGACCATTAATAATATGAATATCATATTTGCGTATTAGATAATGCAGATACAATTTGATTCCCTTATATTTTTT
>JAGOHK010000035.1 GCA_017996175.1 Leptospiraceae bacterium
TTAGAAATTGCAGGTAAGCGCGTTCAGGTAATTAAAGCCGATAAAGAAGAAGGAGGCGTTTTAGAATTCGGAACAGAGGTTGTTGCAGCGAGTGACGGTAGCCTTGCTGCTCTGCTTGGAGCTTCTCCTGGTGCCTCAACGTCAGTCGCTATCATGATAGAGGTTATTGGAGATTGTTTCAAACGAAAAACCAGTAGTTCAGAGTGGCAAACCAAACTTAAACAAATGATCCCTAGTTACGGTGAGTCTTTTATTCAAAATGAAGCGTTATGCGATAGAAGTCGAGCGCGAACGAAAGAAATTTTAAATTTGAAGTAAATTTTGGAAAAGAATATGAATTACAAGATAATAACCTTAGTTTTGATAAGTCTGGTTTTGGGAAATTGCAAAAAGGGAACAAGTAATTCTTCGGATGGTAATTCGAATCAAAATACTGGATCTAATCAATTTGTTCGAATTGTGATGGCAGAGGGTGGACTAAATATAAGGGAAACTCCTATGCTCGACGGAAAGATTTCTTTCCTAATTCCTAAGTATTCGCTCATTGAAGTTCTCGAAGAAGTGGGAGAAGAGTTGGAAGTTAAGGACAAAAAAGGAAAATGGACCAAAATTCAATTTGGGGATAAGTCTGGTTATGCGTTTGGAGGGTATTTGACTCGTGCAATATTAGAAGAGTCTAGAGAAAATCCAGTGGGTAATTATTATTATACGTTCTATTCTCTCCCGGACTACGGACAGACTGAACCGAGTGATTGTAGGGCAAATTATATGCAAGCAGGCTGTTTGGTCGTTGTTTATAAAACAGGAACTCATCAGGTTGTAAACGCATTTACCGATACGCTGGTTCAAGAATGGTTTGACAAAAACCAATTAGCCGCTAGTTGGAGTATTGGAGATGCAGGGTATAGCGGGCAGGGTGTTAGAGTTATAAATATTTTTTCGAAGGTAGAAACTGATATCTGGAATCAGGAATCGCAAGTTAAGATGGGTGAAGATGATGTTGCCGCACAGGAAAAAGAAAGTATTTGTTTGAAAACTTATTGTTTTGATCTTAAAAAAAATCCAGATTTGATTGGTCAAATTAAATCTACTACCGGTTTGAAATTTTATTCCGTCGGTACTTATGTAGAGAATAATAAGAGTTATTCTACCGAAATTCCGTTTGGAGAAAATAAATCTATTTTATTTATTCCTGAGAAAAATGTTGTGATTGAAAATTAGTCAAGAGGAGATGTTAGACTCCGTTTTGGAAAAGGGATAATTGATTTTTTAGTTTTAAATAAATTCCTGATTATGATGAGGTAATCCTTTAGTTTTTTGATTGTAAAATTTAGCAGTGAACGCGACGTATACCAAGAACGTGCGATTATGAGTAAAATTAAGAATATCGAAAAAATTCCAATTGAAGTAAGAGATATTGTGGAAGTAGGCTTAGGCTCCGCTCTCAAAAAAGGGACTCTGGGTAAAATGAATATTGATTTTGTCCAGATAGAAAATTCTCTATCTGGAGGAAAAACAGGTGCAGTAGTTTTAGTTGCTCGTTATGGTTCGACAACGCTCACCAACCAAGGTCAGGAAGCAACAACGTTTATCCGCGTATTAAAAATTGCTAGCAAAGATATTTGCGAATCCGAAAATGAGGGTTATGTTAAAACTCGCGAGACGTTACTCGACATATTTAGCCAAATTGAATACTATACAGAAGATGAATTTGAATACAACTCATTGAAGTATGGAATTCTTCTCTACCAGGACGTTGGTGCCATCGCAACTAGCGATTTAAAAGGTGTTGCTCGTTTTGTGACTGGAAAAGTTTTAGAGTCAGGAGAACTGAGTCCTGAAAAAATAGATAAGTTTGCTATGGATCTATCGCTTCTATTACAAAAAGAAGTTTTTCTGAGTTTGAAAAAAGGTCTGTATGGAAGTATCAAACGAAAAGATATAAACCTCTTTCGAATTTATGGGGACAAATTAAATTCTAATAAAGTGAAAAACGGTTTTGCTGACCTTCAAAAAATAGATCCGAGTATTCCCGATCTAGTAAAAGTTCTCGAATACTTCGATACAAATACTATATACCACGAAGTAAATTATGTCCACGGTGATTTGAATGTAGAGAACGTTCTTGTTTGGGAGAATGAAAGAGGTTTTTTAAGTTGTAAACTAATTGACTTTGGAGAGGTAATGCCCAAAAAACGAGATGGATTTACTCCTCTCTTTTGGGATTTATCCCGATTACTCGGTGAAATGATTTTAAACTTTGTAGAGGAGATTATCCTTCTCTCACTTGCGGAAGAGAAAGATCATGCTGATATTTCCCTGCAAAAGATAATTGAACAAATTCTAAATGAATTCTGGGAATCAATCCACTTTTATTTGAAAGGGAATGATATGTCTTTGGTAGCTAATAGTAAGTTGTCTCTCAGAATGCAATTTATTTCTAAAATTTATTTATCTACTTTGTTTGATTTCATGAATGAAGCCAAAAGCGGACTAAAAGATTTGCGTCGTCCTGAAGTGATAAAGGACTATTTTTATTGCCAAATTCTTTTTCTTCTATTCTACACTAAATTTTCTAAAGAGGATATTTACAAAAGACTTTTTGCGGCAAAACTTGCTCTGAAATTGTTTGATTATGCAAAATCAGATGAAATGCAGCTACAGGCTATTATCCAATATTTAGAAAAATTTTATTTCGATTTTTCATCTGTAAAGGTTTATAATAAAAAATCTCAGATCGGACCAGCCACAGGTGCTGTTTCTCCATTTATGGGTTTGTCGCATTTTCAAGAAAAAAATAAAGAATTCTTTTTTGGTCGAGAAAAATTTACCCAGGAACTTTTAAATGCAATTGAGTCAAAACCTATCATTGCGCTTGCGGGAGCATCTGGTAGCGGCAAATCTTCAGTTGTCTATGCTGGTGTAATTCCTGAACTTAGAAAGCAAAACTATATTATTTTTAAATTTCGTCCAGGAGAAAATCCTTATTTTTCCGCCGTACACGCATTATCCGAACCCGTAGGAGAAGAAACAGAATGGCGTGAACCCGCTGGAATAAGAGATATCGTTTCAGATATTTTAAAAAAATATCCGGATAATAAGTTATTCTTACTTGGCGATCAATTTGAAGAGTTATTTACAATTTGTAAAAACAAAACACAAAGGGAAGAATTAGGATCTGAATTAATAGATATTGCTAAAGAATTTAAAGATAGATTTCGATTTTTTATTACAATTCGGTCTGATTTTTGGACTAAACTTTTAGAGGACTCGGGATTTTCGTCGGTCATAGGAGATTCAGGAGAGCACACAAATTTAGGAGAGAGATTTTTCCTAAGTCCAATGACAATCGAAGAACTCCGTTCCACGATAGAAAAACCACTTGCGATTTCAAAACTCCAGATCCAAGATGGGTTATCCGATCTTATCCTCACTTCGATTGCAAAGGAGCCTGGTGGACTTCCACTTTTACAATTCTGTTTGGAAGAACTCTGGAAAAAACAAGTTGATTATACTCTTAATTATAATGCCTATAAGGAGTTAGGTGAAGTTAAAGGTGCGTTAGCCACTTATGCAGAACATGTATTTAAAGACCTGACTAAATTAGAGCAAGAACAGGTGAGGAAAATTTTCCTACAATTGGTCAATCCGGGACAGGGCATGGAGGATACTCGCCGTATTGCGCTAGTGGATGATATTCTAGCTATCAATAGTGATTCGAATGACACTGATCAAATGAAAGATTTTATTCATTTCCTTGCTGATAAACGTTTAATTGTCACAGGCACAAATGAGGTAGAAAAACAAACACTAGAGATTGTACACGAAGCACTTATTCGAGAATGGGCAAGACTTAAGGAATGGATTGATGCTGACAGAGAGTTTCGAGTTTGGCAGGAAAAGGTGCGTTATGCGGTAGCTGAATGGGAAAGTGAAGGGCGTGATGATGGACTTTTACTGCATGGGAATAACTGTTTTGTTGCAGAAGAATGGATGTCGGAAAGAAAAAAGGATTTAGCTCAAAGAGAAATCGAATTCATAGAAAAAAGTAAAGAACTTAGGGAGAAAATTCTTAAGAAGGAAAAAAGAATTAGTCGAATGATTACTTTTGGATCTTCGGCTGCCGCATTACTCGGATTAGCCCTTAGTTGGTTTTCTTACACACAAAAAAAAGATGCGGAGATAAATGAAACCAAAGCAGAGGCATTATTTATAGCGTCTAATTTTAAAGTTAAAAAGGATTATATGAATGGGTATTTTCAAATTTTAAAATCTGCGATCAATAGTCAGAATTTAGGAAAAAAATATTCCATTGCGAAGATAACTGTATTATCCACCATTTATAGCTATGTGTATAACACTGGCGAAATAGCAAGTCTATTGGGACATTATTCTTTTGTAAACAGCGCTAAATTTAGTCCTGATGGTAATACGATTGTGAGTGCTTCCGATGATAATACAATAAGAATTTGGGATGTGGCTACAGGAAAAAAAACGAAAACACTATCTGGACATATTTCATTTGTTTGGAGTGTAAATTTTAGTCCCGATGGAAAATATATTGTAAGTGGTTCGGGGGATAAGACTATTAAACTCTGGGATGTGGCTACAGGCAAAGAACTGAAAACTCTTTCTGGTCATAGTTCGACGGTGAGTAGTGTAGATTTTAGTCCTGATGGGAAATATATTGCCAGTGCTTCTTATGATCGAAAAATTAAACTTTGGGATGCGGCTACAGGCAAAGAGTTAAAAACTTTTTCAGGTCATAATTCTTCTGTCAACACAGTAGTTTTTAGTCCTGACGGTAAATATCTTGCTAGTGGGTCTTATGATCATACCGTTAAACTCTGGCATGTCGCGACTGGTCAAGAAATTAGAACTCTTCATTCTCATAATTCCTATATTTGGTCGGTAAACTTTAGCTCGGATGGAAAATATCTTGTGAGTGCATCAGAGGATAACACCTTACAAGTCTGGAATGCAAGCACTGGTGGCGAGTTAAACACTTTATATGGTCATAACGCTTATGTATTGAGTGCAAGTTTTAGCCCTGACAGCAAAACTATTGCCAGTGGATCAGGAGATAAGAGTATTAAATTATGGGATGCGGCTACAGGCAAAGAACTCAAAACCTTTTATGGGCATAATTCTTCTGTGAACACGGTAAGTTTTAGCCCGGATGGAAAATACTTGGTGAGTGGTTCTCCCGATAAATCTATTAAACTTTGGGAAGTGCCAATGGGAGATCTCGGACCTATAGAGAAAGAGGTAAGAACTTTTTACGGGCATACTGAGCCAGTTTGGGAAGTAAGCAGCAGTCCAGATGGAAAATACATTGCTTCTAGTTCTTCTGATAAAACTATTAAACTCTGGGAAATTTCTTCCGGCAAAGATGTAAAAACTTTTTCTGGTCATAACTCTTTTGTTATGAGTATAAGTTTTAGTCCAAACGGGATGTTTCTCGCAAGTGGATCTGCGGATAATACTGTTAAGCTCTGGGATGTGGCTAAGGGTAAAGAAGTAAGGACTTTTTATGGTCATAGCTCATCTATCTGGAGTATAAGTTTTAGCCCTGATGGGAATTACATTGCAAGTGGTTCGGGGGATAAGACTATTAAACTCTGGGATGTGGTTACAGGCAAAGAATTGAAAACATTTTCCGGTCATACAAAATCGGTCGATGGTGTAAGCTTTAGTCCGAACGGAAAATACCTGGCAAGTGCTTCTTACGATAAGACTATAAAACTTTGGGATGTGGATACGGGCAAAGAACTTAAAACTTTTTTCGGACATAGTTCTTTTGTGAGCGTCGTTGCCTTTAGCCCTGATGGAAAATACATTGCGAGTGGCTCTTATGATAATACTATAAAACTTTGGGATGTAAAATCTGGTAAAGAGGAAAGAAATTTTTCAGGTCATAGCTCTTTTGTGAATAATTTAAGTTTTTCTCCCGATGGAAAATTTATTGCGAGTGCTTCCGAGGATAAGACGATTAAACTTTGGGATGTGGAAACAGGAAAGGAAGTTAAAACACTTTCAGGTCATCTTAAATCTGTCGATAGTGTTATTTTTAGCCCAGATGGTCAGCTTGTTATTAGTGCATCTCCTGACAATACTGTAAAACTCTGGGATATGGAAATACAGGCATTACTCCCAACTGCCTGCGATGATATGGCAATGCAAATGGATCATTGGTCGAGCATCAAAAATCCACCATTTCCTTTGGAGGAAATTGAATTTGTAAAAAAAGAATGTAGCAAAATCAAAAAAGAAAAACCGTTTGTTAAATATGAGGAAAATGAGAATTATGCGTATAAAACCGCAAAAGAAGAGTTAGCCGTATTCTTTTTCAATTTAGGAAAAGAGAAAGAAGCATTTGCATTGACAGAGCAAAAAGAATTTCTTTACTTACAACGAGCGAGAACGGGAACAGGAGAAAAACAAATTGCTGATTTCAAAGAAGCACTTTTGATTAATCCTGAATTTCTTTTGGCTAAGGATGAGTTGTCTCAAATTTATTTCAACGCAGGGAAATATGAAGAAGCATTAGCTCTCCAGAAAAATAAAGAGTATCTGTATCTTTACCGTGCTCGGAAATTTTTAAAAGATGCTCAGAGTGAGTTGGAGACGGATGAAAAAAGAAAGGTTAGTATAGAAAATGCCAAAAAGGATTACGAGGAAGCATTGAAAATAAATCCCAAATTTCAACCGGCTATTTCTGATTTGTCTGCCATTTACTTAGAAGAGGGACATGAAAGTCATAAAAAAGGAAATTATGAAGAGGCAATTTTAGATTATCAAAAATCTCTTTCCATAGATCCTGAAAATGTAAAAGCAATGTATCGGTGGGGAATTGCAAATCACCGTTTAGGGAAAACTAAAGAAGCAATTGTTCAATTCAAAAAAGCATTAAAAATTTATGCAAATGATGCGAGTGCATTTGTAAGTCTTGGATTTGCACAACTTGATTTAGGAGAAGAGCACGATGCAATAGAAAACTTTGAGCAGGCAATAGAGATTAACCCCCAAAATGGTCCTGCATTTTTAGGTTGGGCAATGGCTTTATCTGGTTTAGGCAAACAAGATGAAGCTACCACAAAATATATTCGTGCAAGGGTAAATGCTCCTGAAGATGAAGAGTTTTTAGATTGGGCTGCTCGTCGATTACTGAAGAAAGAAAAGGCAAATGAATACGAGATTAACGAAGCACTTGAATATTCTAAGAGAAGTAATGATTTAGAGGCGGATAATCCGAAGTATCTGGACACTCTTGCTGAGGCATATTTATTGTCAGGAGATAAGGATAAAGCAAAGGAAATTAATGACAAAGCTAAAATACTCGCTCAAAAATTGAAAAGCTCTGAATTATTAAAAACAATCTTAGATCGGGAAAATAAGATCAGCGCGAAATGAAAGAAGGATTTTGTTTGATTTTTCTAATAAAAATAGCAAATTTTGTGTAAAAAGTAGTCGATATTAAATTGGATAATACCAAGATATTAAAAATGGATATGGAAAATAAAAATTTACCTCTACAAGAAGTAGTGATTATCATTATTGAGAAGGAGAACAAATTTTTGTTCCAGAAAAATCCCAAATGGCATGATCTATCCTTTATCGGTGGGAAAGTAGACCCGCCCGACAAATCTCCATTAGATGCTGCTTATCGCGAGTGCGGTGAAGAGCTTGCAATACAAAGAGATATAGATTATGTTTTAGAGCCATTAGAGCCCAACCTAATACAAGAAGAAAAACTCAGTAAACGAACAGGCAAGGTAACTCTGTATAAATTCTATCTTTTTAAAATGATTATCAAACGAGATATTTCTGAGCAGCTTGATACAGAAGAAAATGTCTGGCTAAAGAAAGAAGAAATTAATAATCCATCTTCTAATATACACTTGAGTGAAATCGTTCAAAGTATTTTCCCAATTTTAGATTTATAGAGTTAAATTTTTTTCTAATTAAAATCAATATTATCCGCTGGAGCAAAAAATGGAAGAACCACAAAAACTTACTCCCAAAGAAGATCAAAATTATTTTCAGAAGTTGGTAAGTTTCTTATCAAAAATACTTCCAGCTAGCAAATCGGAAAAAGATAGCAAAGAAAGTTACATGAAAGTGTATGAGAAACAATCCACGGAGAAAACGGTTCGTGGAACACAACTTATGCTTCAGTATGTAGCTAGCAAGGGAATCAAAACCTCTCCTGAGATAATGAATACGCTGACTTATTCCAAAGAAAAAATTGAAGCAGGTAAAAAGTTAAAAGCGAAAGAAGAAGCCAAGTTTTGGACTGCATACTCTGAATTATCCGCTCAAATCCAACCCGTAACTGTAAAAAGTTTAAAATGCATTCGAGAAGAATTTGGAGTATATTCAGGGATTTTTAAAAAGAAAAAAATTTCTTATGCAGAGAGAATCCAAGGATTTTACAGAAGAACTGGAATTGGAGTTCTTATATTAGTTTTATTTACGCAGGTATTTTGGTTATGGCAAAATTATCTTTTGAAAGAAGCGAATGAGAATAGTAAAAAATTAAAAATTGCTTATTCTACACTACACACCCTAAAAAATTATGGAACGAAAGATACCGAAAAAGAATACCAAGTAACGGTAGAAAAAATGGAGTTGGAAAAAAAACTAAGTATTCAAAAGAAAAATTTAATAAGTTACACTAGTCCAATTTCGGTTATCTGTTATCCGTTCCAATTACTTGGATTAAATTGGTGTGGGATCAAAGAAGAACCATCGGATCAAAGTAAGGAAAGAAAAGCGGATAATTTAGATAATCCTGAATCTTCTGCTGAGTATAAAGAACTATTTGATGAAGAGTATATAAAAAATGTACAGGAATTAACTTTTTCCGTTGAAATTTTAACTCTGTATTTACTGCCTCTCGCTTATGGGTTACTTGGCTCTTGTACTTATATACTTCGTGTGATTGCACTAGAAATTGAAAGACAGATTTATGTTCGAGAGCATGATATTCAGTATGCGCTACGCACACTTCTTGGAACTTTTGCTGGTTTTGTAATTGGTTGGTTTATTTCGAGTGATGCGGAAATTAGTACCGGATTTTCTCCGACTAAACTGTCCCCTTTTGCAATCGCATTTCTCGCTGGTTACAGCGTTGAACTCTTGTTTACCGTTCTAGATAAAATTGTTGCTGTTTATTCAGGAACTGAAAAGAAAAAAGTAGAAGAAGTGGTTGAACCAAAAGAATAATCTATATTCAAATTGGCTGTAACTTCCCGGACATCATTTTATTTCGGCGGTTAGCCATAGTTGCAAGTTCCATATCATGTGTCACTAGTACCATAGAAAATTTTAGATCTCTTTGCAGTTCGAGGATAAGCGCCATTAGGTTCTTGGAGGTTTCGCGGTCTAAGTTTCCTGTTGGCTCATCAGCGAGGACTAGTTGCTTTTTAGAAACTAAAGCTCTTGCTACACCCACACGCGCGCTCTCTCCTCCTGATAATTGAGAGGGAAAACTATCAAGTCTTTCGCCAAGACCAACTTTTTGGAGCATGAGTTTTGCTTCTTCTTTGGCTTTAACTACATTCATTTTACTGATTAAGAGCGGAATCATCACATTTTCGAGAGCAGTAAAATCCGGAAGGAGTAAATGGTGTTGGAATATGAAGGAAATTTTATTTGCTCTAAATCTTTCTTTTTCAGTATTATTGATCTCACCTAGACTTACCCCACAGACTTCCACAAGTCCGCTGTCGAATTCATCCATTGCTCCTAGAATATTTAGTAGAGTAGATTTACCTACACCGGAGGAACCTTCCACGGAAACAATTTCCCCTTCTCCAATTTCTAAGTTCAAGTCCCATAGAATAGGAACACCTTTATCGGAAATATAATATGACTTTTTTAGATTTTCAATTTTTACAATAGACATAAAATAAAACAATCCCTAGTTGTTAGAGTTAGAACCTGAGTTAATTTTACAAAAACATAAGTAAAATAATTCTCAATGCCTTGGTATCGGACTTTTTAGTGAAGCCTGCCGAATCCATGGCAAATAATTTCTTAGCCATATTGGTATCTAGGATTGAATTTGCAAACTTAATAATATTAGTTGCCAATATGATACTAATTAGTTTATTTGTTAAAAGTACTTTAAAAAACTTTAATTATGGCTAGTGATTTATATTTTATCAAATTTGTTGCGCGAGATAGCATTCAAAGAACGTTTGTGATTTTTGCTGCAATCGCAAATAAACAAAAGAACACTATTGAAAAATTTGAAACTGTTGTTTCTCATTCTCCAGAGTTAATTAATATTAATTCTGATTACACTTACAAAGATGTGGTGAATCGAATTCAAAAATTTATTTTTGAAGGAAATCATGTTCAGAGTGCAACTTTAACATTAGCCAATTCATTTAGAAATTCTTTTACTTCTGAAAGTTACATGGTAGAATTGATGTACTATTTAGAATATGAAAATTCCGAAAAGTTAAATGAACTTATTAAACAGAATCTTGCAAAGGTTCTCTGGAAGGGAGAATACCTAATTAATACTATTTTTCATTCGATTGAAAGAGAAGAAATTGATGCCTCTGCTGTTCGAGAAGATTCTATAGAAAAACCAAAAGAGAAAGATTTAGAAGAAGGACTTATTCCTCCTGGGTCTCTGGTTGCAAAGTTTACCTATGTATTATCCCCTGTCACTGGATCAAGAGTTGATGAACTTAAAATTGGAGACAGGATAATGGTGAAATTTGCTCCTGATGACGAGGTATCTAGTAACGTTATCAATCTTTTATCCTTAAAAGATGATGGTGGAATTATTCGTCCTGTTCCTGCTACTGTAGTAGATATTAAAAAATATCCAAAAGAAGTAGACACAATCATAAAAGTTACGGATGGAGTATTCGGACGTTATAAAGAAGTGGAAACTACTGTAAAAGTGAAGATGGCGGGTTTCGAGACATTAGCCACTACAGTCAAAAGAAAAACTGATTCCGAAATACTAGAAGATAAACCCCGTAGGCAATTTCATTTTAATATGGGTACAATCGGAATTGCCGCCATATTAGGTCTATTGTTAGTTGCTTGGATAATCGCTTACGTATTTTTATAAATTTATGAACACACCAAAAAAGATTATCATATTTATTTCCTTTTTAATTTTATTATTTTCTTTAGAAAGCATATTTCTAAATTTTACTATAGAATTTGATCCGAGGGTAATGATTCCAGATGAACAACGTAGTCTAGATGCTCCTGAAGAGGATAAGTCTGATAAGCCAGCTACTTTAGAAATACAGAAAGGAATTGTCTTTAAGATTTTCTTTTTAGATTCATTATTGAAAGAGGTAAATGATGATTTTGCGCCAGGCGATGGCAAGTTAGAAAAAACAATAGAAAAAATTCAGGGACTTTTGATTAGTCATAAAATTTCTTTGTTCGCAAATATTTTTATTATAGGATTAAGTTTTTCCGCTGTTGTTTCAATACTTTATAATGCTTGGTTTTCTGTTTTTATTGCTAGAGTTTTACTAGTTATTTCTTTTTTTATTGTTTTCGGGTATTTTGCTCGCTCCTCCTTTCTCGCTGCCTATTTTCCGATAGTCGGTATTCCTTTATTGTTATTTCATTTTTCTGTTTTAGTTTCAATCATTTATTCTTTAGTTAAGTTATTGAAACTACAAGACTCTACAAGTTTTAGATTTAATTCTCTTCTGCTAGCTTCTTATAATGATGAAGAAAATAATGCAAGACCTGCAATTAAAGGAATAGGAGTTGAGTCAAAAAAAGAATCCTCGGTTTTTAAAATTGCGAGTCATTTTATTTATATTATTTTTTCTGGAATATTGATTGGGAATATAGTATATATACCACTCTTTTCTTTGCAAAAACACTATTCATCAGAGTTTGGAATTTTACTTTTTATATCACTTATTTTGCTTTCGATATTTTATGTTCGCAATTATTACAAAATTGGAAGAGAGGAAGAACTTTCTACTTTTCGAAATATACTTGTGAGTTTTTCTTTTTTACAATACCGGTTTGTAAAAAATCTTTTTTTTATTCTATTGTCCACTCTCGGGGTAATTATTTTTATTACTTGTTTATTTTTACTTCTTAGTTTAAATACTGTTATTTTGAAAAATCATAATGTGATAGACAAAACAATTAATTTATAATCCTAATTGAACTAGGAGTAAAGTAATGAAATTTATATTGCAAACGAGAGATTACCTCAATCTTAATTTTTATTTCTTAAAGAAAGCCAACAGTTTCCTGTTTTTTTTACAGATACTTATATTATTTTTCTTTCCTTTTAGCGTTTCTGTTGCAACGGAGAAATCCCATTTAGCTAGAATTTTAGAAAAGAAGGAAATTGTTGTTTCGGTAGGAGGAGATTACGAACCATATTACATTGAAAAACCTAAACCCGGTTATCCCGGATTTGAGGTAGAACTTGCGCAAGGTTTTGCTGACTATCTTGGTGTAAAATTGAAAGTAATTCCACTTTTAAATTTCGCTGAACATGCAAAGGCAATTAAGTCTGGTCGAGTAGATATTTCTTTTGGAAATTCTTCCAGTTTAAGTCGAGGAAAAATTTTAAGTTTTAGTGATCCTTATTTTTCTACTTCTCCCGGTGCACTTGTGAGTAAATCAATATTACCCGCAGAGTCAGAGGGAGAAGTTGTTACGAATAGAAATTTTCGAAATTTATTTGATTTAAAACCAGTGTCTGGACTTATAATGGGCGTGAAGGATCATACATCTAATCTGGAATTTATCAGGGAAAATTTTCCAAGAGTCACTCTAAAAACCTTTCCAACTGATGAAGAAACATTAAACGCGTTAAATAAAAATATAATTAATTGTTACGTGGCAGATAATTTATACTTAGAGGGGCTAATTCAAAGAAACCCCACTCTCAAAGTTCGAATGCAAGCAGTTATAAATCCAGTGATCGAAAAACAACTTAGCATCACTACACCTAAATATGATTTCGAGTTATTATCCGAGGCAAATTTTTTCATTAGAGAAATCAAAAGAACTGGAGCAGTCAATAACCTGAAAGAGAAATACTTTAACAATAACGCTTGGATTCCTTAATGTATGAATATTTTCCTTTTTTTATTTTTGATTTGTGTATCCTTTTTGTATTCACAAGATGTAGAACAACCAACAAAATTTGTTATAAGTGGTTCCATGAGGTTTCGGGGATTTATGTTAGGAAGAGATACTCTTTTGACGCGACAAAACCCTGTTTACCCCATATACAATCCTCAGTTGGAGTTTTCTGATTTACAAACTAAAAATTCAAAGTTGTTTAATCAGGAGTTAAATGCCCGTTTGGCGGGAAAACAGAGTACCCTCTCTCCACAGAAAGAGAATTTGAATTATTTTGATTCACGTGCCTTAATCAATTTTCAATTTTTTACATCTCAATATTTTGATGGGCTGGTGGGACTTCAATTCGGAGATATAACATTTGGTGGAAAACAAATTTCTAATACAGACAGAAATAATCCCGCTTTAGTTGGTCATGGGACAGGCGGCGAACTAGGGCAAACCACTCCTGTAAATATGAGAACCAATTTTTTGTATCTAAATTTCAATTTAAAAAAATATGATTTTACTTCTAGATATGGGATTCAATTTTTTTCTTCTCCTCAGGGTAGACTTGTATTCGCAATTGGTAGTGGGGCTCATTTAACAAAGGGTATCCCCGAATACAAAATGGTATTAGAAGGGGGATGGATTCGCTCAAGGGAAAGGTCGGCAGCCGATTATGATGGAAATGGATTCAACGAAAAACGCCAAAATGTAAATGTCGTATATTTTAAAGTTAAGTTAACTCCTTTCAGTGGATACAAGTTAGAATTATATAATTATTCGCAATCAGATAACGACCAAACCGATCTATTTAGGGAAACTGGGAGTTTATTTTGGTATGGTATTTTAAATGAATGGAATTTGGGGACATTCAATATTTCAGTGCATGGTATATACAATCATGGAAATTTAAAAGCACTGAGAACACAAAGAAATTTAAGTGAGAAAGAAGTTTATCAGGAACGCAGAAATTACAACATAAGTGGCGGACTTTGGGATTTAATTTTTTCTTATTCTTATAACTCTCAGATTAAATTGAACTTAATTGGAATAGGGACAACCGGTCGCCCCGGGTATAGCAAAGATGGTGTACCAGCTAGTTATAAAGGTGGGGGTTATCGAATGTTATTCTCAGACTTTACTATTTCTAATATTGCAATTGACTTCACGGGCGGATATGCATTATTTGCTGCAAATAGTATGAGTGGACTTTATGAAGTTGGAAGTTTTGCCAATCTGATTGTATGGGGTCCACTTGAATTAACGGTTGGTTATTACCATCTCTATGCAAATAAAGCTCCTACATTGGAGATTAACCGAGACTATAATTTTCTCTATGGAAAACATTCTTCTAATTTTTTAGGCAGAGAATACAATTTTAATGTTCGATGGAATGTGTTTAGTGATTTTCAATTATTATTTCGATCAGGTTATTTTGAGCCGGGGAACGGTTTAAAGGCTTTAAATGATAGTCGTATTGGAAGTTATATCAAAGAAGCTTTTATTAGTGCAGAATATAAATTTTAGAGTCTCAGGAAATCATGGCGGCTATGAAAAAAGAAATACCATTCTTGTTTGTCTTTTATCTTATTTCTAGCTGCATTTACATACAGAATCAAAAATTAAAAAAAATCGAATATCCGGAGACACCTTATTTCTTAGGATTTGTTCCCGGGCAAGTAGAGGTAAATCCATCTTATTCGAAAGATTGGTGTAATAAATACTGCGAAGAAATAAACAAGATCGCAAATAGTCTACCTGAAGGCTATTTTTTAGAAATTCTAGGAAAAGTAGATGGAACAGAAACTCTAGAGAATAGATTGAAGTTGTCCTTGGGTCGGGCTAAGTCGATTGAGCAATTGCTTATTAGTTATGGAATTTTACCTGCCAAGGTAAAAGCAATTGCCGATCCCGAGCCAAATGTTTACCCAGGAAAAGACTTATTTGATCCCGAAAATAGAAAGATTTTATTTCGAATTCAAAAGAAATGAATAGGTGTTTATTTCACTCAGCTTACCCAAGGTGAGCTAAACGTTCAAATGAAATTTACGCCTAGCGGCGTGCTTGCTACCGCTGTTGAAGTGAGGGTTGACGCCTAACGGTGGGTTCGCTGCCGCGGGTTACATTATTTATCTTCTGTGTCAGGGAAAAAATCTTGGATGAATTGAATGATCAAACTGATAATACCAGAAGAAACATAAAATACTATAATCCCATACAATACAAATGGGACTCTGGGTAGTCCTAGAAAGAAAAATAGAATTCCGAATCCAATCAGGATAATGAGCATTCTCCCCTTAGTGAATTTCCCGCGAATGGCAACTTGTGGTTTTGAATAACGAATGGTGGAAACCATAAGTAGCGCAACAATAATAAAACTAGGAATAGTTAAAAAAGTAGGGATACTATTGTTTGGGAAGGCTACTGGGAATAATCCCACTATGACCCCAGCTACAGGAGAAGGTAAACCTGTAAAAGAGGCGGGATCATGCGCAACTGTAAAGCGAGCTAAGCGATAGGCGGCACAGATTGGGAAAATAGAAGCGATTAACATTCCATAAGGAAAAAGTTCGCCCGTTCCGAAAAGATCAATCTTAAAGTCCGCTAAAATCATTTTGTAAGTTAGATAACCCGGTGCAATTCCGAAGGTTGTTAAGTCTGCAAGAGTATCTAGCTCAGCACCTAAATCAGAAGTTGCGTTAAGTGCCCGCGCTGCCATTCCATCAAAGCCATCAAATAGAGCGGCTAAGATAATAAAAATTCCTGATAACAAAAAAACTTGTGCACTATTTGCACTGGAGCTAGTAACCTCGGATGCGATTAACATAGATACAAACCCGAGAGTCAGGTTTCCGAGAGAAAGTGCATTAGGCACCCAATTCAATTTTAATTTCATAATTTTCCTTTTTGCTAATTTGAGTGTAAATTTTATTCACGTTAAAGAATAATTCTAAGCCGCGCTCTGTAAATCTTTTTATTGTTAGCGATTCGGACTAACTTTGAAATCTATAGGGTCGGTTTTTCCGGCTAGGAAAAGGTAATACCCGAGTGCGGCTACCATAGCCCCGTTGTCTGTGCAGAGGATTTTTTTTTCTGGGTAGTAGAGTTGGATTTTTTTAGTTTGGGCAATTTTTTCTAGTCGATTTCGTAGTGTTCCATTGGCTAAAACTCCACCGCTTGCAACAACGGTTTTAATCCCAGTGAGTTTGATTGCTTTTAGTAAATTCTTTTCGACTAATTGAAAAGCAGTATTTTGGAAGTGGTAACAAATTTCATTGATTTTGGATTCAGTCAAAGGATTTTTTTTTATATAGTAAAGCACACTGGTTTTAATTCCGCTATAAGAAAATTGAATTTTATCAGAAGGAGAATCCCTGAGTAGTTCAGGAAAAGGACTCTTATCCGTTGCGGACGGTATGTATTGCAATGCTCTTTTTTCGACGGCAGGTCCACCAGGGTAGGGAAGGTTTAGTAAAGCAGAGACTTTGTCAAATGCTTCTCCAAGAGCATCGTCTGATGTATCACCGATTAATTTCATTTTGCCGTAGCCTTCGACTATGAATATAGAAGAATTTCCCCCAGAAAGCAAAACGCCGAGGTAGGGGAAAGTTGGATTTTTATTTTCTAGGTAAACAGTGCTTAGGTGCGCTTCCAAGTGGTCTACTGTGACGATAGGAATTTTACAGGCAAAAGAAATGCAACGTGCAAGTTGGGCACCAATCATAAGTGAACCTAAAAGTCCAGGGCGAGTGGTAACGGCTATGTATGACATATCGGTTAACGTTAGCTTTGTTTCGGCTAACGCTTCTTCTAATAGTAAATTGATTTTTTCTAAGTGAGCGCGAGAGGCGATTTCAGGAACAACACCTCTAAATTCAGCGTGAGTTTCCACCTGGCTGAATAACTGGAGGCATTTTAAGTATTTCCCGTCTTCTACAATTCCAATAGAAGTTTCATCGCAACTAGATTCAATTCCAAGTCCGAACATTACATTGAGCTAGGTTTGGGATTGACTGGATTCAGTAAAAATTCTATCGCCTTATTTAATTGTGGATCAAATTCTCTATCGTAAACAGGACTTTTTTCTCCGAGAGTACTTTCCTTTTTTAATACATAACGGGCTATTGTTTTATTCAGTTTATAGCCTTTTTTTATTAGTAAGTCTTGGAATAGTTTTATGTTTTTCTCTGTATAACCGGGATTAGCCTTAACAAAGTTTTGGACGATGGTTGTTTTACCCAATTTTTCCAGAAGGAGTTTATCCTCGTTACCCGGTGTAATTTGATTTACTACGATATCAGGAGTAATTCCCTTTTTATGAATGGAGACTCCACTTGGGGTATAGTATTTTTGGATAGTTAAAGCAATGCCTGTTCTATGAGGAAGGTTGTATATATTTTGTACCGAGCCTTTTCCGAAGGATTGGTTACCAATGATGACGGCTCGTTTATTGTCTTGTAAGGCACCTGCGAGAATTTCAGAGGCACTAGCAGATCCTGCATTTAATAAAACTACAATCGGAGTTTCTAAAACTTTGCCTTGGTTGTCGATTGACTTGAATACACGGATGAGTTTTTCTCCTCTACCTTTTACGGAGACGATATCCAAGTCCGGTTTTAAAAATATATCCGAAAGTTCAATGGCTAAGTCCAGTAATCCGCCTGGATTAGAGCGCAAATCTATGATTATCCCCTGTGCTTCTTTTGCGGCAAATTCTTGAACGATACGTTTAAATTCTCCGCCGGTGTTGTTCTCTCTTCCCATAAATTGGGTTAATCGAATGTAGCCTAATTTTTCATTTTCTAAATACGCTGACTTTAGGTATTGGATTTTAATTAGCTCACGAGTCAGAGTAAGTGGAAATGGGTCTTTGACTGATTTACGTTTGATTTTAATTGTGACGTTAGTTCCCGCAGCACCACGCATGAGTTTTACTGCGTCTTCAATGGACATTTTTTCAGTGCTCTTGCCTGATATTTCTAAAATTCTATCCTGTGGTTGAATCCCTGCTTTCATCGCAGGGGTATCATCGTAAGGAGAGATTACCAAAATAGAACCTTCAGAGTGTGTGACTTCTAAACCTACACCGCCGAAACTTCCGCGCGTTTCTTCTTGTAGATGTTTGAATTCATCTTCGTTCATGAAACGAGAGTGTGGATCACCAAGGCTTGCAACGATTCCCTTGATCGCACCTACGTAAAGATTTTTTTCTTCGACTGATTCTACGAAGTCAGTTTCGATAAATCCAACTACTTCATGTAGAATTTGCAGATACTTTTCTCCATCTGTAGAGATTGCTTTTACTCTTTCAAGGGGTTGAAATAGAGAGCAGCTTAAAATTGCGACAAGGCTAATCCATAAGTATCGTTCTTTGTTTTTCATCTTTTTGCCATTATATATTCGTATAATTCGGGATTTTGAGATTTCATTTTTTCTAAGGCTTGTGTGGGGTCTAGACGAAAAATCTCACATACTTCTTTAAATATCTGATAGTCTGTTTTTAGAGGTTTGCTATCTGTTGGGTCAAAGTCTAAATTTTGACTCATACGCATCATAGCAATTCTATCTACTAGTCGTTTGAGATCTACATCGGAAACTTGTTCTTTCTTGGGAGCGCAGGAAAAAAAAAGGAGCAAGAATAAAAAAGAAAAAAGGAAACTCTTCATTGAATTATGAAAATGCGAGTTTCCCTTTTTTGTCAATAGGAATTCACGGACAAATTGAGATAGTAAGGAATCCTTGGTTTAGTAAAATCTGTAGAGACCAACCAACTTGCCTACGATGCTTGCTTTCTTAGTCTTGATTGTTTTGAATTTGCTATTGCTTGGCTCTAGACGAATGATGTCAGAGTCTTTGAAATAAGTCTTAAGAGTTGCTTCCCCTTCAATGAGAGCCACTACAATCTCCCCATTGCGTGCGACTTCTTTCTTTTGAATGATCGCAATATCGCCATCATTGATTCCATCCCCAATCATCGACTCACCAACCACTTTAAGAGCAAAAATCGTTCCCTTCTTCGACATACGATCGGGAACCGGAATATAATCCTCAATATTTTCCTCTGCAAAAATAGGAACCCCAGCGGCTACCCGACCTATCAGGGGAATACTCATCACTCGAACCGGAAGTCCATCTTCTGCACTGTGGCGGAGAAGTTCAATTGCCCTAGACTGATTCTTAGAAGTCTTGAGATACCCTTTCTTCTCAATCGCTTTCAGATGGTCATAAGCACCTTTTGCGGTGATCTGAAATTCATCGCCAATCTCACGAATGGTTGGAGGAACACCTTTGTCTTTAATAACGCCGGTAATAAATTTTAATACAAGTTCTTGTTTATCTGTCAATTCTTTCATACTATACAACCTAATAGTTAATATATGTTATGTCAAGATTTTTTGCGAAAAAAGCAACTTATTTTATGAATTGGGTCTACCTATACTTAGTAAGTAAAATTAAATGTTGTAAGAATATGAATTAAAAATCCTAATCTTGCTCATCTTGTTAATCATGTCCAGAAGAGTTTTTAGACAGGATTAACAAGATGAGCAGGATTTTATAACTAATAAACGTGAATTCGATATAAGGATTTCGAATTTGTCATTCCCAAAATTCCACCCTTTCGCTCTGCTCACACGACCGCCAAGCGATTTTGGGAATCTCTAGCTCTTAGTAGAACTTTATTATACTTGAGACTCCCGACAGAAAATTTCGGGGGTGACAGTAAGTAATCTCCCATTACATCGAACTCACGTGAATAAATAAAACTTTACCTACTCAACCAAGGTAGACCCATCCCTTTTGTAGGAAAAAAAATGAATTTGAAATAAAAAAAAGCTGTCACAAATTCTGAACTACATTGTCAGAATGGTTAAATGAGAAAGGGGAATACCCGATAGGAGAATTTTATGAATATAGTAGCATTAGGACTGGTAGGGCTTGTAGCATTTGAGCATATTTATATTTTGGTTTTAGAAATGTTTCTTTGGGAAACAAGAGCATTGGAAGTTTTTGGAATGACAGCCGAGTATGCGGCATCGACCAAGGTGCTTGCGATGAACCAAGGACTTTACAATGGATTTTTAGCGGCAGGGCTTATCTGGGGATTATTTTTTATTCAAAATCAAGATTGGAAAGTAAACGTGATTAATTTTTTTCTAGGTTGTGTGATTGTTGCTGGAGTTTACGGAGGATTTACCGCTAAGATGAGTATTATTCTAACGCAAGGACTTCCTGCTTTATTAGCAATTCTTGCGATTAACTTTTTGTACAAAAAAGCTTAATATGAAAAAACAACCCTGGAATGATTTAATTCAAAAATCCCTATCTGGTGATTTAGATGCGTTAAATGAAATCATTCGAGGGTTTGAAAATAAAATTTACCTCTGACATTACATCCAAGGATAAATTTTTAAAACAAATTCAAAATCTTTTTCTAAATAAACAACTGCAAATGATTGAAGTAGAACAAAATGAAAAAACAAAATGACTTATTCAATGTGTTAGTATCTTTGCTACTCATTTTTTCTCTTGCCCTAACAGGTTTTGTATTTTTAACAAGAATTATTTTCTTGACACTGTAACCTGATGGGTTACAGTGGAATAATGATTCGTTCTTTTCGACATAAAGGATTGCATAAGTTTTTTGTTTCAGGGTCGAAAAGTGGGGTTATTCCAAGCCATGCCGAAAAATTAGGGAGGATCCTAGACAGGTTAGATGCCTCCATTGAACCGAAAGATATGAATCTTCCTGCTTATAGACTTCATCGTTTGGTTGGAAAAGATCAGAATCGTTGGTCAGTATGGGTCAATGGAAATTGGAGAGTAACCTTTGAGTTTAAAGGCGAAAATGCCTATCTTGTAGATTATGAAGATTATCATTAAGGAGTAATATTATGAAAACTAGAAAACCCACACACCCTGGAGAAGTTTTGTATGAAGATATAATTGTGCCTTTGGGAATAACGATTACAGAAGCGTCTCAGTCCTTGGGAATTTCTCGCAAAACTCTTTCTGAAATTATTAACGGTCGTGCAAGTCTTACACCCCAAACCGCAATTCGAATTGCACTGGCAACTGACACCTCACCCGAAAGTTGGCTTCTTATGCAAACTAAACTAGACATCTGGAATGCGTTACGCGAAAAGCCTAGAAATGTGGTTAAGTTTGTTATGCCGGTGAAATGATTTTATTGAAAGTTTCTTAATATCAAGCTTTAAGGATATTTTCAATTAGATCCCAGCGATTTCGATATTCGCTAATATCCCAACCTGTGATTGATTTAGAAGGTGGCAAATTTACAATTCTAATCTTTGAATCATTATGAGCCTGACCTTTTTTGCCAGGAGTATTTATCCAAAGATTATATGCTTTTATACTATTTTCTGCCATTTCTTTGGCTGGAATAACAAAGTATTCAAAGTTGGAATCGCTTTCTGGTCTTGGGATTCCTCCGAGTATCCAGAAAAAATTTTTTCCGAAGTTAATTTCCGCTTTTAAACCAACACTACAAGTTCTCTTACCTGGAATGAATGTTTTCACTTGGATGTGCACAAACTTTGTTCCTTCAATATTACTGCAAAGAATATCAGTGTTAGGAGTATTACCCAATGTAACAACAGCAGAGTAACCTCTTCGACAAAGTTCACCTGCAATAAAGAACTGACTAGCGTTTCCTCTTGTGCTTTTTTCCATTTTTCTTTTTCTCCTAATTAGATTCACTATTACTTATTTTACAAGTAGCGTAAATAAATTTTTAAACCAATGAAACATTTTTTAATAATTGTAATTTATTATATAAATATGCAAAATAAATCATTTTATAAGTTTAATAGATTGAATTTGAGGATAATTAATATTATTCTCTATAAAATCCATCGTCTCAGAGAAAATAAAAATATTTTCATCAGATTTTTATAATTTTGATTTATTATATAATTATAAAAGGAGTTGAAAATGAATAAAAAAATAAAAATAAAATTTTGGGTATTTGAAATCAGTATAAGTTTTCTTTTTAAGAGGATTCAAAGTAACGAAAATTATAAGATTAATTCTAATGGTATCGAAAAAGAAAAGAATCTAAATTTACTTTGCAACAGAAAGCGAAAGCCTAAGTATCCGTATGATGATAATTACCAGAAATATAAAAATCCTTGCTCTGGAATTTGAATGCTAAGTTTTTGGGATGCTAGCACCGTGTTTCCTAATGAATTTGGAGTGTGTTAATTTAACGTGAATTCGATGTAAGGATTTAGAATGATTAAAAATAGTCTTCAATTTGTAATTCCCAAAATTTTCTATTGGGAATCTCTAATTCTAAATAGGATTTTATATTACTTGAGATCCCCGATAAAAGATTTCGGGGATGACCAAGCAGAATATTCCGTATACCAAACCAACGTTACTTAAGCTCAATAAATCCCTTAATTCTATCAATAACGGCAGGATCATTTAGTAGAGAAGAATGTTCCCATGAAGAGTAAAAAGTTTCGTATAAAATTCCTTTTGGTGGAAAGGAGTTTTTTTCGAGGACTCTGCCGTCGCCCATTTCGCGGGGTAGGCTTTGAAAGTCCCAGCCGTTTACACTTTGTTTGCCGTTCTTTTGGATTTTGGAAAGTGTAGGATGGGTTTTGCCAGTGACAACAAGGATTGGCGGATATTTTATATTAGTCGCTTTGATTTGTCCTTTGAATTGTTTGGCGTTCTTTAAGGCACTAGTAAGAAATTGAAATTTCTTTTCTAAATTAGGATCGGAATTGTTTGCAAATACTCCAAATTTATGTTTTCGCCAATCCTCTGGTGAATAGAAATTAACCTCAATTGGATTACCGGAATTATCCTCCACTACCACTCTTTCCATGGTCTCAAGAGGAAATAAGGTATATACGGATGGCATAGAAAATAGAACTTCTCCAGAAAGAATTTTTCGATTGAGTCCACTGGGAGTTCCAACATGTAAGTCTTCCATAAACCCAATTCCCCCATAAAAAGGAACTCCTACAAAGATTACTTTCGTAAAAAATTCCGGTCGTTTGTTGAGAAGAGCCATAGTTATAAGTCCACCCATACTATGAGCGACTACTGTGACATTAGCCTCTGGATTTTGGCTACGAAGTTTTTCTATAAATTGTTCAAAGGAAACTACATTTTCTAAATTATCCCTTCTCCAGTCGTAAGCAAAAGGGTAAAAATTTTCACCAAATAAATTTCTTCCTGCTTTCAGCCAAGGACTATAGACTTTTTCTTCGAGGATAAAAGGAATTACCTTCACTTCGGATAATACTTCTTTGGCGTAAATAGAATCTTTCTCTTGTGTTTCTCCCTGCCAGTTTAGCGGCAAAGATAGATTAGGCGTATCTAGTCCAAGTCCTTGTGCTCCGGTAAGCCATACAGGGGAACCTTTTTTGTCAACTAACACAGAGCCTTTGATACCGTGAATAAAAATGACGATGGATTTTTTGTTTCCTTGCTTTGTGTTCATAGTAGCCTCACAACTAAAGAAGAATATTGTAATAAGAAAAAACAAATTGGAAAGTTTGATTAGTTGCAAAATAGCATTCCTTTAGCGTAAAGTGGCATTTCGACTTCGCTCAATGACCGACCTTTTTTACACATCAGACAGTATCGCACATCGCACGATTACTGCCTGAATATACCATCCCTACGAAGAAAATATTAAACAGGTGTTCTATCCAACACAACTGTCGGCAAACCGATCTTATCCAATATAGCAAGTAGTGGATCTGGATCGAGTTCTTCTACGTTTACCATAGTTTGTGGATTCCAAATTCCTTGTGCTACAAGCATTGCTGCGGCTACTGGTGGTACGCCGGCAGTGTAAGAAATACCTTGGGACTCTACTTCTTTGTAACACTCTGCGTGGTCACAAGTATTGTAGATGAAGATTTCTTTGTATTTGCCGTCTTTGGTTCCTTTGACTAAATCTCCGATACAAGTGTGACCTGTGTAAGTAGGAGCAAGGGAGCCTGGATCAGGAAGAACTGCTTTTAGAACTTTGAGTGGAATTACTTCAAGTCCTTCTGCGGTCTTGACTGGTTTTTCAGAAAGCATTCCAATATTACGAAGAACGTTAAACACATTTAGGTAATGATCTCCAAATCCCATCCAGAAACGAATGCTATTGGCATCAATGTTTTTAGAAAGTGAATGAAGTTCGTCGTGTCCCGTGAGGTAAATAGGCTGTTTGCCCACAACTGGAAAATCATAAACCCATTTTTCGGAGTGCATTGGTCTTTCTTCCCATTTGCGATCAATCCAAGTCCAGACTTTACTGAACTCACGGAAATTAATTTCTGGATCAAAGTTAGTTGCAAAGTATTTTCCATGACTTCCAGCGTTTACATCTAATATGTCGATGGTGTCAATTTTATCGAAGTGGTGTTTAACGGCTAACGCCGCCCATGCGTTCACAACTCCAGGGTCAAATCCAATACCTAAAATCGCATTGATTCCACGCTCTTTGCAACGGTCTTTACGTTTCCATTCGTAGTTTGCATACCAAGGTGGATCTTCACAAACTTTGTCTGGATCTTCGTGAATCGCAGTATCCATATAAGTCACACCTGCTTCGATACAAGCTTCCAGCACGGACATATTCACAAACGCAGTTCCAAGATTCATCACGATTTCGGAATTGGTTTCCTTGATGAGTTTTACAGTTTCGGGAACATTCATCGCATCTACTTGTCTGGAATACAATTTTTTGGATTTGTCCTTTAAGTTTCCTTTGCGGTGGATACTCTCGATTATCTTGTCGCACTTCTCAAGCTTACGAGAAGCGATACAGATGTCGCCTAGCACGTCGTTATTCTGTGCAGCTTTGTGAGCGGCTACGTTTGCTACTCCCCCAGCTCCAATGATTAATACATTTTTTTTCAAGTTTTATTCTCCTATATTTTATGAAAGGCTATTTACAAAATCTTCGTAACTAAATGTTTTAATTAGTTCTATATTTCCATTTAAACGTTTGACTGCAATGGATGGCATTTGAATTCCATTGAACCAGTTTTTTTTGACCATCGTATAACCAGCCGCATCCGCAAATGTTACAGTGCTTCCTATCTCTAGTTTTTCGGGGAAGTCATAAGTCCCAAAAGTATCTCCTGCAAGACAAGTTCTTCCTGCAATCATGTATCTATGTTTTCCACCTTTCGGCAATTCCATCTTAGCCTCCAGGTTATAGATACAAAGATCTAACATGTGAGTTTCCACGGCAGAATCTACAATTGCAATATCTATTTCATTTTGCACTATGTCTAGAACTGATGTGACTAGGTATCCTGACTTGGTTATGGCAGTTTCTCCTGGTTCTAGATAAATTTGGACATTAAAACGTTTGGAAAATTCAGAAAGTTTATCGCAGAATTGATCAAAAGGATACCCTTCTTTTGTAAAATAAATTCCACCACCCAAACTTACCCATTCTAATTCGTGAAGTAACTCGCCGTAATTCACAGCTATATGATTTAAAATTCTTTCAAAACTAGCAAAGTCGTCGTTATCACAATTGCAATGAAACATGACTCCTGAAAGCAAATGACTGACTTGTTCGATTTCTTTTTTGTCCGTAGCGCCAAGTCGTGAGTATCTGCGAGCTGGATTTGCTAAATCAAAATCAGAATGACTCACGCCCGGATTGATTCTAAGTCCGATCGGAGTAGTTTCGATTAACGGTAGGAATTGTAATAATTGCGATGTGGAATTAAAAATAATCTTAGTTGCAAAATCCTTTACTTCTCTAATTTCTTTTTCCGACCACGCCACACTATAAGCATGAACTTCTTTTTTAAATTTCTCTGCTCCCAGTTTTGCTTCGTAAAGCGAACTTGAAGTGGTTCCGTCCATGTATTTTTGCATTAAGTCAAACACCGACCAAGTGGAAAAACACTTTAAGGCTAATACCGACTTAGCTCCCGTTCTATCTCGGAGGAGTGCAATTTTTTCTAAGTTCTTTAAAAGTTTAGATTCGTCGATTAGATAATAAGGAGTTGGGATATTTTTTTCTGTCATAGTGTTTTATTAAATAACTCTTCCTACTTCCCTACTAAAACTGAAAGTATAGCTCAATTGTCAAGATAACTTATTCTAGCTTTGTTACAATTCTAAGTGAATTGGAAAACAAATTACGCTGTTTTGTATTTTTTGAAACAAAAGGAATTTTAATGAATTGGGAGAACGACGGGAATTGAACCCGCGACAGCCAGTACCACAAACTGGAGCTCTACCAACTGAGCTACATTCTCCATTTTTTTGTTGAATAGGTCTTTTGACCCGAGAGGGACTCGAACCCCCGACCCTCTGCTTAGAAGGCAGATGCTCTATCCAGCTGAGCTACCGGGTCTAAAATTTCGGGATGACTGGGATTGAACCAGCGACCCTCTGCTCCCAAGGCAGATGCGCTACCGCTGCGCTACATCCCGCTTTTTTAAACCAATTATGCCATTTTGGTACAGTCGAACTATTCGTCAATCATTCTTAGACTTTATGAGCCTTTCTAAATCAGATTTTAATTCCGATTGTTTGTTTAGATACACTTCGACTGGCAAAATAAACAATTTCAACATTTCAGGATTTGTTAGGTTGAGATGTTGTATTTTGATAAAATCTTTTTCCGTGCAAATAAGTAAGTCAAAGTTTTTTAATTCCTGGAATAATTCCAACATCGTTTTTACATCGTAAGCAAAATGATCTGGATAACGAATTTTTTTTATTTCCTTTGGTTTATGCGATTCAATCAAATTTTCAAACGAAAATGGATTTCCCAACGCAGAAAAAACGATGACTTTTTTTGTATTCAAACTTTCTAGAGATAGAATTTCTCTTTTGTAATTTAACAAAGGCAAAGGTAAATAAGTCAGATTATAAAATTTTAAATCAGGATTGATTCTGATAAACTTTACTTTTAAAATTTCTACATTGGATGCATTCTCTTTTGCGTACCTTGTAAAAATAATGTAGTGCGCACGCTTAACGGCTGTAATGCGCTCTCTCAGACTTCCAAGCGGAATGGTAAACCCAGTTCCAAATGCATTATTCGAATCCACTAGAACAAAATCCAAATCTCTCTTAATTGCATGGTGCTGGAATCCATCGTCTAAAATAATTATTTTTTTTACATTCGATTCAATTTGAACAGGCTCTCTTTCTTCTCCGTTTTGGGAAATAAAAAATCTACTTCTAACTCGCGAGCGAAAACGTGGTGAAAATCTTCCATTGATGTCAGTAAGCGGACTTAATGAGTTAAATGTTAATCCTTGTTTGTCTTTCTTTTGATTTTCATTATAGGATTTAAAGCGATTTTGACCGATGATTACATTTGCATACGGAATTTTAGCTTTGATAAGTAGTGGCTCATCCCCTGAATCCGATGGATTGGAATATAATTCTACTCGCATTCCTTCTTTTGATTTATTTCCTCTATAACCTCGACTTAAAACTACAATTTCTTTTTCTGGAAAAATAGAATGAACAAGTCCAGCAAGGTAAATGGTTAAGGGAGTTTTGCCTGTTCCGCCTGTCGTAAGATTTCCAACACTGATTGTAAACGCATCTGGAATTTCCTGTTTTTTCTTAAACAATCTATCAAGATAAAACAAAAATTGATAGAGTAGGGAAAGTGGATAAAGCAAATACAGAAATAAACGCATACTTTTATTTTACCGCTTCGAATTGCATTTCATAAAGTTGTTTGTATTTACTATCACGGGCTACTAAATCAGCGTGTGAGCCTGATTCTACAATTTCTCCATCTTCCATGTAATAGATTGTATTGGCAATCTGGATGGTAGATAGTCTATGTGCTATTATGATGGTAGTTCGGTTTTTATAAAGTGTCTCGAGGGCAGTTTGAACAAGCCTTTCTGACTCAGTGTCTAACGCTGAGGTAGCCTCATCTAAAATTAAAATTTCTGGATCTAGTAAGAGTGCGCGTGCGATTGAAATTCTCTGCTTCTGTCCGCCGGAGAGCATAACACCGTGTTCGCCCACCATCGTATCAAAACCAAACTCAAATGCGTTAATAAAATCAGTCGCAAACGCATCATCGCAAGCTTTGCGAATTTTTTCTTCGGATGCTCCTAAACTTCCATAAGTAATATTGTCTCGAATACTCGCATTGAATAAAAATACTTCTTGGGAGACAATGCCGATTTTGCGCCGCACGTCTTTTACATGGAACTTACGAATATCAATTCCGTCGAAAAGAACTTCTCCCTCTGATGGGTCTATCAAACGCGGAAATAAATCTTTTAGAGTAGATTTTCCAGCACCACTTGACCCAACGAGCGCAATAGTTTCTCCGTGTTTCACTTTGATATTTATATTTTTTAAAGAAGGTTTATCTGAGCCCGGATAAATATAAGACACATTTCTGAGTTCAATTTCTTTATGGAGTTTATCAAATTTTAAAGGAATAACAGGATTTTCTATATCAGTCTTGGAATCTACTAACTCAAAAACTCTTTCGCCCGCAGAAACTCCGCTTTGAATTAAATTGTACATCATACTCAGTTGTTTAAGTGGGCGCATTAAAAAAATCAAAGTCAAAAAGAAAGCCATAAACATTCCTTTTGAAAAACTTTCGTTCGAAATTAAATACGCACCGAATGCGAGAAAAATAGCGGCTAATACCGAACCGAATAATTCTACAATCGAAGGACCGACCTGATGATAAAAATGACCTTTAAAAGTTTTATCAGAAAGTTGTTTGTTAATTCCGTAAAATCTTCCTGATTCCCTTTTCTCCATCGAAAATGCACGGATGACGCGGATACCTGCGATTACCTCCTGCAAAAGTCCATTCAAAGCAGAAAGTCTTTCTTGTTGATTCTTGGTTGCCTTTCGAATTTTTTCGGTAAAGGCGGTGATTGGTCCCATAATGAGCGGGATAACAATGAAAACCACTAAAAACATTTTCCAGCTCAGGAAAAATAATAAAAGTAAATGTGTGACCACGTAGAAAAAATCATTGATCGCATCTTTTAAATCGGAGCTGATAATTTTGGCAAGTACATCTACATCGTTGATAATTCGGCTCATCAAAATTCCAGTTTTCTCCTGCACGAAAGTGTTCAGTGGAAGGTATTGGACTTTTTTATAAATCTCAAGACGCAAATCCCGAATAGCCATGTAACCGGTTGAGTTAATAAAATAAATCGCACCCGTTAGACAGATAAGTTTCATCAGGTAAATTGGAAATACTAAGATTACAAAAAAGAATACGATTTCCTCTGGTTTTAATTCATTGAAGTAGGTATTCATCCTGACTTTTAGTTTTGCTATTTTGTATTCGATTTGTTCTAGTCTAGTAAATGACTCGCCGGATTCAACTGCTTGGATGGCTGTCAAATCTCGTTTGGTCATAGAAATTTGGAATTTGTAATTTTTACTAGCTCCCATGGAATCAAAAATGGGAATCATACTCGTAAGCGAAACTCCATTAAAAATGGAAACGAGAAGAGATAATACAAGACCGATAAATAGCCTGTATTTATATTTGAATGAATAAGTTAAAAGACGTCTGAATACTAACACTTCAACAATACTATTTCGAGAGACTAAGTTAGATAACAAGCAAATAATTGGAATTACAATAAATTTGCTTTTCCTCTTGTGTAAAAATCCAATTTAAATCAAAAGTATTTACTATGATTCTGAAAGGTTTACTAATTTCCCTGTTTGTTTTTTCTAGCTTATGGATTAGTTGTAATGGTTTGGCAAAGATGGAAAAAAGTTTTTCTCAAAAAAGTTATTCGTTGAAAAACTCTAACTCTCCCTTAGAAGTAATTATTTTTCCTGAAAGTGGGAACTTGATTTCTCAAGTATACTTCGATGGAAAGGAAATGCTCCATTCGCCTTATATTACTGAAAATAATCTACCTGGCAAGACTTTGGAAGGAATTCCCTTTTTATTTCCGTTTGCCAATCGTTTAGAGAAAGATTTTATTCCGATTGGTGCCAAGATGCATTCAATTCCACCAGAAACAAAAGACTTGAGACGGGATAAAAACGGGCTATTATTACATGGTTTTTTGTATTATCAAAAAGGTTGGGAATTACTTACGGTTCAAAATGCAACTTCGAAATCTTACTCTGACTCTAGGTTTATATTTGATGGGAAATTTTTAGAAGCCTTCCCGTTCCCGTGTACAATCAAACAAGAGTTGGAAATGGTGGGAAATTCTTTAACAGTAACGGTTACGATTACAAATACGGGAACAGAAAAACTTCCTCTTTCTTTTGGATTTCATCCTTATTTCTTAGCTCCACCTGAATGGAGGAAAATTGGTAAAATTTCTACCAATGCTAAAAAAGTATATGAAGCGGATAAGCGGTTATTACCTACAGGAAAATTAGGTTTTACGGAAAGTATTTTGACTGATCGTAACTTGTCTGAATTGACTTTGGATCATAATTTTACAGATTTTCCAGCGAGAGAATTTCCAAATTCCGAGCTCAGTCTAGCGGGTAGGAAAATTAGGTTGGAGTTACTGGAAGGTTTTGATCATATCTTGCTTTTTACTCCATCTGATAAAAACTTCGTATGTATGGAGCCAATGTTCGGACCTGTGAATGCATTTTATTTGCATAAAAAAGGGTTATATCCAAACTTACGATTTTTAAATCCAAACAAAGAAGTAAAGGCATCTTTTCGACTTAGTTTTTATACAAACTAAGTGCATTTTCTGATATAAAAACAAAAAATGGATTTCGAAAAAATGTAATTGATTTAGATAGGATTCTATTAGTAAAGTAGTGAATTAGCAATTTAGTAGCTCAACTTAGCCAAATTGATAAATTTGGATGGCAAGATAATTTTCAGGCAATTAATAATTCTAATCAATGAATAATTATCAATAGCCTGCGCAGCATAGCCCACCGCGAGGTGCCCAAATCTCCTACTCAGTGGGAGCGCTGGACTCACCTTGCGTAAGGTGAGTTAGCAGAAAAACTTTTTCAAATAATATTCCTAAGGAGGAAGTATGGCAGTAGCAGTTCAAGGTGGTAGCTCTGGTGGAGCAAGTGGTCCTGAGTTAATAAAAAAATTAGTAGATGCAACACGCACAAATAATACATCTGCAAATGATCGGTTCAGTGAAACTCAGTTAAAAACAGCAGCAATTCATATCAAGGCAATCTTGGATGAATGCGCAAAACATGGAGTAACCGATAAAGGTCAGATAGCCTACATTTTAGGAACCGTTAGACGCGAGTCCAATATGGGAAATATGATGCTTGAAAAAATTGACGATGCTGTGGCTAATAAAAAGTATTCCAAGGCTGCTCTTCCTTCTTTAGGTAACGGGGACGAGGCATCTGGAGACGGTGCTCGATACAAAGGACGCGGTTACGTGCAAATTACCGGTCGTGGAAACTATACACGATGGACTCAAAAACTTGGAATTGACTTAGTTGGAAACCCTGACAAAGCTTGTGAGCCAAATGTTGCTGCCGAAATCTGCGTGGTAGGAATGAAGGAAGGATTATTCGCTCCTGCGGCAGGTCCTCTTTCTAAATATATCAGTGGGGCAAAACGAGATTTCCTCAATGCACGAGCGATTGTAAATGGCGGCGAATTAAAAAAGTATCCCGAAAAAGCAAAGTTAATTGTGAGTTATTCGGAAAGTTATTACAAAGCAATGACCTCTTAAACTACACTCATAAGTTATGCAAATATTAACCACGGATGAACACAGATAAAAAATAAGTATTCTCTAGAATCGTCAGTGGTAATTTTTGAATATTTTTCTTATCATAAAAAAATCTGGGTGAGGTTATGCATAGGTTTATTTTTTTTTTACTCCTACTTATTTTTGGTTGTTACACTTCAAAAGAGAGTGTGGATAAGAGTTATTTAGCATCGCTTATGAGTTCAAATCATACAGAAACTATCCAGGTAAATATTATCGGTGACTCTCTTTCTGAAAGATCACTTGCATTTAGTCTTCAAAATAAACTAGGAAGCGGCTACCAAGTGAATGATTTTTCTGTTAGCGGCAGGACTGTATTTGATTGGCTATTTGATATTAGTCGCCCATTTAATCCGATGCCAGATATTGTTATTATTGAGTTAGGGACAAATGATGCAATGATGGCGACTAATTATGATTTTATTGAGTATTATAATCGTCTACTTTCAGAAATTCAAATTCGATCTAAGGCAAAAATAATTGTAACTGCGATTCCTCTCACAGACGAAACGGGAATACAGGCAAGAATCAAAGTGAATAATAACTTCATTCGAAGTCTTTCGAACCTGTATACGATTTCAGATTTAGAAAAAGCATTTGAGGATAATCGCTCTAACCTGCGTCTTTATCCTTCCTATGATCCAATTCATCCTAATCCTGTTGGTTATGAACTGATTGGCGAGATATACAAGAAAGATATTCTACTAATAAAATAATTGTAATTACTCTAAAGGTATATCACGAAGTTTCCATGTCTCTGTCCCATCGCCGGTGATGGGATAGGATTTACCAGTATAGGTTACTTCTTGCATTAAGTTCATGTCAATCCATGCGAGGTTACGAGCAAAAAATTCTCGAAAGCGGTTTTTGGTTTCGTCTTTGTATTCGCCTACGTCTGACTCAAAACAGGAAACTTTGATTCCTATTTTTTCAGCTATGAAAGCCGCGCGGGGTTGGTGGAATCTTTGTGTAACAATGACAGCGTCTTTTATTTGAAAAATATATTTTGCTCGAAGTAAGGTGTCTAACGTTCTAAATCCAGAATTGTCAACGAAAATATCTTCCTTCTTAACTTTATTCTTGAGCATATAATTGAGCATTGGTTTTAATTCATTATAAGAGCGTGTGCCATTATCCCCCGAGAGAAGAATTTTTTTTACCTTTCTTTTTTTGTATAATGTTAAGGCTGATTTGAGTCTATGGTTTAAGACCGGGGAAGGCTTATTGCCGTAAACCGCAGCACCTAGTACAATGGCAACGGTAGAGTCATTAATTTTTCTATAATCATCTCCCGAATTTACAGAGATATAATTGATTTCAAAACTCAAATCAATACAGATACTAAAAAATAAAAAAAGACCTAGCGTATAAACTAATGCCTGAGAATACTTTTTGAGATATTTCATCTTTTGTACGTATAAAAAGTATGTTGTAGTAGTAAACAAGATTTATAATAAAGATGGTATGTAAATTGTCCTTCTACCATCTCATACGGATCTGAATTGGAAAAAGACCAGTAATGTTCGTTGTGGTATTCCTCTTCTTCTTTTGCTTTTCCTATACTAAAAGGGACTTGATAGTGAGTAAATTTTTGTCCAGAAGGATTTTGAATTTCTGGAAATGTGAGCAGAATTTTAAACCCGTCTATCCATTCTTTATCTTTGGGAAGATTTTGGATTTTATAAGAAAAATAAATGATGCTTCCATCTTCTAAAGGAATTTTACTACCGGTTTCAATTACTTGGATATTTTTATAATTTGCATAAGTCCTAGTTGGTGATAATGTCTCGGGTCCTTTTTCTGTTAATTGCCCGCGTGCATAACCGTATTCTGCCAACACGGCTTTTATTTTTTTGCAATCTAGCTGTTTGCCATTAGCCCCTCTGCCCTTGGGTGTTTGAATTCCATTTGTTAGGAAAAAGAAAAAAAATGTACATAGAAAAAGAAATTTAATTATAGAGACTAAATTAAATATTGGATTTGAATATTTTTTTAGAAGTCGAGTTAGTTTACTTGTGAGTTTCATTTTTAATTTTAAATTCAATTTTTTGAAAAATTTTATACAAAAAATTCAAATCTTCTTTTGTCATTAGGCTTGAATCAATGATTTTCTTAAAACGTTTTATGGCAAGATTTTCCCTACCGTGAAACCCGTTCATTTCAATTAATTCAAACACCTGTTTTACATAGTTATAAAAATATTCTTTTTCCTGAGTTGGTAAAATTGTTTGAATTTGTTTTTCGTTTTTAGATTGGCTATAGACTGCTCCCAGCACAAAGCTAACCGACTGAGAAAGATTCATAGAAGGTTGTTTTCCGGGAAGTTCAAAATCAATTAAAAAATCACAAATATCCATTGTATGATTGGATAGTCCTCGATCCTCTCTTCCAAAAACAATTCCAACCTGATTGTATTCTGGGTTTTGGGTTTTGGAACTGAGATCTGAAAGCGGAATAAATCCAACTCTATCCTTTCCGTGAATCATGGCAGTTCCAATGAGTAAATTTAAATCTTCTCTTGCTTTCTTTGGTTCAGCAAAATATTCTATTTTAGAAAGTTCTTCTTTCGAGTTATAAGCCATCCATTCCATTTCAAAATGGAGATCTTTTTTTTCTCCAATGATTCTGAGTGGTGGAAGTCCGAAGTTTGCTATTAGCCTGCAAACCATTCCAATATTTCCAGCATACTTTGGATTTTCTAATAGGATATGTAGGCTTTTCATGAATACCACCTATTAGCGCATATGCTTCTTCCACCCGCTATCGCCCAACGCCTACGCAGGGCTTTCGCCACGCTATCTTTACAGCGTGTGCGAAAGAGATGGGAGACACCGATGAACACTGATAAAAGATACGATGGGTCTTTAATATTCGTAATTTGGTTTGAATCCATATCCCTTTTTATCGTTCTTTTATCGGTGTTCATCGGTGGTACTCTTTAAATCTTATATAAAAGAATAGAATTTTTGATTGCAATAAAAAACTTTGTAGGAGTGACTAAAAAATTTATTTTTGGAATCCTCTTCTTACTTCATTTAAACTGCATAACACTTGCAGGAATCAAAATTGGAAATGCAATTGACGGAAAATCAAAAAGTGCAGAAGCGATTATCCAAGCAACAGGTTTAATCGGTTTATTTGGAGATGCATACTTTGGTCTAGTTGTTTTAAATCCGCAACCGGCTGGAGTTGCCTACGCAGTATTAGCCGCTCTTTTTTACATTGCAACAGATGGTGGGATTAGTGATCGAATTGGTCAGGGTGAAAATTTACAGGAGTAAAAATGCAAATGAATGAAAATATTGTAGCAATGGATGGACCTGCTGGCTCAGGAAAAAGTACAGTTGCAAAAGAAATCGCAGAAAAAATCGGATACAATTATTTAGATACTGGCTCTTATTATAGAGCATTTACGCTTTATTTTCATCGCATTTACAAAAAAGAAAATCTAGAAAAAAAATTTTCTGATTGGATTTTGGAAAAAAATTTAGAGAAAGAATTTTCCAATATTTTAATTCAGACTGAATTTCTGGCAGGTGGAACCAATAAAACTATTTTAAATTCAGAAGATGTTTCTGAGGAAATTCGTTTGCCAGAAGTGACGGAAGAAATTAAATATCTCGCTCCAATTCGAGAAGTGAGGGACTTTGTGAATCAATCCCTGCATGAATTAAGTAAAAAATATAAGCTGATTATGGATGGACGCGATATTGGAACGGAAGTTTTTCCAGATGCAAAGTATAAATTTTATATTACCGCTTCGATTGAAATTCGAGCCGAAAGAAGATACCTTGAACTCAAAGAAAAGGGCGTTTCAGTTGACTTAGAAACGTTAAAAGCAGACATTCATAGAAGGGATAAATCCGACATGGAAAGAAAAATTGCACCTCTGAGACAAGCAGATGATGCAATCCTAATTGACACCACTCAACTATCGAAAAATGTTGTTATTAATATGATCCTGTCCAAGATCTTACATTCCTGAGATTACTCAGAGTGTAATTTCGCCGGTCAAATTTATACAGATTCCTGGTTAAAATTGAATTCACAAACGAACCCTAGTAACACTAAATCCAACACCTCTACATTAAATAGAGGTACCACAGAGCGTCCTTTCAAAAAAGGAGCTATCATTGAAGGCCGAATAGTCGACGTATACGATCAAGAAGTATATGTTGATTTAGGTCTTAAGTCAGACTGCCGTGTGGCAAGAAGCGAGTTTTTAGAGACTCCCGAAATCGGAAGTACGGTAGCCGTCGTCATTAAATCGAAAGAAAGTGACTCCGAAATCTACATTGCCTCGAAACTCGAAGCCGATGCCCGAAAGGGATGGGAGACTGTAAAAGAAGCCTACAGCAAGAACTTACAGGTTCAAGGTCGCGTGGATTCAGAGGTAAAGAACATTGGCTACAATGTTTATGTAGAAGGTGTACATCTATTCCTTCCTTCTTCCCAGCTAGGGATGAAAGCAAGCTTGGAAGAGCTAAAGGCTAAACCACTTGATTTCAAAGTTATCAAACTAAATGAAAAAGGTAGAACCGGCGTTCTTTCTCGCAAAAAACTCATTGATGAAATCAACAAAGAGAAATGGGATGAATTAGTAACACTAGTTAAAGTTGGCGATAAAGTAAACGGAATCGTTTCTAAAGTTGCAAGCTTCGGTGTATTTTGTAACGTCCATGGAATCGAAGGTTTACTCCGTCAAAATGATATTTCTTATAAAAAATATGCTCCCTTCAAACAATACTTTCAAATTGGACAATCCATTGAATTATTAGTTTTAGAAGTTGATCCAACAAACAATCGTTTGAGCCTTGGTATCAAACAACTTTATGAAGATCCATGGGTTTGGGCTGGTCGTGAATTAGAAAAAGACATGGTAGTTCGTGGCATTGTTACTTCTCTTACTAACTTTGGTGCATTCGTAGAACTCAAAGAAGGTTTAGAAGGTTTGATTCACTGTTCTGAATTAACTTGGGCGAAAAAACCTCCTCATCCAAAAGAAGTTTTGAAAAAAGGACAAGAAGTAGATTCTATGATTCTTGATATTGATCTTTCTAAAAAAAGACTTTCTCTTGGTCTAAAACAACTCCTTCCAAATCCTTGGGACAATCTTACTTCCGAAGTTAGAGTAGGAAATACTCTCGAAGGAAAAATTACCGGCATAACAAAATACGGTGCATTCGTAGAAGTGGAGAATGGAATCGAAGGACTTATTCACGTTGGCGATATTACATGGGATGAAAAAGTAAAAGATCCTACTGCACTTCTCAAAAAAGGACAAGTTGTAAAATACCAGATACTCGATATTAACCTCGACACAAATCGAATCTCTTGTGGTCTAAAACAACTCCAAGAAAATCCTTACGAAGCGCTTAAGAAGAAGTATCCGACAGGCGTGATTGTAGAAGGAAAAGTGAAGAGCATTGTTACTTTTGGTGTATTCCTTGAAATTGAACCTGGTTATGAAGGTTTGATTCACGTTTCCCAAATTCCTGAAAGCAAAACTCAGAAATTAGAAGAGTTGTACAAAGTGGGAGATATTATCAAAGCTGTGATTCTAAAAATTGATCCAGATAGCAAAAAAATCTCCCTTTCTGTAAAAGACTTTGATAAGGCTATGGAAAAAGAAGAAATATCTAAGTATATTAAAACAGATACTCCTTCTAGTGAAAGTTTTGGAAGTTTTATCAATAGATCGTAACTCAATATGGCAAAATTTGATCGTAAAAAATTCAGAGAAGAACAATTCAAAAAGTCACAGGTTGAATACAACGACCCGTTAGAAAATTTTGAGGGTTCTAAGACAGAGTTATTGTTTCTAAAATTTTCTAGATTCTTTGCTAGGAACAGAACTCAGTTTTTTATTGGAATTGGTATCTTCATTGCGGTTATCGTTACGATTGTCGCAGTGGGGGAATACCTTCAATACAGAACAAACCAAGCAACGATTCAGATTGAAAAAGTAGAGAAAAAACATGCAAAGAATTTTTCTTTAGATACAAAAACGAAAATCCAAGAATACGAAACTCTTTTGGCGAATTATTCTTCAAAAGAGTCAAAGCTTCGTATTTACAAACGTATTTCTGATTTGCATGTAGAGGCGTTTGAATTTTCAAAGGCAGCGGATTATTTGGAAAAAGCAGCAGAGTTAGTTGCTGATTCAAAAGAAATTAAGGCATATTACTATTATGTTGCAGGTTCCCACAGGGAGCAATCAAAGGATAATAAGTTAGCTTTGCAGAATTATGCAAAGGCAGCCACTCTAACTGCAAACAATCGCGAGACTCATAGTCTTTCTGCTTGGTCTCATTATCAGACGGGGAGATTACGCCTGTTAAACGGTGAAAAAGAAGCTGCTATCAAAGATTTAACTAAAGTATTAGATATTGAATCAGAAGCAACAGACATGGCGGAAGTAAAAAAACTCGCAACCTATTTACTAATCAAAGCAAACAAGGGTTAACCGATGTTAACTCTTGCTCTTCCGAAAGGGCGACTCGCCGACGAAAGTGTAGAGTTATTAATCAAAAAAAAATGGCTCTCCGAAAAACCAGATGAATCAACCCGTGAATTAACTTTCACGGATTCCCTTGCCAAAGTAAAAATCCTTTTAGTAAAAGCACAAGATGTAGCCACTTATGTAGAAGAATGTGCTGCGGATGCTGGAATCATTGGTTGGGATACGTTACAAGAGGGTAAATACGATTTGCTTTCGCCTGTAGATTTAAAAATAGGTAAATGCCGATTATCCCTTGCCGGAACAAATGATTTTGATTTAAAAAACTATTCTCGTAAAATTCGGGTTGCAACTAAATATCCGCATCTGACCAAACAATTCTTTTTTTCGAAAGGTTTAAATTGTGAGATTATTAAACTCTACGGTAGTATCGAATTAGCCCCGCTCTGTGGTCTTTCTGATTGTATTGTAGATTTGGTTTCGACCGGAGCGACTCTTAAAGCAAATGGACTAGAGGAAAAAGAAATTATTTTAGAATCTACTGCTCGACTTGTCTTTAACAGAAATTCAATTTATCGGAATAGAACCGAAGCATTGGAATTTGTAAAAGACTTATCGAATAAATAATAACTTATTACTTAACTTCATTTCGATTCAAGAAAGTCATCCTTCATAGCCTAGGCGTCATTCCCATGCGAAGAAGACGTTGGTTCGCGACCAAACGAAGGAGGAATGAACACTGATAAACACCGATGTCTTTAATTTCTTGGTTTTTTATCGGTGTCCATCGGTGGTAATCTTGTTAATTTTTTTATATCGAATTCATATTAGTTTGGCGGTAAAAGAACAGTATCCACTACGTGTACAATTCCGTTGGAAGCAGGAACAGATGCAAGTATCTTAGAATTTCCATTGATTAGAGGCTTACCATCTTTTAACGTAACGGTAATATTTCCACCGTTCGCCATTCCAATGACTTGACCATCTTGTAGACTTTCCGTTTTGTAAGTTCCTACAATCACATGATACTCTAAAATATTTTTTAAGTCTTCAATTTTACTTGATTCGAGAAGACCTTCAACTGTACCTTTTGGAAGTTTGTTAAATGCATCATTTGTAGGAGCAAAAACTGTGAAGGGACCTGGGTTGGCAAGAGAGTCCACTAGACCTGCCGTAGTTACTGCTGTAACGAGCGTAGTATGATCCTTAGACCCTGCAGCGATTCCGACGACTGTTTTTTGGGAAACATTGTCATCTAAAGAAGCCATTCCTCCGCCTACATTACTTTTACTTTCTTCTTTACCACAATTCATACCTGCGGTTACTATGAATAATCCGATAGCGAGTGTTGAAATTATTTTTGTTTTCATATTTGTCTCTCCCTTAGTCTATCTAGTTTAATGTGAATTTGATGTAATGATTTCTTATATCGAACTCACATTACTGATAGAAACTATACATAAAAATTTCTATAAATGAATTGATCTAGATCAAGTCTGGAGATTTTTTATTTTGTAGGTTTCGCCTTTTGTTTCGATTAAGTTTTCTTCTTCCAATGATTTAAATGTTCGGCTGATAGATTCAGGTGTAGCGTTTAGTAAAAGTGCAAGTTGGTTTTTGTTAATTTTTAATTGGATGAAATTATACTCAGCACCGTTCTCTTTTAAGTATTCCATTAGCCGCTCTTTTAAATTCAAAAGCATCAAAGAGGATGTTTTATTTCTAAGATAGTGCATGAATTGCATCATCTGGGTTGTAAATTGATTTTGATAATCAGGGTGAGATTTCAGAAATTGTTTAAATTGATTTGTTTCAAAATAATAAACGGAACCATTTTCCAATGATTCAAGAGTTGCAGGATAATTCGGAGCACCAGAAAAAATGAGTGGACCTGCAGCCATTTCACCTTCCACCATTACCCTTAGAATTGCTTCTTTACCGTTGGGATTCAAATTGTAAATTTTAAATTTCCCTGATTTAATTACAACAAAGCCTTTAAATAGATCATTCTCCGAAAAAACAATTTCTCCTTTTTGAAATTTTTTTATTTGCGCGATTTTTTCTAATTCGCTCTTTGTGTTAGCCGGTATATTATTCCAAAAGTGTGAACTCAATTTTATTCTCGATTCATTGATGTATGTCAATTCAAGAGCAGTACTGTTATGATACAAGTAAAATAATGACTAAAGGGGGGATGTAGATATGCATTCATCGGACGATAAATTGATTGAGCCATACCGTATCTTTTTTTCCGTTTCAATTTTTGGAGCTATTTTTGGCGTAATCCTTTGGGTTTTAGCATGGATTTCACAAAAAGAATGGCTAGGCTCCTCCTATTCTCCCTATCCTATTATACACCATATCAATATCATGTCGGCAGTTTTTTTATTACCGGTTGTCAAAGGATTTGTATACACTGCTATTCCAAGGTTTACGGCTACTAATGCTTTGTCGCAAATAGAAATAATTGTTTTTTTTATTTTACAGTTTTTAGTTTTAACATTTGTATTTTTTTATGAAGACTCTTTTTTATTTTATAGTTTCCAGACCTTAGATTTTGGGATTCTATTTTTGTTTCTCGTTCACCGGTTTAAAATATCTAAAGTCAATCTTTCTGGGTATTTGTATTTTCTTCTAGGTGGAGTTTTTTTAGGGGTAATTGGTTCTTTGCTGCAATTGACTAGCTTATTTGCGGAGAGAAACTTTTTATTTTCTTATGGGAAAGACTTCATTTTTTATGGAATGATTCCTTGTATTATTTTTGGTACGGGAACTCGAATGATTCCAATGATTATCAATACAGAAAATCCAGCTAAGAAAATGGAGTGGATGCAGAAAGCGGAATCACAAAAAGCAGGAAAGTCTATTTTAATTATATTTATTTTGTCTTTTTTACTAGAATTTAGTCTTGGTAAATTTGTAGATTCCCGCATTTTAATTCTATTAAAGGGGATACGATTTGTTATCTGCACAATATGGATTGTAAAATATTTTCATATACTCGAAATTTCTAACTTCAAAGGGAAACTTTCCAAAACCATTTTAGTTGCTTGCTATTTATTTATTATTGGTTTAGCAGGGTATTCTTTTGGTTTTCAATATTCAGCTCATCTCGCGCATATTTATCTAATAGGTGGCTTATCTTTATTAGTCGTTAGTATTATGACTAGAGTTGTTTTATCTCATGGTGGAGGAGATATGGTTATTGAGAAAAATTCAAATATCTTTTACTGGATAACAGGACTTATCTTTTTAGCTGCAATCACAAGAGGTTCTGTATTTCTTTTTCCTGAATTGACAACCTCCCATTTAGCCTATGCGGCTATGTTATATGTTCTTGCTTTGATTCTCTGGATCACTAAAGTTGGAAAAGTAATTTTTAAGTAAAGCTGTCTTCACCATGATTTATGTGATTCGAATGATTATCATGATTTCGTTTCGCATAAATCATACGAATCATAGTTCAGACATTTTTAATTTTATTAGTCCCGTTGATTAAAGTCTTTTTCTGAATTTTGCCAATGCTTTATGAGGTTTTTGGAAAATAAGCGAGTCGATAAGTCAATAAACTTAGAGACTTAGAGCGTGTCTGAAAAGCCGTCTAACGTTTCGTAAGCTTGCGTGTATTAGAAAAACCTGATATTCTTTTCGCCATTAATGAAACCATTGCAAGATAAATTAGCGATTCACTATTTCTTGGAAGG
>JAGOHK010000226.1 GCA_017996175.1 Leptospiraceae bacterium
TTTTTTTAATAGGCAATTTCCTTGATAAATTTTTTATTACAATAATCAATCTAGGATTTTCATATGAAGATTAAAATTTTTTATTCATTCGCATTATTTTTACTACTCTTCCTTATTTTTCTAATAGGCGAAGTCGCAACAAGATTATTCTTTAAAGGAATTGTGGAGTATCCACAGAATGGACAGGTAATAGACCCTTACAAAAAAAATCCCTATCTTATAAAATCCAAACAGTTTATCCATTCTCATTATCCGAATATCGAATACACACAAGCCCGTGCAGATTTTTCTGTTTCTTACAAAACGAATTCTTATGGATTTAGAGATAATGATTTCACCTTTAAACCAACAAAAAAAAGAATGCTAGTTGTAGGTGACTCATTAGTAGAAGGTCATGGGGTTGAATACGAAGAGACCTTTACATACTTCTTAAAAAAAGAATTTGAAAAACAAAATCTCGAAGTATTGAATATGGGGATTCAAGGAACTTCTTTCAAAATTCATGCAGTAAACTTAGAAAGATTTTTTAAGTTGAAACCAGACGCAATTCTTTTTTGTTTAAATGAAAATGATTGGATAGATGATAGAGTCCACGAAATGCAATATAGACAATTACCAATCTTAGAGAATCCAAGTCTTTTTGATAAATCCTATTCCAGCTTCGTTTTTAATTTTAAGTTTGTTCAATTTACTTATTTTCAATATTACAAATTCTTTCATTCAAAATCCAAGATTGAAAAAATCATTTTGTCCAATTTAAAAAAGATTCCATCTTTAGTAAAAGACCAAAGTGAACTAGATTTATTTTCAGAAAATCGCTCGCTGCCTAAAGATAAATATGCGGTTAATTTCGATTTGTCAAAAGAATACTTTAACTTCATTCTTGAGGAATGTCAAAAGAGAAATATAAAAGTATTTTTTACAAATGTTTCTTATTTAGCGTTTTCCCCAAACTTCGCAGGGGCGATAGATAGGGATTTAACGCAATTTTCAAATAAAAAGATGGAAGAATATTTAAAAGAAAATAAAATTCCTTATCTTGATTTAAAAGATGTGGTAGACAAGTATTACAAAGAAAATCCGAAAGGAACCTTTTTTATCGTAGGCGATGGTCATCCTACAAAAGAAGCACAAAGACTATTTGCAGAAAAGATATTTCCCTGGTTAGAAAAATTAGTTTTCTAAAAAAAGATTTTTTTACCAACCCATTCTAGCTTTTAAGTTTTGAATGAAACCCAAATGATGCTTTCCATGCCAGGCGTAAAAGCCAACAGTCGCATCCAAACAATGAAACTCTTTGTGCTCGGGGTGAAAAAAAGTTCTTTGTAAATCTTCTTTGTAGAGCGACTTAAGTAAAATCACCCATCGCTTATGAAGACCTTCTAGTATCTGAAGTGAGTTTTCTATATCCAAATCTTTTCCATCAGCAAGATCAGCCCATCTATCTTCCGCATACGGTTTAATAGTAGGTCTGTCTTCGCTTAATGCCAATTTAAACCGAATAAAACTATTCATATGACTGTCCGCCAAATGATGAATAACCTGCGCCACCATCCAACCATCCGGCTTTGTCTTTGTGGATAATTGCTCGTTAGACCAATTGGCAACTGTCTGCCTGAGAACAGTTGGAAATTTTTCTATTTCTTCAATCCACACTGCAACATGCTCATCTGTTGTCATTTCTGGATGAGTAAATTGTCCGATTGGATACTTGTTGTTATCTGCTGAGTTTGTCATAGTTAACGGCTAATCAGCCTTAACCTTTTTTTTCTTATTTTTCATTAAACTAATTCCACTACGAATATCTTCGAGTTTAATATTCTTGTATTTCTTCTTACGCTCATTAGTGTAGTCCCCTATACCATTCTCATAAACCTGAAAAAATTGAATCATTTCAACTGGATCTAATTTTTCAGAAAGTATTTTTAATCCTTTCAATCTAACATCATTTAAAGTTGCACTCATACTTCCTCCTAAATTTTATCAGTAATATCAAGTGGATTTGCAAATTTTATTGTAAAATTATCTTGATACTTTTTGGCTAATCTAAGTATTTCATAATCAGTTGTAATAAAATACTTAGCACTCGAAGAAATGCTACAAGAAATATGTAATGCGTCAAGTAAATTAAATCCCTTCTTTTCAATCTGAATACCTTTCTCTTCTATTTTATCCGAATATTTTATCTTGGAATTCGCAATTTTTAGAAAGGATAGAATCTTAATTCGTTTCTCTAAATTATTTATCTGATTAATTTCGAATTCTAATACTTCGCTAGCAATCCACTTAACTTTCTTTTTTTTAATTTGTTCAAAAATAAATTGAACTGCCTCCGTTTCAATTTTAATTCGCAATTTACTTTGATCGTCAAAAGGTCTACAAAGACTACAAGTATCTAGATAAATATCCATAAATTCAAACTAAAAATAAAGACTTTAAAGTAAACTTAAAAACCTTTCATTTATCAAAGACTAATCTTCAATCCATACTTATCCACTATCGCAAGTAACGCTTCCGCATTTCCCATTGCGTCGTCTACAGGGTTGTGGGTATGCTTTGTTTTGCGTAGGTGTTTGAAATTCTCGAAAGTAGATTTTACAATTCCTTTATAGAGAGAGCCGAGATTAGTAGAGCTATGACCGAAGGGGTTACTAGCAATAAACCGGTGAAAGTAATAGCACATAAACATCCAGTCAAATCCGTTATTGTCAGAGATGAACATTGGATTGCCTTTCGAATTTAGTTTTAACCAATGAGCAAATTCTTGCATAACAGAAGCAGGCTCAGAGTGTAACAGCGTCTGTTCGCGGCTGAGGTTAGAAACGGCAAGTGCTTCCTGGATAAACTTCTCCGAGATAGGTTTTAACTTGCCGTAGAATGTTTTGTCGAGCGTCTTATCTACTAAAACAGCGCCGAAGCTAATCATTGAATACTCGCCCGGAATCGGACCATCAGCTTCGACATCGACCATAATATAGCTCATT
>JAGOHK010000148.1 GCA_017996175.1 Leptospiraceae bacterium
CTTTCACACGACGGTTTTCAAGACCGCTTCATTAGACCACTCTGACACCTCTCCCAAAGTCCATTTTCTTTGTCTTTTGAAGCAGCTTTCCTGTCAAGGGGATTCTGATAAAAAGGAGCATTTTATTGTAAATGCTTTTCGTGCCCCGACTATAAAACCTTTTTTAGTTGTAAATTTCCTTGTTTTATTTATTCAATCTCTTTTAAAGTAAATATGAAATTAACATGAATATAGAATCAGAAAATATAGAAGAAGTTGTCGTTGAGCCAGAGGATAATTCGAGTATTACAACCGAGGATAATTTTAATCCAAGTGATATAAAAGTTCGAACACAGCCTTATACAATAGCTCAGGTTATTGATAATTTAAAGCATGGTGAAATTAACATGAATACAGATTTTCAGAGGCTATCTAATTTATGGAGTGACACTAAAAAAAGTAGTTTTATAGAATCATTATTATTGAATCTACCAATTCCTATGTTTTACTTTGCCGAAATGGCGAAAAGAAAATGGGAAGTTGTAGATGGGTTGCAAAGAATTAGTACTCTTAAAAGTTTTGTAATAGATGAGACTCTAAAGCTTACTAAACTAGAATTTTTAACAAAATTTAATGATAAAACATACAGTGAGTTGAAAAGGGAAATACAGCGAAGCATTACAGACTTTCCTATCACAATCTGTATTATTGAACAAGGTACTCCTGATTTTGTAAAATTTAATCTTTTTAAACGAATTAATCAAGGAGGACTAGTATTAGAACCTCAAGAAATTCGCCATGCTTTAAACCAAGGAATTGCAGCCGATGTTGTCGCCGATTTAGTCAGAGCCGAAGATTTAATTGATCCAAATGGCATAATACTGAAAAGTAAAACCGGAGAGGGAATTGCTTTTGCAAAGGTAACTCAATGGAAAATTAAAAGTGATAGAATGCAGGATAGAGACTTCGCGACCCGCTTTATTTCATTTTATTTGATTCCATATAATAAATATGAGCCCGACTTAGACAGCTTCATGAATAAAGGAATGGGTGAGATAAAAAAACTTTCTCCAGATCAAATTGATAAATTAAAATCTGATTTTAAAAAATCTATGGAACTAGCTTTAGAAATATTTGGTGAAGATGCTTTTAGAAAAAGGAATGATATAAATGACAAAAGAAAGCCAATAAATAAAGCCTTGTTCGAAGTTTTAAGTGTTAATTTTGCAAAGCTTTCGGATAACGAGAGAGGCTTATTAAATAATAAAAAACATATATTAAAATCAAAATTAATGGACTTACATAATAATTCAGACCAGAGATTTTATCGCTCAATATCACAAGGAACAGCAAAAAAAGATAATGTGGAACAGCGTTTTAGTGATATTGAAAAAATTATAAGGGAGACCTTAAATTGATTACATCTATTCACATTCAGAACTTTAAATCACATAAAGATACGCAACTGAAATTAGGCAGTCTAACGATTTTATGTGGAGCAAATGGTGTTGGGAAATCGTCAATTTTTCAAAGCTTGCTATTACTGAGACAAACACATCAAAAGAATAGACTTCTTTCAGTTTTAAGTTTAAATAAACCATTATGCTATATAGGCAAAGGTAAAGATGCACTTTATCAATTTGCAGAAACTGATAAAATATCAATAGGTCTAGAATCTACAGGAAAAAAATTAAAGTGGATTTTTGACACGGAAAAGCATTCGGAATCAGATTTTTTGGAAATCACAAAAGATACAGATGACGAAGTTGCAACAGAAACAAGAAATATGCTAGCTCATAATAAACTTCAATCTTCATTGTTTGAAAAAAGTTTTCAATTCATTAGTGCTGCCAGAATTTCAAAATATGAATCCGATGACTATGCTGTGGATATAGAAAAACAAATTTCTATTGAAGAAGGCAAAGCAGAATTAACCGCACAATTTTTATTCAAATATCGTGACGAACAGGTTTCCTCAGAACTTTTGCATCCGAAAAATAAAAATGATATTGGTTTGTTAGCACAAACAATTGCTTGGGAAAAAGAAATCAGTAAGGGAGTAAGTATTGAGCCTATTCAAATAGGGACGAATTATGATATTCTTTACAGTTTCGAAATTGAAGGAGGTGTAAGATCGACAAATAAATTTACCTCAAAGAATGTTGGTTTTGGGCTATCATATGCACTACCTATAATTGTAGCTGTTCTTTCAGCACCAAAGGGCAGTTTGATACTAATTGAAAATCCGGAAGCTCATTTACATCCGGCAGCACAATCAAAATTAGCTGAACTTTTGTGCTTAGCTGCTCAATCAGGCGTACAGGTTATTTTAGAAACTCATAGTGACCACGTAGTAAATGGTACAATGGTTCAGTGTAAATACTTTGAAACGAAGGGCACTGGTATAGATAAAAATAATGTTAAAATATTTTATTTCGATAAAGATGAGCAAAACAAAACAGTAAGAACAACGGAAGTAGAATTAAAAGATGGTGGCAGAATTAAAAAAGCTCCACCCGGCTTTTTTGATCAAATGGGTAAAGACCTTAGAGTTTTAATGGGGACCTCTGCAAACAGAAATGAATAAATTTCATATTTATATTCAATTTCCAACGGAAGAAGAATTATTAAAACTAATAAAAACGGAAGAGGATGGTTTTAAGTTTTTAGAATCGATTCGTTATCTAATAGATAGAGCAGATTGCGAAAAGGAAACCGATTTGTATTACGAGAGTTCCAATAAAAATTTATGTTCTGAAACGTTATTAACCTTGTCAGAATTAATTGGTAATTTTGGAGTAATGAGTCCGGTAGATGCTTTAAATTCTTTGCTTACTGAAGCAAGCGCTGTAGATTTCGAAGAAAATCCAATTCATGTTCTCAATGAAAACGACTGCGTATATAGATTATGGGATTTTGATAGTAGATTGCTTGAAGATCAATTCCCAAAAGTATTAAAAGAAATTGCGCAGAAAATATTGAATACTGAAGGACATTGTTTATTGTTAAATATCAATAATGCAATTCCAAATACTCGTAATTTTTTCCCTATTTTCAAAGATTGTCGAGATAATCCAGAAAATGTTTTTCCCAAATTTCTACATATCTACTATGTAAACAATTTTGAAAAACTAGAAGCATGGATTCAGGCAAACAGAATAATTAGAAACTATAATTATTCTGATCCTAGGCATGATGAGGGAAATCCACAATATATACATGGAAAGTCGCCCATTTTAGGAGGTCAAAACGGTAAGGAAAGATTAGCTGAGTTATTGAAGACAGCATTGACTGATAAAAGAGCAGAAATCCATGCAAGTAAAGATCTAATGAATTATGATGACATACGAAAAGAATATGTTTGGTTTGAAGCTGAGGAGTCTAGCAATCAGTTTCATGGTTATCATTTAGTCAAACCAACTACCCATGAGCGTGATTCGGATGCGATCGACAAAATTCCTCAAAGAGTAATAGATATTTTAGAATATCGAAAAATTATCTACGCTACAGATTTAATAAATCCTTAAATAAATTTTGAAGAATTTAATCCCTCTAAATCCTAAAAAATTAACTTTAACCCTCCGCGCAGAAAAATGGGTCAACAATGGCTATTGCTTGGCGCATCTAGATGAAGAAACCTATTTTATCTCGGGTGCAATTCCGGGCGAATTAGTCGAATGCGAACCCATCAGTATAACAAAAAAATTCAAACAAGTAAAAGTGGTTCGAGTGATTGAGTCATCTGCAGAAAGAATTTCCTCCGATTGCGGTATATTTCTATTATGCGGAGGATGTTCATTTCGACATATTTCCTATACTAAAGAATTAAAACTTAAAAAAAATCTTTTTCTAAGTGAGTATAATCATAAGTTTCCGTCAGTCGTAATCAATTCCGATTTTATAAAAATGCTTTCTGCAAAAGAAACAGAATATCGAAACAACGTGCAATTTAAAATCCAGAATGGGGAAAAAGGATTCTTCCAAGTTGGGTCGAATGAGTTAGTTGCATTTCCTAAAGAAGGCTGTAAAAATTTACCAAATGAACTAAATGATTTTATTTCTAAATACAAACCAAATTCAGAGAAAGAAGGCAAATTACGATTAACCGAAACTGTAATAGATTATGCAAAAAACGAATCAGAATTTACGTTTGGAAATAAAAAAGTCAAAGTTCCTAAAGATGGTTTTTTTCAGATCAATCGTTTTTTAATCGAGGATTGGTTAAAAGAAATTATCCATTTTCTGCCAGAGGATAACCACGATATACTCGAATTATTTTCAGGTTCGGGACTCATTAGTCTTTTTTTAGCTCCGCATTCTAAAAGTCTCATTGGTTATGAATTGGAAAACACTGCTGTTTTATACTCCAAAGAAAACGTAAAAGCGAATCAAATTTCCAATGTGGAATTTTACACTCGAAATCTATACCAAGAAAGAATTTCTGCAAAACATTTGAACCGACCCGTATGGATTATGAATCCTCCTCGAAACGGTCTTGGGAATCTAATCTTAGAACAAATTCTAAACCATAAACCAAGGCATATTCTTTATTCTAGTTGTAATTATATTACTCTCATTCAGGATTTGAAGAAAATACTCCCGAATTATAAATTGGTAAAGGCGACTATTGCAGACTTTTTTCCAAGAACTCCCTACTATGAAACTCTGATTTTACTGGAGCGAATTTGAATGCATGGAAGTAACACACGGGAAGTTGGGAATATTTCTTGACTCTACTTATGCTTTTTTTAAATTAATGTTATGCAAGCACAAACTATTAAACATGAATTCTTAAAAATAGATGGAAAAATTACAGGTGTAGTTCTTTCCAAAAAAGAATTTGATCGTTTAGTTAAATTAATCAATGAAATAAATAAAACCATAAAACCTGCTAAAAAAGAAAATAAAAATCATTATACCATTGCAGAAATTGAAAAAATTCGCAAAACAAGAAAAGGAAAAACAGTTCCTGTAGATCAATTTTTCAAGAAGTATTTGTAAAAATGTACAAAGTAGTCATTGAAGAAAGTATAAAAAAAGATTTAAAAGGCGTTTCGAAAATGGATATCGCAAAAATTTACAAACGCATTAAATCTTTAGAAAATCTATTAGCCCTTGATTCCCTAAAATTAGTCAACTCAGAGATTTATCGAATTCGGCAAGGTAACTATCGCATTTTTTTCGAAGTTGACTTCCAAAATGAAATAATAACTGTTTTTAAAATTTCCCATAGGAAAGATGCATATTAATACAAATGACTACAATATTAACAATCGAAAATCATATTGCAACTATCACCTTCAATCGACCGGAATCGAGTAATGCGGTTAATCGAGATTTACTCTGCTCGTTTTTGAAAAACCTACAAGAGATTTCAAATAACAATTCTGTTCGCGTTTTATTTTTGCAAGGTGCGGGGGAAAAAGTATTTTGTGCGGGTGCGGACTTAAAAGAAAGAGTAGCGATGACCGAAAAAGAAGTGATTCAATTTTTAGATATGTTTCGTTATGCTTGCAGTTTTCTAGAAAGTCTTCCTTTTCCGACTATAGCAGTTCTCAATGGAGATGCTTACGGCGGTGGACTAGAAATTGCTCTTTGTTGTGACATGCGGATAATGGCTAATGAATCCAAAATTGGTCTTACAGAAACGAAACTTGGTATTATTCCTGGAGCCGGTGGAACACAAAGACTTTCTCGTCTAATCGGAGTTAGCCGTGCTATGGAATTGATTTTTTCAGCTCGCAGAATTGATTCGGAAAAAGCATTCCAACTTGGTATCGTAAATTCTATTGCGGATAGGTCAAATCTTTCTGCGCTTACACAGTCTTATGCGGAGGAAATTTCCTCTTCTGCCCCGATTGCTGTAAGAATGGCAAAAAAAGCAATTAAAAATGGATTTACCCAAGACTTAAACAATGCTCTAGATATGGAAAGAGCCTGTTATTTACAAACATTAAAAACTAAAGATAGAAATGAAGCACTCACTGCATTCAAAGAAAAAAGAAAACCTAATTTTACTGGAGAATAATTTTGATACTCACTGGAAAAGAAATCGTTAAAAAAATTGGAACCGATATTAAAATCACACCTTACGACGAAAAATTGGTAAATCCAAATTCCTACAACCTCCGTCTTCATAATGAACTTCTGGTATATACCAATATGCCGCTCGATATGAAAAAACCGAATCCTTCCGAAAAAATCATTATTCCAGAAGAAGGATATTTATTACAACCCGGAATTTTGTATCTGGGTAGAACTTTGGAATTCACTGAAACTTACAACTTGGTTCCTATGCTAGAGGGTAGGTCGTCTATCGGTCGTTTGGGTATGTATGTACATGTAACTGCTGGGTTTGGGGATGTGGGCTTTAAAGGATTTTGGACTTTGGAAATTTCCGTCATTCATCCACTTGTGATTTATCCAAATGTACAGATATGCCAAATTTTTTATCACACTGTCGAAGGCGAAATTACAGAATACAAATCTGGAAAATACCAAGCCAATAGTGGAATTCAACCAAGTTTACTCTACAAGGATTTTACATGAAAAAGAAAATATTTATTACCTTTGGATCAGTTATTGTAATTTTTCTAATTTCGTTACCCATTACCCGCTATAGACTGGAAGAAAAAATTATTCAACCCTCTCTTCCCAGTTCTATCACCGAGTTAGATTCTTACTTGTCACAGTCAGAAGCGAAGTTCGGCGATGTGGTTTCCGGAGCAGAGAAAAAAATCTTCTGGGCTAATGGCAAACAAGAACAGTCTGAATACTCGATCGTTTATATTCATGGTTTTAGTGCCTCTCGTCCCGAAATGGTTCCTCTTGGTGATTTAGTTGCAAAGGACTTAAGGGCAAATATTTTTTACACTAGACTTACCGGTCATGCTCGCCCACCAGAAGCATTTTCTCAGGCTAACGCAAACGATTGGTTAAACGATACAGTAGAAGCTTTAGAGGTAGGAAAAAAAATCGGAAAAAAAGTTATCATCATTGGCTCCTCTACTGGTTGTACATTAGCCGCGTGGCTTGCCAGTAAAGAAGAATACCAAAAAGGTATTTCTTCTCTTGTTTTTATTTCTCCTAATTTTTATCCTGCAAGCAAAATGACTAAATTATTTCTATATCCCGCCGGAGTTGGTTTTGCTAAATTAGTTTACGGTGACATACGATCTTGGGAACCTCATAATGAAGCTGTTGCCAAGTATTGGAATCATACATACCGTTGGGAAGCTCTGACTCCCATGATGGTTTTAGTGGAGTATGTGCAAACTATTCCCTTAGAAAAAATCCATACCCCTACTTTATTTCTTTATACAGAGCAGGACAAAGTGATAGATACAAATGAAATTGTTAAGAAATTTGACTCAGTCGGAACCAAGGACAAAATCCTGCTTAACCTCAAACAAGTTCCTGACCACGTTATGGCGGGTAATATTCGTTCGCCTGAGACTACTCCGCTTTTGCATTTAGAAATTATGAAGTTTTTAAATCAGGTCGGGGTGAAATAAATGGTTGTGTAAAAAGTCAGTTGCCTAATAATTTTTGCTCTTATTCTGACGGAAATTTCTTTTTATACGAATAGTTTTTTTCAAGAGAACATAGCTGCGAAAATTGTATAGATTCGACATGCTCACTAAAAGTCGGGGTAACTTTTTACAGAATCGCGAGGTAATTACAGTGAAAAATATTCTATCACTTAGTACATTCCTTTTTTTAATTTTATATTGCGCTTCTCCGGAAAATAAACGGCAAGAATACGAAGTTGTAAAACGTGTAGATTCTTTTTCTGGAAAAAGTATTCGCGACTCTGATATTACAATTCACTCTCATAAAGAAAAAGGAATTATTTCTATTTCTGGAAATCGAGAGCGTTTTTTCTTTTTGCTTCCTTATTCAGAAGATTGGACTGTGAAGTATACAGATAATTCGATTATCCAGTTAAATTCTAATTCGAAAAACTTGATTGTATCGTTAACAAAAGAAAGTAGTGAAACAAAAGTAGAAACTGAAAAATTCTTAATCGAACTAAAAAATCGAATTGAATCTAGAATTGGGGTACAATTACAAAACGTTAGATTTACACCCGAATCTTCTAATAAAATTTTAGGCTATTATATTGAGGCAAATCAAAACGGTTCGATTGTGAAGACGGACGATTTTTGGAGCATTCAACAGAGACCCGATAATGTAATTTTGAAATTGCATTTTTCTACTTTCAATATTTCAGAGGAAGATATTCGTAGAATGGAAAAAACATTGCCTATTTTTATGGTTAGCGGCTTTCGAGTGTTAAACGATGATGATTTTCAATCGTCAATGGCTAATATGAAGTAACCACTCTTCCTTGTAAGTATTCCATTCTTCCTCATCCGTTGTCCATTCTGAATAAATTGCAACTCCAAACTTATCTTCTAAAACTGATTGCGGTATTTCTCCTATTCCCATAGAAATACCTCGAATCCCAGAAAACATATTCTCGGCATTCGCATGAAAGCTCCATCTATCTTCTTCGAAAGTAGGAACTCCAAAAAATAGTAATACCTTTCCATCTAAAAGTGTCGTAATTTTTTCTACTTGCCATTTCACTACGTATGCATAAAGCCAAGCAAATGGAATTGCAGTATCATACATCATCACTCCGATTTGATCCACATTGTCCGCTACTTGCAGGTAATACGACTTATCCCAAAATCCAGCCCGTCTTGCAAAAATACGAATGATTTTTTCCGAAAAAGGAAATGGTTCGATTTCATCACTAGCGATAGAAAGAATTTTACCATTTGCTTTTGTAATCGCGTGAGTTCTTTTTAGTAAATCAATTATATTTTCATCCCCGGAAAATATTGGCTCTATATTATAATGAATTCCATCGAACCCTAGTTGCAAAAAAATTTCAGCAGTTCGGATAATTGAATCTCGAATTTCGAAACGGCTAATATCAATCACTCCCCCTCCTCTTTTTTCTACTTGCCCAATCCAAGCTTGAAGATGTATACCAGGACTACAATTTTTTACTTGCACAAGAAATTCTTTTGCGTAATGGTATTTTTTATATTCGATATTCCCATTTCCGTCGAGCGGTCCTACATGCGCAAAAACATCTGTAATATTTCCATTCTTTAATCTAGCGCATAATAAGGAGTATTCTGATTCCTGTAAATTTTCTCCGACCCATTTATGTCCAATCCAAATTGCATTTTTATTTCTTTTAAAACTTGGATCCGGTATATGCGTTGTGTATTTAGAAAAATGAAAAAACACAAAATTAAATAGCAAAATAAAAATTACAGCGATTGCTTTCTTTACATTGGCTTGCCAGAACTCACTCATTCTTCGACCTCTTCTATTTTAGATTTGAGGTCATCATTCATTAAATCATAAGTTGTAAACCCCAAAAGAAAATCCACTAATTCTGAAATATTAAAACCAACTCTTCCACCAACGCCTAAACCAAAGGATAACTCAAGAGTAGCCGGGGCATGGCAAAGTGCTGGCAGTGAGTTATATGCAAAACCAGAAGGAGAACTGCCTGTTTCTCTGTATCTACCCTTTAAATTTGCTGGTAATAGAAAGAAGAAATTTGCATGAGTATATTTCTTATGCATAGATCGAGTCGTTTTGTTTGCTGTAGGTATATGCTCTTGGCTATTCATAATCAGAAACGAATTCCCCATTTTTAAATTGGCAAATTCCCTATATCCGCCTGTGTAATAAGAACCTACATATCCATTTCGCATACCATAGCCATTTGTATAACGTCCGACTTGTACACCCCCACCAAAACACCAGAACCAAGCGCTACCACCATAAATATTTACTTCCCCGCCTATCGTTAATATATCCGTAAAATCTAAAGCTCGATTCTTAGCATAGTTTTGCAAAGAAGAACACTGAAAAAAAGAAAATAGAAAAATTAATAATATTAATTTGCGCATAACAATATTATTCCACCCAAAATTTTTCATCCATTAACCGCCAATAATTATCAAATCTTTTTTCAATGTCTTTTATTCCACCTTTGTGATGGAAATACAAAATACATTCGCAAATTTCGTAGTCATTGTACAGAATTTTATTCAGAGAGTATTTCACTGGTTCACATTTTAATAACTCAGGAGATTTTTCTTTATAGTCAAAATTTAATTCTCGATAAAGATTTTGCTCTTGGATAAATCGAAACGGAGTATTATATCCTTTGGGAAGTGAACCGGTGATCATTGCTTCTAAAATAAATGGTTTCGCCGTTTCTTTGGATTGTTTCCTACAAGTTTCTTTGAATAGAGTTTCATTTTTTTTATCTAAAATTTTCTCCGTCAAATACTCAGTTCTTTTTATATAAAAATATTCATAGGGTTCTGTTTGCAATTTTTCTGGAGAGCCTGCCCACAAGTACCCCTTGGCTTTCATATTCTCATCCCAACGAATATCTTTTTGGCAGGATAATATTAATACCAATACTCCGAATACCAAAAATAAATTTCTATTTAACATGGAACGCTCCAGTTTCAGGAATTGGGATTAATATTTTTAAGAGAAATATCAGAATTTAATTTTGAGAAGTGATATATAAAAATTATAATTTTGAAATTTCGGATCATAATCTATTGCCTTTAATATAGTTTCTATTTCCCAGATTCTGAGTGATATTTAAAATATGCTACGGAATTTTTGAATAAAATACTTTTTCGAGTAAAATAAAATGATGCCAAAAACAAAACTCAGCAAAATCGCCAATAATTCTGTATAGCTTTTGATTATCCTGAAATGCCAAAAATCTAAAAAAAGCCATACTTTTTTTAAAAGGAATTCTAAAAAGTTGCATTTTTTGCGCACAGAAATTCTCTTTTTTTACCTAATCTAATTATGATAACATTCCAAAATAAAAATGAATTTCTAAGAAAAAATATCTATCTTGAAGAAAATACTGTTTCCACTCTCTTAATTCCTGAAATCCTGATTGATGATTTCCGCCTGAAAATTAAAA
>JAGOHK010000149.1 GCA_017996175.1 Leptospiraceae bacterium
GATATATACAAGACGAAGCTATTGCAAACGAACTCTGTGCTAAATTTTGGCTCGAATTTGGGAAAAAAGAATTTGCAGAAATTTACTTTAAAAAGGCTCACTATGCATACAGTGTATGGGGGGCTAAACGTAAAACAGATTTGTTAGAAAAAAATTACTCAAACTTTATTTCTAGACAGCCGGAACAAAATCGAAACTATTTTAGCGGTGGAACTATTATTTCAAAAACAACTCCACAGAAAACTACTCGAATGGAAGCAAATATTACCCTCGATTTCGTTTCTATTATGAAAGCCTCTCAAATTATTTCTGGTGAAATCATTTTAGAAAAACTACTTACTTCCCTTATGAAAATATTAATCGAAAACGCAGGAGCAGAAAAAGGGTTCTTGCTTTTAGAAGAGAATAATAAACTGATAATCGAAAGTTCATGGAATGCAGATTCAAATAAACCTAGAATTTCCAGGACACAGCTTATAGCGGATAACAGTATGCTTTCCTCTTCAATAGTAAATTATGTAACTAGAACCAAACAAGATTTAGTAATTGAAGACTTGAGTAAAGAAGGAAAATTCAAAGATTTGTATATAACTACCAATAAACCTAAATCGGTTTTATGTATTCCACTTTTGAACCAAGGAAAACTCATAGGGATTGTATATTTAGAAAACAATCTTACTACTGGTGCATTCACAATAGATAGAATTGAAATTTTAAAAATGCTTTCTTCTCAAGCGGCAATTTCTATTGAAAATGCAAGACTTTACTCTAATCTTGAAAATGTAACGAAAGAAAAAACAAAAGTGACAACAGAAATGGAAATCGCAAGAGATATTCAAGCTTCCTTGTTACCCAAAAAACCTATTCTCACAGGATTCGATATCGCAACGTATATGCATACCGCAGATCTAGTCGGTGGAGATTACTTCGATGTTATCCACACAGAAGGTAAGGAATGGTTTTTAATTGGGGACGTTAGTGGTCATGGAGTAACGGCTGGACTTATCATGATGATGACTCAAACTGCAATTCACACTATTTTAAACTCTCTAAATTCAAATAACCCAGCAGAGCTTTTACGAAAAGTCAATAAAGTAATAACCTCCAACATTCAAAAAATGAAATTAAGTAAATATATGACTCTTACTTTGTTTTTGAAAGACGCAGATGGGGTAATTTATTATTCGGGAATGCATCAAGATTTACTAGTATATTCTGCGAAAAAGAAAAAAGTCGAAATTATTGAAACTAAGGGAAGTTGGCTTGGATATTTTGATTTACATAATGAATATGAAGTTGAAACTCTTACAATGGAATCGGGAGATGTATTATTTTTATTCACCGATGGAATTACGGAATCCACAAATATAAAAAATGAAATGTTTGAAATCGATGGACTCGTAAAAATTTTAAATGAAGTAGGGGATCAATCGACGGAAGAAATAAAAACCAAAATTTTGGAATCCTTAAAAGAATTTCAAACAGATGATGATTTAACATTTATGATTTGCAAAAGGAAATAAGTAGGGAACTTATGAGTCGAAATATGGATATAAAATTTTACATGAAATTTAGTGCTAAGCCTATCTGGAATATTGTCTCAGATATTCGAAGACAAATAAAGTCATTGGTGGAAAAAAAAGATTTTAACCAAGATATCACAGATGCAATGGAAACAACTGCAATGGAATTATTTGAGAACGCAATCAAGTATGGAATTTCGACAGAAGATGCAATTGATGTTTTATTAGAAATTAGTTTCGATGACGAAGATAAAGAACTCAAAATTGCTGTATGCAACGGAATTGAGTCTCAAGAAAAAATTCAAGACTTTTTAGATTTATTAAATAAGATAAAAAATTCTAATGACTTAGAAGGACTTTACATGGAAAGACTGCATGAGATTGCCCAAAATCCAAAGTCTGGAAAGAGTCAGTTAGGCTTATATAGAATAGCCTACGAAACAGAATACCTACTAAATTATGAAATATCAGGAAAGAAATTAATAATTACGGCTACCAAAAAAATCGAGGATCTAAAATGAAATCATTTGAATATGGAAATTTAATTATCAGCGCAGAACAAAAAGAAAATAGTTTTGTTTATTCATGGCAGGGCGTAAGCGACAATAAAGAATTAATTAATGCACTCGAGCCTTATTATTTGGATGTAATTACTGAGGCTAAAGGCAAAAAATTAGTCTTGGATTTTACTCAACTCAAAGCAATGAACTCCTCTTCGGTGCCTGCAATTATTGGTTGGATGAAAGCAATGAGTGAAAAAAAATTAGAGGCAACGATTCTATATAGTAAAGATTCTAACTGGCAAAAAACATCTTTTAGATTGCTTGCAGGAATAGGAAAAGGATTTAACATTGATGTGAATGCAGTCTAATCAATATTTGCCACAAAAAAGGGATATATAATCATAATATATGGGTAAAATTTAAATAATCAAATCGTCCTGAATATATTAATACCAATAGATTTATGATTTCAGTTAAACAAGCTATTCTTTCTATTCTAGAAAATACAAAAGCCACGACTAATGTAATCCCAAAACCTATTTTAGTCGCAAAAAATTTTATTCTCGCAGAGTCTATTGTAGCTGACAGAGATTATCCTCCATTTCCAAGAGCAACTATGGATGGGTATGCTCTTCATGGAAATGACCTCCAACATAGTAAAGATTTTTTTATTATAGGAGAAATTTTTGCAGGGGATAATTGGAATTTACCAAAGAATATTCCCCAAAATGCATGTGTGAAAATAATGACAGGAGCTGCTGTTCCAAATTGCTTTGATACCCTCATAAAAAATGAAGACACCATAACCAAAGATAATAAGATTCAAATACTAACAGAAAAATTTTCGAAAGGAATGAACATTGCCAAACAAGCAGAAGATGCAATAAAAGGCTCCGTTCTTATTTCACCTGGGTGTATGATTGATGATTCTATTTTGACAATAGCGGCTTCCGTTGGTTATATGAAATTACAGGTGTTTAATCTACCTCGTGTTAGTATCGTTTCTACGGGTAATGAAGTTTTACCACAAGGAGTCAGCCCATTACCACACCAAATTCGTGACTCAAATTCTGTTACACTTAACTCAATGCTAAAGAAGTTTCAAATTGAACCAATTCGTATTTGGAATTTACCTGATGATCCAGAAATTCTCACTAATAAATTCTCCGAATGTTTTGATTCAGATATTTGTATCATTACCGGTGGTGTTTCCGCAGGTGATGCAGATTATATTCCCTCGACTTTAAAAACACTAGGAGTCGAAGAAATCTTTCATAAAGTTTCCATTCGCCCAGGTAAACCAATTTGGTTTGGGAAAAATGAAAAAACCCTTTTCTTCGGACTTCCCGGTAATCCTATTTCAGCAAGGGTCACATTTAAAGTATTTGTAGAACCCTGCATTCGAAAATTTGTAAATCTAGAGAGGCAAATTCCGATTTATCTCCCTATTTTTAATGCAAGAAATAAGAAACATAATCTGGATGAATACTTTCGTGTAAAAATAGTAAATGAGAATAATCAATCTTATCTACAAGAAATTCCCAATAATGGCAGTGGAGATTTTATTGGAAGTCTTGGTTCGGATGGAATTGCCATTCATCCTGCGGATTACAGTGAGTTACCGCGTAACTCGATGACTGAATTCGTTTATTGGTAATTGTTTTGATATGGCTCCATCCTCTAATTTTGTCATCGGGAGTGTAATTGGCAGAAATTTAGGACTTTAAGGTCGTTTGCTAGACTTTTACGTGATAGTTTCGTGCAAAGCTCTGTCGGTTACGCTGCAAAGTCCAAAAACTTTGTAGTTCAAGATCGGGGAACGTTGGAACTGCGAAGATCAGGTCAGCTTGGGCAAGAAGATACCACAATCCCATGATGTCCAACTTCAATAAATAGACGAACAACCAACAACGAGATTTCCCAAATGCTAGAGCTAGCTCCCCAAGTTCGAGCCAATCCGAGTTATCAGGACGAAATCCCACACGACAGAGATTAAGACCTTCTTCTTGGTATTCAGTTTTCAAAGTGATCGGTGAGGGAATCATTCCCGAATGAGTAAGGGTTCTATACATAAAGAGTAAATTACGCAAATAAACGCAAATATTACCAGCACCATGGTTTTTTACCAAGGACAAGAATACAGGCATCAAGTTTGCGGGGATTAGCAGAGTTGATACAGTTTGGTTACGTTCATTGAGGGAGTCGATTAAAAATTCATTAGAGTTTTGAAATGCGATCATACAGTAACTAGCGCAAAAAACATTCATTTGGTGCTGGAAAATTTTTATTTTTTATCGGTTTCGATAAAAAATTTTCCTAATGCGATTTGTCAAGTCGCATTAATATGATTTAAAAATGCTAATACTAATTGCAACGGCTGACGCCGTTGACGAGTTATTTTTGGACGCGACCGCGTGGGTTTTAAGGGCAGAGCCCTTAAAAATCCCAGTTTTCTATTCTAATAATATTAAAGTAAATGCCAAAATAAATTACACATTTGTAAATCGAAAATGCTGCATTTGCTTCTACCAAACGCTATTTCTAAAAAGTCAATCGGGTAATTACTTTTGGCGTTTGGTATATATCTAAATTTCAGTACATGACAAAGTAGTAATAACTTACGCTACATCAGTATTAATTAGAATGCAGTGATTTTTCGTGAAGTTCAATAATTTTGCTTTGAATAAAACTTAGCTCGGCAAGTTTCCCTTGTCCTTCGTCTCCGCATACCACAAAACCAGAAGAAGGGTCTAATATTATTACTCCGTCTTTTTCTAAAGTGGTTAGATTTCTTTGAACGGCGGGACTTGTGTACATTCCAGGATTCATAGCGGGAGCGATTAAAATAGGACAAGTAGAGGCGAGATAAGTGGAAGTAACTAAATCGTCGGCAATTCCATTTGCAAATTTACCGATGATATTAGCCGTTGCTGGGACTACTGCGAAGACAGAGGCGATATTTTTGAGTTCGATATGAGCCATTCCGGTATCATATTCATTGATGCGAACAGGTTTACCGCTTAACGCTTCGAATGTAATTCTTCCTATAAAATGAGTCGCGTGTTCAGTCATGATTACACGAACCGGATATCCCTCTTTTGTTAAATTACGAACTAATTCACAAGATTTGTAAGCGGCTATACTACCAGTAACCGCTATGACAATTTCTTTTTTTAAATTAGTCATAGTCTTCTTTTGTTTGCACAAAATGAACAGGTGCCAAGTCGAAACGAATATTTAGGATTTTATTTCCTTGCATTTTTTCTACAGTAAGAGTTCCTTTTGCAATCGTGATAGAACTTCCCTCGGATGGCATATCTTGGTGTTTCTCTAGAAAAAAACCTGCAATGGTTCGAACGTCTTTCATATCTTGAATTTCATCTTGGTTTAAAATATCTTCTAACTCGTCTAACTCAGCTTCGCCGTCAATAGTATAAGAGTCAGTCTTTTCATCGTGAAGGGCTTCCATTTTCACATCGGTTTCGTCATGAATAGGACCAAATACTTCTTCCATAATATCGTCAACAGTAAGCAGACCGGCTACTCCACCGTATTCGTCGACGACTATTGCCATATGTTTTTTATACTTTCTGAGTTTTTGTAAAACCTTTTCGATAGAAAGAGTTTCAGGAACAAATACGGGAGCTTGCATGATAGATTTTACAGTTGCATTTTTATTTCGATTTGTGCGAGACAGCCATTCGATAACCGCCTGAACGTGGATAACGCCTATTATCTTATCAGTAGTTTTATTATAAACAGGGTAACGAGAAAAATGATTTTTAGCAATTACAGGGAGGATTTCTTTTATTTTTTCCTCTGCTGAAAATCCGACAATACTCAAACGGTGAGTCATTACTTCTTTTGCTTCGTGTTCGGAAAATTCAAATGTATTTTGAATGATCTGTAACTCCGCATTATCAATATTACCCTGCTTGGTATGTTCTTCTAAAAGAATCATCAACTCTTCAGCACTATGAACGAATTTATGATTTAAGTTATTGAGTTTTAAAGTCCTCATAAACTGGTTTGTAATTCCATTCATGAAATACGTAATCGGGTAAAATAAATAGTAAAAGAAGAGTAACGGCAAAGAAGAATTAAGCGCAATTACTTCTGTACTTTGAATTGCAATGGACTTAGGTATTAACTCCCCAATGGTGATATGCATAAACGTAATCACGATAAATGAAATCGTAATCGACACACCATCAAGATTCCAACTTTCCTTTCCGGGAAATTCTATCATAACTAAAAAACTTTTTAGTCCGACTGCGATGAACTTTTCTCCAAGCCAACCTAGGAGTAAACTCGCGATAGTAATTCCAACTTGGCAAACGGATAACATATCGTTCAGCCGGTTAAGAACTGTTTTTGTTAGACTCGCTAGAGGGCGGTTCTCTTTAATGAGCTCTTCTAAGCGAGAAGGACGGAGAGATACAAGCGCAAATTCAGCAGCGACAAAAAAGCCATTGATTGCAACTAAAAGAAGGATAATTAAAGTTTCTATAAAAGCCATGTTTTTACAAACCTGACCGGTTGTTTTGAAATTTGATTTTGTTCACCATCTACCATAGGAATTTTACGTAAAAAGAAATGTTTAAAATAAGCTTAATTTTGTAGACTCCATGCGTCTAGCCATTCATACGATTCTATTTCAAAATTGTAATCCTGAGTTAAAATTTCAACAAAATTTGGAGTATGAGCGGCACCATACAGTAAACCCAGTACGACGGGCGTTTCCGCTCGAAATTTGGATTTTAGAAAACCGATGGCAACTTTATTACGAGCGATGATAATTGCTTCGCGTGGAAGTTTCATCTCTTCTTGGTAGCACAAATCCTGCGCAGATTTAACTAGATTTTGAGACATTTTTCTTTTAAAATTAGAAATTTTTTGACTGTATTCCAATGTATCCTTTGCTTCCATGCTCATAATTTCCGAATAGTCTCTCGCTATGGAAGTGCTATCTGTCGAAAGATTTGTAGAAAGAGAATCGAACCCTATTTTATGCGTCTGTAGTAACTCTACAAACTGCACAAAATCCATATCTGCATTGATCCAATTTGCTCTGGGTTTGAGATGTTCTGTTTGGTCTGCTAAATTTAAGAACCGAGCAATTTCCGATTTGAGTTCTGAATATTTCTTAATGCTTCGACGAGTATTTGTATCATCTAAGACTTGGGCAACTAAACTCGTACGGGTTAGTATTTTTTCAAAACTTGATTGGGATTTCGGATTTACACGAATTCCTTCGTAATACAGATAATCCAAATCATTTATCATCTTTTGAATATGCAGATAATAATCTTTATCAGCTACATGAACAACTCCAATCACTTTCAAACGAACATTCGAATCCTTCGACACTAGATTGTAAACCGCAGTTTGTAAAGCATAGTCAGTAGTGCGTAGGAATGGAACTTCCTGTGTTTGGCTAAATACGGGAATTAAAAAAAAGAATAAACAGAAAGTAAAAATTTTAAAAAACGACTTCCTAAATGGAACCGAATCTGACATAGATTTCATAGTACCAAATCCTTCTAAATAGTCACTTAAAAATTCTAGAAACATAACATCGAACTTGCATAAAAAAATAAACAAAATCGCAAAAATTTTACAATTATCCAATTGACCCCAAGAAAAGGAATTAAATCTTGATTTAAGTAATTCACTATGTCAAATATACCAATCAACCTAACACCGCGCAACCACAGTTTAGACATTTTAAGAGGACTTGCGATATTCACAATGATCCTTTCGAATTTTGCTGGCGAAATGCTAAAAGCACCGCATCCCTTTTTTCTAAGAATGGTAGGATCTCTTGCTGCTCCCCTGTTTGTAATCATAGTTGGATTTTTAATTAGTTATTCTGTGTTAAACAAAGGTTATCCGCTCTCGTATTTTTTACTTAGAGGATTTTTAACTTGGGTAATAGCAGCAAGTATAGATATGTTTCTTTGGGCTAGTTATCCTTTTATTTCTGTAGATATATTATATTTATCCGGTCTAGCAATTCCACTCACTGCATTATTTATGAGATTAAACATCCCTTTAAAAATATTCATCGTCTTATTAGTATTTGCCGCAGTACCTATTTTAAAAAATTCTATTGGATATGTAGAAACACCAAGTTTTCCTCCTATCTGGAAAAAGGGTAACTTTGTTCCATTCGAAGGAGAATTCTTGATTATCCTCAAACACTGGATTGTGGATGGTTGGTTTCCTATTTTCCCGTGGTTAGGAGTTGCTTTCGTAGGCGGTCTACTTGCAGAATTAAGAAATAAGAGGGATATGCTTGTTAAGCGCGACTTTGGATTAATTTTATTATCCGGAGTTTTTTTCTTGGGAATTGGAATTTTATTCTGGAACCAAGAATTTAGATACGAGACAAGGGGCAATTATACTGAGTTGTTTTACCCACCTACTCTTTCCTATTTTTCCGCATACCTAGGAGTTATCTTATTTTTATATGCATTGGTAGAAATAAATTCTAATTTAAAAATCTATACCCCACTGCGATTAATAGGAATTAGCCCTTTATTTTTTTATTTTATCCATTTTTTTCTGATTTCAAAATTCATTTCACCCTACTTCGGCAAAACAAGTGAAAAAGAAGTTTACCTTGATTTTCCTACTTTTTTTACAAGTTACTTTGTTTTACTTCTATTTTGTATATTTTTAGCACTGCTCATTTTACTTTTAAAAAAGAAATTTCCGAACCCTCCTTTTTTAGTAAAATTTTTTATCGGAGGATAATTTTACCAACCCATTCTGGTTTTTAAATTTTGAATAAAACCAAGATGATGTCTTCCATGCCAAGCGTAAAAACCAATAGTTGCATCTAAATAAAATAATTTTTTATGCTCTGGATGAAAAAAAGTTTTTTGTAAATCTTCACGATACAAGGAGCGAAGTAATATTACCCATCTCTTATGAAGACCTTCTAATATTTGCAAAGAATTTTCGACATTCAAATCTTTTCCGTCGGCAAGTAAAGCCCATCTATCTTCCGCATAAGGTTTAATCGTAGGATTATCTTCACTTAACGCTAATTTAAACCTGATAAAACTATTTATATGACTATCCGCCAAATGGTGAATTACCTGTACAACCATCCAACCATCTGGTTTTGTTTTCGTTGATAGTTGTTCATCTGACCAATTAGCAATAGTCGCTCTTAGAACACTCGGAAATTTTTCTATTTCTTCTATCCAAGCATTTATATGCTCTTCGGTAGTTGTCTCTGGATGTATAAACTCTCCCACCGGAAACTTAGTGTTATCTCCTGAATTTTCTGACATATATTTTTCCTTTAAGTCCTATTTTGTTAGAAAGGTTGCTTGGTAGATTAAGTGATGACTAATTTTTTTCGAGATTCTAGATAAAGTGTCTCCGGAGCAAAATCCTGCTCATGCGGCCATTGAACTGTTCCATTCCAAACTTTCACTTTTCTAAAATAATTTATATCTTGCAATTCTTGAAAAAAACTACTATTCCAATAGGGAGCTATATCGAATAACCCCGATTCTCCGCTATTGAATTTTAAATACAGAATAGATTTGCCTATTGGTCTGACTTTTATTACTTTTGCATTCATAACTATTTTTAAATATCCGATTTCAAATTAGATAAATCAAATGTTAATGTCAATGGAGTATGGTCACTTAAATGTTTCCAATCATCGAAACTTTCAATTTGAATTTTTTCTAATTTACTCATAATATCTTGTGAAGTAAAACAATAGTCAATATGGTAAGGTTTATTTAATTTTCTATGCATGAAAAATGTTGGTTGTCTTTCCTTCCCGTGTTCTTCATTAAAATATTTATGATAACAACTTTCCACTCCTATTTCTAGCAATTCTTTTACAACATCCGAGTAATTCCACCATCTATCCCACTCATCCCAAATAGCATTCGCATTAAAGTCACCAATCAAAATAGAACTATTTAATCTCTTTTTATTTATTTGCAAGTATTTCCAAAGCTGTCCAATGTATCCAAAATTTGGTGACTTATTTTGGTGCGTCCAGATAGCTAGTAATTGAAAACTATTGTTAATTAAGCAGGGCAAAAAATATTTTACTGAATGGTCTTTGAAATTATTACTCCATTTAAGCTGTCTTAACTCAACTTTCTCATTCGCAAAAATTCCAACCCCTTTATGCTTTTTGTCTCCGATCCATAAGTAATTGTTTGCCCATTCTATATATTCCTTGTGTAAACTCTCTTTTGGATTCTCACATTCTTGAATTACATAAATATCAGCGCCTAACTTTATGATATTACTAAATTTATTTCGAAAAGCACCATTGCAATTCCATGTAATTATTTTCATTACGACTGCTTTACCGACTAAACTTCATTAGCCAATAGAAATACTTCCTGTAAAATTTTCTCTGAATAATAAATATTCGAATCTTGAATCCTATCAACGTAGGGACGAATTTTCTGAATAAGATTTTTCTCTTTTGCTAATAATAAAACACCAAGGCTACCAATTACTTTTATTTTATTGAAGCGAGCAGTTTTCCTTGCCTTCTCATCGTCAATGAGTAACCAATCAGCATTTAACTTTTTGTACAATGCCATAGCCTCCATTTCACCACTTCCAAGTAGACCTTCCAAAATTTCTAAACAATCACAATGCGCAAGTGCGATTAAAGCAGAACTATCTGCAATTAAAATCAATGTAATTCCTGTTTTAAAAGTTCAAATTCTTCTCTAAGTTCATCTGGCTCATAGTCTACGACAGGAATTTTATTTTTTTGACACTCCTTCTGAAATTCGTAGATAGAGAGATTTGCGATTTGTATAGCTTTACCAATCGAAATTTTCTTTTGCTGAAAAAAAATTAGTGCAATGCTAAGTCGAACTTCTTTCAACAAAGACTCTTGATTGTACAATTGAAAACTGTCTGGCA
>JAGOHK010000150.1 GCA_017996175.1 Leptospiraceae bacterium
TTTTTTATCGTTCTTTTATCAGTGTTCATCGGTGGTAATCAGTTTCTTATTATTTGTGGGTAACGTTATGTTTAATAGGAGAGAATAATGAGTTTTTTAAGTATTAAGTTCTTTTTACTTTTTATTGTGGTCTTTTATACGTATTGGAATGTATCGAATCAGTATAAAAGACTAATCCTTCTTATCTCCTCTTGTGTTTTTTATAGTTTTTTTAGTTTTAATTTTCTTTTGCATTTTCTGTTTGTGATTGGAGTCAATTATTTACTGATTCGATTCACACAGGAGAAGTCTTATTTTTTAAGACTCACGATTGGGTTTAATTTACTCAATCTATTTTTATTTAAATACTTTTACTTCTTTCTAGAAACTATTGGTTATGTTACAGGAATTGAAATTCTCACCAAAAAATCTGAGTTAAATCAGTATTTTGCGAGTATCACAAGTATTGCTGGGTTTGAAGTAATTCTTCCAGCGACTATTAGCTATTACACGTTTCAGTTGATTTCTCTTTCTGTGGATATTCATAAAAAGACAATCGAGACCCCAGTTTCTCTTTATGATGTCGCTTCTTACACACTCTTTTTTCCGGTGATGATTGCAGGTCCAATTACTCGATACAAAGAACTTAGGGCTAATATAGATTCTCCCGTATTAACCAAAGAGGATATGTTTGAGGGAGTTTGGAAAATTCTAACTGGAATTACAAAAAAAGTAGTTTTATCTGACGCAATTGCTTCTATTATCTATCCGATTTTTAGAGAGCCAGAGCTTTATTCTAGTCTTTCGATTTTACTCACTAGTTATTTTTTTGCAATTCATTTATACCTCGACTTTTCGGGGCTAACGGATATAGCCCGTGGTCTTGGGCGGTTACTTGGGTTTAACCTGCCTGAAAACTTCAAGGCTCCTTTTTTCCTAAATAGTTTTTCTGATTTTTGGAGAAGATGGCACTTAAGTTTTTCGTTTTGGATTCGGGATTACATCTATATTCCGCTTGGTGGTTCTCGTGTGAGTGAAATGAAAGGCTATTTTAACTTACTTATTACCTTTATTCTCGGTGGGCTTTGGCACGGAGCGAGTTTGAATTTCGTGGCGTGGGGGTTTCTCACTGGTTTTTTCTTGTCGGTCGAAAGATTTTTAGAAATCAAACAAATCAATATTCTACCGGAAAATAAAGTAAAACCCTATATCAAATATATTTTTGTCTTACATATCTATATGATTTCTTGGATTTTATTTTTTACTCAATCGCTCTCGGCTGCTTTCACGGTTTTATGGAGACTTGTGACATTTCAAAATGGAATTCAGATGAAATACATTGAGACCGGAGTATACGTGTTAGTCGTTGGAATGTTTTTCCAACTTACAGAGGAATACCCTGAAAAATTTCTATGGTTTCAAAAATGGAAACGATTTATACTCCCAGTATTTTCGTTTATAATTGTGCTTATACTTTTAAACAATAGCGGGAATAAGGATTTCTTCTATGAAAAATTCTAATACAAAAAGCAGAGTATTTCTCTATTACCCAATCTTTTTCTTTTTGGTTTTACTTGCACTTGATAAAATTTTTACGATTGAGTATTTTAAAACTAATTTTCTACAAACTGGAAATATTGTATATTACAAACATAGACCGGTTTTATTTGAAAAACTAAAACAAGATACTTCTGGTAAAAAAATACTATTAGCCTTTGGGGATTCACGTGCGTATGCATATTCCGAATTGGCATTTCAGAATAATACGGAAAGAAAAGAAAAGTATTCTATTTACAATTTTTCCGGTCCACAAGCTGTTCCTGCCTATACACTTTATTGGATGGAAAAAATTGTAGAAGCAAAGTTGCATCCTGAATTTATATTCTTTGTAGTGAGCCCAGAAGGATTTGATGATTCCAAAGGTCTTATGCACGATCCATTTCTTAGAATGGGGGCAAATGATGAGTTTGTGGCAAAGTATTGGAAACAAATTCCATCAGATGACAGACAGGAATTTATTCTAGATAAACTAGTCGCCTTTCGAAAATTAGAATTTAACTATAAATTATTTCTGGAGAGATTGAAATCAGGAAAACTAAAAGAATACGATATTAAGACTAATAGTGAAATGCCGCTACTTGATATTTCTAAGGGTTCTCAACTGGCGTATATGAGTTTTGTAAATGATGAAAAACGCCTAGAAGCAGATTCTCTTCGAATGAAAAATTTTTATCTCGGGAATAATTTTAAACAAAACGAAACACAATATTTTTTCACCGAGAAAGTTTTAGAATTGGCACGTGCAAATAATATAAAAGTATTTTTGATCTGGCCTAGAGTGTATAAAACCTATCGCAAAGAATACGAACGATTAGCCTTAAAAAATTCATTTGGCAAACGTATGACAGACTTAGCTGAAAAATACGGAATGTATTTTTATGATCTAAATTCTGTCTCGGACTGTGATGAATTTTATGATGCATCGCACCAATCTGTTTCTTGTTATGGAAAAAATGTAAACTTCTTCGTCGATGAGTTTGAGAAGAAGTAGTTTTAGTAGCGGTTACTGTAATTTATCCTTAATCAGAAAAGCAGCGAATATTTTTTGTAGATGTTTTTTGAGTGTTATCTATATTCACCTGATACATTCCAGTATTACTGACAGAATTTCCGTAAGATGAATTTAAAGATTGATTTGACCACAATCCTCCTGTGACCGCTGTAGTCGGCCAGCCTGTTGGGTTTTTAATGAAAGTATAATAAAAATCTCTTAACTCATTTAAGGCGGGAACTCGCCAAGTGTTTAATCCTCCGTCGGTTTTATTTTTACAGGCATTGAAAGCAGGGCTAACATTGGTTAGTATTCCAGTAGGACTACCTCCATTACAAGCATCACTATCACTTGTGCAAAATTGGGCTGTAGATGGAACACCTTCACAAGTGTTAGTAGTTGCATTGTATGTTTCCCCTTCACTACAAATATAAACTTTTTTATTCAGACTTGTTCCTGCGGTTGAATCAACAATGATCAAATAGACATTATCCGATGATCGGTGGGCAACCCTAGTGTATGTCTTTGATTGCACGTCAGACGGTAGATAATTTGCTCTACAACCGATTGCGCTCACTGTAACCGTTTCAACTGCTGAATTGTAAGCAAGGTTTGAATTTCCAGTATTACAAGTCCCATCCGTATTGCAACTTGGTGTGGCGGTTGATAAACACTTAGTAACCGCTATTACAGAAGTAGTCGTACCTGTGAAGGTATAAGGAGTTACTAATTTATTTTCTGTATTATTGGATTCTGGATATGTAGCGGCTACTTTTAGAGTATACGTTGCAGTAATAATCGGGGAAGCGGCTAATCCTGATTTACACGCAATTGCTTTTATGATAGTTCCAGTTGAATCAACAGTAATTGGACCAGAATATAAAGTCCCAACGCCAGTGCAATCTGGATCAGTTGGAGCAGATCCAGTAGAACGATTGAAATAAATAAGCGCGCCCACTGTTGTAGTTGAAATCGTGATTGCCAAATCTGCGTTATAAGTCCCTGTAGGGATATTAAAACTTGGAGAGCTTACCTGCCCACTTTCGGTAACTGTAATAGTGTAATCCTTCGTTGTATTATCAGAGGCTAATACGGTGTAAACTACTGGATTTGTAAAATCATTTGTCGTAACCCCAGAGGTTTGAGTAGTAGATCCAATTTTCACGGATTGACCGGTTGTAGTAAATTCAGCAATTAAATTTGTTAGATTCGTCCCAACTGGTACGGAAACGGAAATATTTGTATCTACAATAGTACCAGAAACAGATGGGGTGATAAGACTAAAGGAAGTAATTTCTTTTCCAATTGTGTTAATACCGAGGGCGGTCGATATCCCTATCGAACCAAAAACTCCGCTTCCTGAGTTCAAGTCAAACGGGGATTTTTTCGCTCTTAAACACCCAAAAAGTAGGAAGGAAATAAATAGTGTTATAAAAATTTTTCTCATAGTTCTAATTATAATTACAGACAATACAGAATGAACTTGCAAATAAATATTTTTTTACTAAAAATTATTTTTTTCTATTTAATAAATAAACAGCGGATATAGCTAGTAAACCTCCTGAGATGGTCGTCCACTCAGGTTTTTCTCCTAGGATTCCCCAACTGCTGAGCATGGCACTGGCAGGAACTAGGAAAATAAACGAACTAGCTTTTGCAGAGCCGAGCCTAGAGGAGGCAATAAAATAAATCGTAGTTCCAAACGATGTAGAGATAGAGGCAAGATAAAATAAGTTCCACCAAAATATAGAATCAAAATAAATCGGAGCAAGCCAATCGTGCGGAAGAGCCATACAAAAGGAAACAACTGTTGCAATCCCATACAGATAGAGACTATAAGTGACCGGAGAAATATAACTTTTTGATTTGGAGGTGATGACAGTTAGAACAGCCCAAGTAAAAGCGGCAAATAAGAAGTAGACGTTCCCACCTGAAAATAAAGCTGGCAGAGAAAGTCCCCAGACTTTTAGAATAATTAATCCTCCTGCGAGCCCAAGGGTTAGTCCAAAGTATTCGATTTTTTTAATCGGATATTTATAAAGAATGGCAACTAAAAAGAAATTGAAAATTGGATTGAGTGTAGTTACAAAAACTCCTCCCGCTCCAGCAAAACCATTTCGAAGTCCCAGAAAAAAAAGAGCGTTGTAAAATAACATTACAAGTCCACCACATACAACGAATGGAATTGCTTTTTTCGAAATTCTAAAACTATCTTTTGTAATCCAAAGCACAGGAACAAGAGATACAAATGTAACTAGAAGTCGCCAGAATAAAATCACTTCAAAATTTGTGTAATTGGTAATCATCTTCGCAGACGCCCAACTCACCCCCCAGATGATCATTGCAAAAATAACTACATAGATTAAATTCAAATTATCCGACCTACATCCAGTTTTAAAAATTAAACCCCTAATGCAAATCTAAAATTCTTGCCAAGATTAGAGCTATTAGAAAATACTAATACTATGGAAGATGATGAGATAGAAGAGATAAAACCAATTCGCAGAAATTTATTCTCAATTCATAAACTAGGTTATGCACGCGGAGACAGACCAAAAGTAGATTGCATACTTTGCGGAGTAACAGAAAAAAATCCAGATGTCCCAAATCTTACTATTCACGAATCAACTCATTGTATTGTATCCATTAACTTATTTCCATACAACCCGGGGCATATCATCATTTTCCCCAAACGTCATACACTTGTAATAACTGATCTCAGTGACGCGGAAGTTTTAGATATGCATAAAATGAGAGTCAAAGCAATCCAAACCATTTCAAAAGCTTGGAGAGCACAAGGATTTAATATAGGATACAATCTAGGGAAAAATAGCGGCGGCTCGATTCCACATATTCATGAACATATCGTACCTCGATTTATCAATGAAGTTGGTTTTTTAGATGTACTAGACAACACTCGGGTGGTGATTTATGATCCGTACCAGATGTTAGAAGAACTGCGGAGATTATGGAGTGAGGCTAATTAAGATTGGGCGTTGCGTTGGTTCGGCTACGCTCACCAAACGGAATCTGCCGTTCATTGGAAAAAAAAATTATTTGGGATATGTGTAAATGAAGGCGCAGAAACGTTTCTGCGCCTTCATTTACACGTTTGACGATATATAAGGACAACACAATGCACCAAGAAATATTGCAAAAAAAAACCGTATGGAGAGTGAGAATTTTAACTGCAACTTGGCTTTCCTACGCTGGATTTTATTTCTGTAGAAAGAATTTTGCGATTGCGAAATCTTCGATACAAGAATCCCTAGCCATCACAAGTTCTGACCTTGCGCATATTTACACAGCGTATTTAATTGCTTATATGATCGGGCAATTTACAATGAGTTTCCTCGGACCTAGAGTGGCTACTCGTGTGTTACTCCTTGCTGGCATGGGAATCTCAGTCGGTTGTAATATTGTTTTTGGATTTTCTTATCTCATGGGACCTGCGGGTTATTTACCTTTTCTGTTATTTATGATTATGAATGGTTTTGCACAGGCGGCAGGCTGGCCTGGAAACGTGGGTGTACTCAGTAACTGGTTAGAGCGAGAAGAGCGTGGGCGGATAATGGCTATTTGGGCAACATCCTACCAACTGGGAAGTATTATTGCGAAAGTATTTGCAGCATTTCTTTTGGGTTACTTAGGAGTAGCCTGGTCCTTTTGGGGAGCATCAGCAGTGCTCTTTGGAGTATGGATTTTATTTTATTTCTTAGAGCGTGATAATCCAGAAGATGTTGGGCTTGATCCTATCATCGAAGAAGTAGAAGTGCCGGTTGAAACAAGCACTCACCATGAATCCTTTTTGAAAGGGTGGAATAATAATGTTCTCCTCTCAATTTTTTTCATGGGCTGCGTTTACTTTGTATTTAAATTTTTGCGTTATTCGCTAGATAGCTGGGCGCCAATGGCAATCGAAAAATTATTCCAACAAACAAAAGAACATTCAGGATACATCTCCACACTCTTCGACTGGATTGGTTTTACAGGAGTCGTAGTTGCTGGTTGGGTTTCGGATAAATACTTCCACGGTAAACGACACCAAACTATTTTTATCATGACCTGTGGAATGTTTATCGCGTTCTGTCTAATTGCATTTATTGGAGTCAAGAGTGTATGGGCATTTGGTATTTGCCTCGCTCTCTGCGGGTTTATGCTTATGGGTCCGGATTCTCTTCTTGCTGGAGTAGGGGCAATTGACGTAGGTGGGCGCAAAATGGCAATTGTCGCTGCTGGCATTATTAATGGACTAGGCTCGATTGGTCCAATCTTTCAAGAAGAAGTAATCGGTTGGATTTTAGACCGGTATGAATTTCACTTCACTTTTTATATGATGATTGGAATTTGTGCGTTAGGAATTATCGGTAGCGGTTACTTGAGTTATCGTTCCAGAACCGGAAGTTCGAATTTGTAGAATAGATGCGGATAATAGATTTTTATCAACACTTCGACTTGTATGGAAGGGTGGGAAATCCATACAAGTTTTATAAATTTATCTAGAAATAAAACCCATTTTTCCTGCCTGATAATCTTCTACCGCTTGATAAATTTCTTCTTTTGTGTTCATGACAAAAGGACCATAGCGAGCTACTGTTTCTCCAATAGGCTCACCACCTAGAAGTAAAAAGTTTAATACTTCATCCGAAGTGTTTTCAACAGAAATAGAATTTCCTTTTCCTTCTCCGAAGATAATCATCTGTTTGCCGGAGATTTCAGACTGTCCAGGTTCAAATATTCCTTTACCTGAAATCAAGTATGCAAATAGGTTATAATTTTGCACAACGGGTAATTCTATTTTACCACTAGGCTGGATTTTAACATGCCAGTAAAGTATAGGTGTATGCGTGTTAATCTCTGCATTTACACCAAATATATTTCCCGCGATGACCTTAATCCAAACACCGTCTTTCTCATAAATAGGAAGCTCTTCCCTTTTCTTTTCCTGGTAACGGGGAGGTGACATTTTTAATTTTGCAGGAAGGTTAACCCAGAGTTGGAATCCATGTAGCTTACCACCATTAGCCTTCATATTGCTAGAAGGCATTTCCGAATGCACCACTCCGCTCCCAGCAGTCATCCATTGCACACCTCCAGTTTCAATGGTTCCACGATTGCCAGCAGAATCTTCGTGTTCGAATTCTCCTTCCATAAGATAGGTTACAGTTTCGAAACCGCGATGAGGATGATCGGGTGCGCCTTTTGCTTCACCTGGTTTTACTTCGGAGGGTCCCATTTCATCTAAAAGCAAAAAAGGATCATAAAAGTTTAGAGTCTGAGTAGGAAATGGTCGATTTACATAAAAACCTTCCCCTTCCATTGTTCTTATTGCCGGAATAATTGCTTTAATTGTTCTCATCTTTAACTCCTTATTTGAATATAGGCTTAATAGTTAGACATCGAATTAATTATGAATTAAGGAAAAAAATCTGTTGGATGGACTCTTTTGAAGTTTTTTTGTGACTCAGCGGCAGATTTTATTCAGAGTAGTTACCTTTATTCAAATTTTTTCTAAAGGAAAAAGTTCCTATATGAAAGGATTTTACGAATGACGCGCGATCGTGCGGGGTAGAAAGTCCGTATTATGCTATAGGGTACGTAAAAATAAAAAGCTTTATCTGAAACTAGAAAGCTCGTGCTTGACTGAGCGTGTCGAATGTGTCAGCGATCAACTGGATGAAAGGGGACAGTTGTATCGTTCCCTTTCAGGAAGGCGAGCGCGACGGCATTTCGATACGCTTAACAAAAAATAAAGCCGTATCGAAATGCCGGGACACCCAAAAATCTGGTACAGAAATTGCTCTAGTATATGTAAAAATACAGCTATTTTGGCTTTAGTATTGGAAAATATCATTTTCAAAAACAGAATGTCCTAAAATAGTGCAAAGTGTATAACAATACAAGGTTAAGGAAAAATTATGAATAGCAGAACAGCCAGACAAGAAGCAATATCTAGAATCACCGACTACATGCCAGAGGACTCTGGATTTAACTTTATCGAAACCCCCGTTCCCGAACTTTTCGGCAGTAAGGTATTTAGCCAAAGAGTAATGCAAGACCGTCTCCCTAAAAGTGTTTATAAATCTTTGAAAAAAACAATCAATGAAGGAAAACCTTTAGAGCCAGAAGTTGCTGATATTGTTGCAAATGCCATGAAAGATTGGGCACTTGAAAATGGTGCTACTCACTATACTCATTGGTTTCACCCACTCACTGGTCTCACAGCTGAAAAACATGACTCTTTTATCAGCCCGCAAGAAGTTGGCGAAGTCATCATGGAATTTAGTGGAAAAGAACTTGTTAAAGGTGAGCCTGATGCTTCTTCTTTTCCATCTGGTGGAATCCGTGCTACTTTTGAAGCTCGTGGTTATACTGCTTGGGATGCTACTTCTCCAGCTTTCATTCGTGATACAACGCTTGTTATCCCCACTGCATTTTGTTCTTATACAGGAGAGGCTTTAGATAAAAAAACTCCTCTTCTTCGTTCAATGGACGTTTTATCCGAGCAAGCTCTTAGAGTTCTAAGACTTTTCGGAAACAAAACCGCAACCCGCGTTACCACCACCGTTGGTCCTGAGCAAGAATACTTTTGTATCGACAAAAATTTCTTCAATATGAGACAGGATTTAATCCTCACCGGTAGAACTCTGTTTGGCGCTAAACCATCCAAAGGGCAAGAGTCAGAGGATCATTATTTTGGTTCCATCAAACCTAGAATTTTTGAATTCATGAAAGAATTGGAAGGCGAACTTTGGTTACTCGGGGTAAATGCAAAAACCCGCCACAACGAAGTTGCTCCCTCTCAATATGAAATGGCTCCAATTTTTACAACTACCAATATTGCGATGGATCACAACCAATTAGTTATGGATACTCTTCGTAAAGTTGCCAACAGACATGGTCTTGCTTGTCTACTTCATGAAAAACCATTCAAAGGTGTAAACGGTTCTGGAAAACATAACAACTGGTCTATGTCGTCTAACGATGGTCAAAACCTTCTTGAGCCAGGTGATAATCCACATGACAACGCACAATTCCTATTCTTCTTAGTTGCTACTATTAAGGCTGTTGATAAGCACGGTGATCTTCTTCGTGTTGCGATTGCGAATGCGGGTAATGACCACCGTCTAGGGGCTAACGAAGCTCCACCGGCAATCATTTCTATTTTCCTCGGAAGTCAATTAACTGACATCATCGAGCAAATCGAAAAAGGTCCTGCTAAGTCTTCTACTGCTGGCGGATTTATGGAAATCGGGGTATCTACTCTTCCACCACTTCCAAAAGATACTACTGATAGAAATAGGACTTCTCCGTTTGCATTTACTGGAAACAAGTTTGAGTTTCGCGCAGTTCCTTCTTCTTTATCCCTTGGTTATCCAAATGCGTTTTTAAATACATTTGTTACCGAAGCGTTAGATGAAATGGCTACTGAACTAGAAGCTGAAATCAAAGCCGGCGCGACTCTTGAAAAAGGGGTTCAAAAAGTTCTAACTGAAACCATTAAGAAGCATAAAAAAATTATTTTCAATGGGGACAATTACACTGATGAATGGAGAGACGAAGCGGCTAAACGTGGTTTACCTAACTTCAAGACTTTAGTAGATGCTATGCCTGCGATGATCAAAAAAGAAAACATTGCTGTGTTTGATAAATACAAAGTGTTAAGTCCTAGAGAAGTAGAAAGCCGTTATGCGATTATCCTCGAAGGTTACAACAAAACCATCAACCAAGAAGGTCAATGTACTCTTGATATGGGTAAACGCCAAATTCTACCTGCAACTCTTCATTACCAAGGTGATCTTGCTAGAACTATCGCTGACACAAAAGCACTATTAGGCGAAGGTGCAGTAAAAGCTCAACTAGAAACTCTAAAAGAAATTGCTGAACTCAACGGTAATCTAAAAGTTAAACTAGACGAGTTAGAAAAAGCACTAGACCATGAAGATTCCGATGTTCTAAAACATGCAACTCATTTCAAAGACAGTGTAATTCCAAAGATGAATGCTGTTCGGGAAGTTGCTGATAAACTAGAAGGAATTGTAGACTCTCAATACTGGCCTCTACCTACTTACGCGGAGATGTTGTTCATCGCTTAATTAGGAGTAGCCGCACTTCGACCTAACCCCACAATTTTTACTTATTGTAGGATACTCTGTAGTAGCCCCTTCCCTCGCAGGGAAGGGGACTTAATCGGATAAGTTCCACAAATAATTTAAGTTGGGGTTAGGTTACTTCTCAGCGAATTTTTTTTCCATCAATTCAAATACCTTTTTTATATGAGGTGCATTTGGATTTGCTTTCTGTCCTAGTGGACTATCATCTAACATACTATGATTATGAGTTTCATCGGTAATTGCCCCAACTTTTTTAAATTCCTCAGGCGTTAATACGATTGTTTTTCCTGCTT
>JAGOHK010000227.1 GCA_017996175.1 Leptospiraceae bacterium
TGACTTTCTCGGATTCCGATTGAGAGTAATGTCTTAATTTTTCTTTTAAAGTATTTTTTCATTTAGTATGTCGTATTTTACCAGCCTAACTTGAAAACTGTAGAATTCAAATAAAAAAAGAAAAGTCGTTGTGATTTTGCCAACAAGTAACCGCTCGTTGTTATGGAAAAAAATTATTAAAAATACAAGCCACCTGAAAAGTAAAAGCGAGTGAATTCCTTGATTGAAGGATCGACTCTGAATTCATCGTAGAGTATTTTTTTTTGTGTGATTGGATTTACGCGTGCAGCGCAGATGGATGCGAACAGAAAACTAGAATTATCCTCTTTCCGACTAGAAAATTGATACATTGCGGAAATAATTCCTTCATTTCCTATTCCAAGATTCGAGCTAGAATGATTTAGAATTCCTGTGATTTGTAAATTCTGGCTTACATTGTAGCTTGCACCAATACTTGCGAGTTCCATTCCTTTGGTATCATATCTATTTTCTTTAAAGGAATCAAAGTCTTTAAATATTACTCCATTCTTTTCGTTTACATTTTCCATCAAAAGAAAAGAAGATTTCCCTCCAAAAATTCTTACATCTGAAGTTAGAGGAGAATACCCATTATGCGCTTTAATTAGAGTACTGGATTTATCCTTTGAGGCATAGAGTCCGCCGGTTCTAAATATCCATTTCCCAAAATCTAGGTTAATCGCTAAATACGACAGGTAGGCATTTGTCTTAGTTATACTATTGAACTTTTGGTAAGCATATTCTCCATAGTCTCGATATCCATTTACTGAAAAAAGTCCTAGTTCCAAGTTTGTAACTTTAAAAAAAGAACTCGTCTTTATCTCAATTCCCTTATAACTAAACCTGCCTTGTGGTTTAAACTGTTTGTCTTCTTGCAGAAATTGCTTTTCTGCAATCTGCCCTTTTTCTAATACAAGGTAGTTGAAGATTTGTAAATGTGCAATGAAAGGGATTGCTCTAAAGAGTAAATTTCCTCCCATTAGTCTATCATTTGTATCGTTGTCTCTCATTGACAAATTTTTCTGTTTAAAATTATATGATAGAGCTAAGAGGCTTAAGCTTACATCAAATGGTTTCCAATGAAAATTTGTTTCTATATAATTTGCTATTCCAGTGAACAATAGACCGTATGCGTCAAGTCTTTGAAAGCCTCTGCCACCTTCCATGTTTAAACTGAGTTCTTTCTTATCCAATTTCCAAGCAGCTATCAACTCGGTATCTACTAGTCGATTTACATTTCGCTTCAATTGAAAGTCTTCTCTATAAGAAAGAATTGGAGACATGAGTAGCATATACTTCATACTATTTGTTTGTTTGTAACCAACAAGTTCAGGTGAAAAATTAACTTGGTTTGCATATCTACCGGCTAAGTCTTCTTTGTCCCCACCTTTTTGAGAATAAAATTTAGGCGTTATATAGGAACTCAGTAATAATCCACCTTTAGAATTATCTTGGCTCTCATTTGTATCCGAATTCTTTTTTTTTAATCCACTTGTTTCAATCCGCCCTTTGTTTTGAATTGCCTTTCTTCCATTATTCGCATAATTCAGATCATCCGCTCGATACTCTTTGTAGCTTTCGGAGAAGAGGGACGTCGTAAGGAGAATTAGGAATGAGGATTTGGTAATTAGTAATTTGGAATTTTTAATTTTGAATGAAGAGATTAAGAATTGAATTGTTTTCATTTTAAATTAGTTCTTTTGGACTTTTGTATTCAGCTTTGTTTTTTTTAAATGCATATTGGGGTCAATTGTAGAAGTGTTTGTAAATGCTAGAATTGAGAGGATAATAGCGATTAATTGTAAAAAGAAATATCTTGTAGTTAGAGTGATTTCTATTTTTGAAAATTTTGTATAAAAGAAAAAATTGGCATATAGGCAAAATGGAATGCAAAATAAATCTGTCCTATCCGCAAATCCATTTTGATTCCCGAAACAATTCGTATAAATCCAATCGTTCCAATCTTGATCCCAATTAATTATAAAAAATAAATTAGCGATGGTGATGTTGGCAAATAGAAAAAGAAATTTTTCACATATTTTTTCGTAACTTATAAGAAAGGCAAGCGAAGTTAACAGAAAAGGAAAAACAATCAACCCTGTTATGTCGCTTATTTTACCGGTAACTTCATTGTGAAACTGCCTTTTCCAAATATGATCGTTTGCTAGCCAAAGAAAAATGAGCAGAAAGGATACTCTTGAAGAAAGAAATTTACCTGAATTGGATAAGGATTTCTGCATTTTATTTATAGCTATGTTTATGAGGGTGGAAATGCAACTAAAATCTGAACGAATCTAAGAAAGAATCTGGTTGGTATTAATTATTTCCTAGACAATTCCTTTAGGAATTTTAACCTGTGCTAGAATTCTATTCTGGAGTTATATGGATGAAAAAACTATTACTTTTTGTCATTTTGACAAATATGATTTCCTGCTACACTTATGTTAATGATGAATTGCCAAGAATTAGGGCAGTTAAACCGAAAATTAAAATCGACGCAATCTCTTTTCGAATCACTGGAATTGAAGATAAGAAAGATTTGAGTGATTACAACCGCGTTGTAAGGATTAATTTAGAAAAATCTAATCTTTTCCAAATTGTAAACGTCATCGATGTAAATGATAAGTTAGATAAGGCTGATAAGCATCACCTTGAAATACATCTTAAGAAGCAAGATGTTTTCGAAAATAGATGGTTACTTGGTGCATCTGCATGGGTATCTATCATGACATTTACTTTGGTTCCTGCTTTTGAGAAGAACCGAGTAGCAATGTTAGTAGATTACTATGTTGATGGAAAATTAAAAAGATACGACAGATTCTATCAAAGTTCTACTCGTCTATTTGGTATCATTCCTTTCGTTATCAAGACTAAGAATGGTGATTCTGTAGATCATCCTGATCCAGTAATCTTAAATAATCTAACAGACAATGCAAT
>JAGOHK010000228.1 GCA_017996175.1 Leptospiraceae bacterium
TTGCTGCCTTTTTTCTAGCTAGGTATTTTACTCGTCCGCTGGAAATTCTTTCTAAAGCCGTTGACAGTCTAGCTTCTGGAAATTTGATTATGATAGACAATATTCATAAAAAAGATGAATTTGGAAACCTAGCAAAAAGTTTTAACGTAATGGTAGACAATTTAAAAATTGCATCCGAAGTACAATATAACTTGATAGTAGAAATTTCAAATTTTAACGAAAGTCTAGAAAAAAAAGTAGCAGAACGAACTCGCACCATTCAAGACCAGTCGCAGGAATTAGAAAAACAAATTATGATAGCTAAAAAGATTCAGCTATCACTACTCCCAGAAGATGTTCCTAAAATAAATGGGGCTAATCTAAGTTTCCGCTACCAACCCATGATGGGTGTAGGTGGAGATTTTATTGATTTTGATTATAAAAATGAAGATGACTTATTACTATTTATTTGCGATGTATCTGGACATGGAGTTCCAGCAGCATTTCTAGCTACTATGGTAAAGATGTCTTTGCAGGATTGTTATGAAATGAAATTAGGTCCAGCGGAGTCTTTAAAAAAAATCCACCGTGCGCTCCAAGGAAAATTAAGCGGTCATTTTTTATCTGCCGTTTACTGTCATATCAATTTAAAAGAAGGAATTATGACGTCTGCCAATGCAGGGCATTTACCAATTCTAAAAGTTGGACTGAATGGGGAATATGAATTTATCAATTCCAAAGGACGTATTTTATGCGAAGCATTTTCCATGAATTCAGAAGAAGCTACGACAAACTTAAAAGTAGGTGATAAAATCATTCTTTATACAGATGGTATTACAGAGGCAAGAAATAAAGAACAAGAAATGTTCGGAAACGATCGGCTAATTGAAATTAGTCTGTCATTTCATTTTGACTCTTCCTCTGATCTATGTAATAAAATTTATGACTCAGTTCTTTCTTTCACAGGAAATTCACAAAGCCAGTTTACAGATGATATAACTATTTTAGTAGCTGAATATTCTGGAAGGGAAAATATGTTTTTTTCAACTGAATCCTTATGAAATCAAAACTAAGTTTAATTTTAAATACCTGCCTAATTGCTTTATTCTATATATTAGCAGCTAAACTTGGATTCTTTCTTGCGTTTCTAAATTCCCAGGTTTCCCCTATCTGGCCTCCTGAGGGTGTCGCATTTGCCGCAATTGTAATACTCGGAAGATCTGCAATACCTGGGATCTTTCTGGGAGCAACTCTCGCGAATTATCTAAATAATCCGCATATTCCTACTTCTTTCATAATAGGATTTGGGAATACGTTCGGAGTAATTTTAAATTCCTACCTCTTAAATAAATTCGTTGGTTCATCCAAAATCTTTGATTCAGCAGCTAATCTAATCAAATTTATACTCTTCTGCACTCTACCCGGTTCTTCCCTTAGCGCAATAATAGGAGTAACCTCTCTTTTAATTTTTGGATTCGTCCCGCAGGAAGTTTACTGGAATGTATTACTTACCTGGTGCTCAGGAGAAATGCAGGGGTTTATTATTGTAGCTCCCTTCCTACTTACTTGGTGGGATTTTCCGAAATGGAAAATTGATTTACATCGTTTTATTGAAATTATAATATTCAGCCTATTTTTATTAGTTTCTTCCCTACTCGCCTTTAGAGAAAAAGTTCCGTTAGCCTATTTGCCATTTCCATTTATTATCTGGGCAAGTTTACGTTTTCAGAAGTATGGGGCTACTCTTGCCATTGTTTTTCTGTCAGGCATTGCTGTATATCGGACAATAACTGGTGTAGGTCCTTTCGCAGTATACTTAGAAGGTAAAATTTCTCTCAATAACTCCCTGATTTTATTGGATATATACATTGCGGTTGCAACCATCATTTCTTACGTATTAGTAACCGTTATGCGTGAGAGGGCAAGAGCACAGATGTCTGTAGTGGAAAATTTAAAAATAATCGAAAGAATGAAAGATAGAGCAAACCACGAACTAGAAAAAAAAGTAGTAGAAAGAACTGTTATTATTGAAAAACAAAAATTAGAATTAGAAAAACAAATTGAGATGGCAGGAAAAATCCAAGACTCACTTCTTCCGGCTAACGTCCCTGATTTAGAAAAACTAAAGATCGCAGTAAAATTCCAACCTATGATGAAGCTGGGTGGAGACTTCTTTGATTTACGATACAGTAAATCTCATAACTCATTTGGATTTTTTCTATGCGATGTATCGGGACATGGCGTCCCTGCTGCACTATTAGCTGCGATGGTAAAAATGTCTCTGACCTATTGGTATGATCATTTACATAAATTAACCGAGACTTTTCAGTTTATCTATGAATCTATTTATGATAAACTAGGTAAAAACTTTATTACAGCGAGCCTAATTCATATTAACCTTAGAAATGGAAAATTAACAACGGCAAGAGCTGGACATTTTCCAGTAATGATTATTACAAAAGAGGGCAAAGTCATTCGTTTGAATTCACACGGAAAAATTATCATGGCTCTAAAAAAGCCAGACTCAGAAGAAGTGGAATACCGATTACAACCTGGAGATAGAATTGTAGTTTATACAGATGGAATTATTGAGGCGCATGGACCCAACTCTTACAATTTATTTTCGGAAGAAAAGATGATTTCAATGCTTTTAGATTCAAATCACGTTGATATTCATATTCTGGCGGAGCAAATCTTTCAATCTGTTGTGGAATATTCAGGTGGACTAAAATTTTTAGATGACGACCTGACTTTTGTTATAATGGAGTATACTCCTTAGTTCGATTTGGTAAAGAAAGATTTTCGAATTTCTAAAAAGTTCTTCAACTGATTCACATGGTACTACTCGTTATAATTTAAGAAAAGTGTAAAAAAACAAGGGAAGGAAGTAGTGGAACCGTTGGTACTAATTTGACCAAAAGAAAAATTTCTACTGTAACTTGGCAAGATAGATTAAAACGAAATATCATAG
>JAGOHK010000036.1 GCA_017996175.1 Leptospiraceae bacterium
TTTGATTAAATCCCATTCAGATTCTTTCAAATCACTCGGATATGGTTTTCTTGTTTTGTCTTTTGCCATATCATATATTTCGTACAACACTGCCAAACACTTGATCCCTTTTCAGACACGCTCTTACAAAATCATTAGAGATAATCATGCGACTATCTTGTTTGGCGTAAAAGAATAAAAAGGTCGAAGATGAGGTGACTCCGCCGGTAATAATTAAGGGATACATTGGTCTTATTGTGAAACTATGGATAATTAAAATTGCAAAATACATACTGACATAGGTAGCTGCTTTCAACATGTAGACTCTCGAAATAGAATCCCCACCGACAGACTCATACCAAATATAGGGAAGGCAGGCAAGAAGGCATACATCCAGGATAGCACTAATTATCCCCACAAGTCCTCATTTTCTTTTTTGTTTTAAAAGGTAAATAAAGTAAAAAGTAGCAATAAAGGAGATAATAGAAATTATCCCGACAACCACTCGCTCCATTAAGCTTTTCCCGACGATCATCGTTATACTAATATTCGCAAGAACAAAGAACAATCGAAAATAGCTAATGAATTTTAGCCCCTTGACCTCTCTTTCGAGTAGTAATTCTTTGGTTGAAATCATACGCAAATATCTCTCTCATTGTCATCCCCGAGTTTAGTTATCGGGTATCTCAAATAATAGAGATTCCCGACAGAAAATTTCGGGAATGACAGTTTAACGCATATAGTCATTATATTAAAGAATAATTTTTTTTAATCTTAGATAAGAAAGCTTTGAATTCTTTAAGAAAAGATTCAGAGTTTATTTTTTCGATACAATCGTTTTCTCTTAAAATGAAATTAAATAAAGCAGAACGGTTGTTAGTGGACAATAAAAAAATATTTCCTACTTTTTTAAATGGATGTGGATGTAAAAATTTTTCTAATTTCCATGCACTTTCCGAATTACAAGTTATTTCTAAGCTTTCAGATTCGTGAATAGCAAAATTTAGAGCATGGTAATTTAAATCATTCTTTTCAATTTTACCGGTAAATAAGAATTCACCGCTCAAATCTGAAATTTTTAAAATTTTAGGGATCAAAAAGCGACGTTTTTGTTTTTTTTCTCTATCATAGACTATTAAATAAAAATCTTCCGAATTACGTTTTATAATTTGTAAAGGTTCGATTTCTCGAAAATAACTTTCCTTCGGATTTGTTTTGAAGTATTCTATTTTCAAAGGAGTTTTATTTTTTATGGCAGTCATCACTTTGTATAAGTTTTGGGAAATGCCGGAATTTTCCTCTGTCTCCGATTGGGTTTCTGTAGAAACATTTTTTTTGATATGGGGAAAATAGTTTAAATTACGAGAAAAAATTTTCTGCGATGCGGTAAACAGGTCATTAGACGCATTCTCTTCGGATTTTTTTAGAATCAAAAATGAAAATTTACGAAGCTCTTCATCGGACATGACAATTCTTGCATCTCTCTGGGATTCATCCATTCTATAGACGTTATACTCCATCGACTCGTGGGCGACTTTGTAAAACTTAATGGCAAATCCATTTTCCTTTAACTCCTCAATATCTCTTTGTAATTTCTTTTGGTCTGATTCAATATTTGAATTAGAATAAAACTCTTTCATAATCTGACGAATCTGAACAAAGGATAGACCCTGCCTACTGCGGATCAAGTTGAGTAAAAGACTGAGTTGCCGCTCCTCGGTTTCATTAATCGGCTTAGGATCAATTCCGAGTTCAATATCATCTTTTTCTTTCATATTAGAAGTGAGGAAAATAAATGCGGGATTGAAGAACTCAAACCCGCTTAGGTATTGAGAAGACTAAGCTTCGTCTTCCGCAAATAAATTGTTCAAGCTGTCAAGAAGCACTTCTACCTCTACACCGTAACCTTGGCATACTTGTTCGATTGTTTCGATTTCATTGATAGAGCAATGAGAGCATCCACCTAGATGGTAACTAGAGAAAACAAGACCTGCTTCTGGATGCACTTGCATTGCGTCCCCAACAGTCATTTCTTTATAAAATTTTTGTGCAGATTGAATCACACCAAACCTCCAGAGTTTGAAAAATATTGTACAAGTTTAGACTGATTCTAAATACTTCAACTAAGAAATTTATTTTTTGAAATTGTTTTAGCATATTCTAATTAATGATCCCAACTAAATTCACCAAATATTGGATTTTGCTAATTAAATCCGCCCTTAAAATCTTCCGATTAAGTTTTCTATTTATGGAAAGCCTTGACAAGGTACTGATATTATTTTAAAATCGGATGGGTTTTTAGCGATGGATATAACTCAATTTTTACAAGGGTCTTTTCTAATTTCCGGCGGGCTATTTGCATTCATCTGGGGAATCAATTGTTATTTTTCAAACTCTACTCGAACGATGAGTTACATTCTTTGGATCTCTGCTCTCTGGCTTTTTGCGGGCGCCTATATTTTTACAAAAATCCATTTAATCTACCCCTATTTTTACGGACTTCACCTTCCTTTTGTTTATCTCGCTGGTCCTTTCTTCTATCTATACTATAAAAAAAATATTCTAGAAGACAATTTAGAAAAATTTTATCTACACCTAATACCAAGTATCCTCGTCTTTATTGCAATACTCCCTTTTCAATTCTGGTCTACTACTGAGCAAATTCTTTTTTTAGAATCTACTCTTAATAAAAAAATGAATTCCTATTCTTATCTACTCGGTGGGATTAATTTTTTTACTAAGATATTCCTTTTGGGATATATGAGTATTATCCTTTATCAGAATCGAAATATCTTTCATTCTACAAAAGAGATTTCAGATAAATCTAGAATTCAATTTTTATTTATGACATCCCTTTTATACTTAGATTTATTTATTGGGCTAATAGGATTTTTCCTCCAAAGTTTTTCCTTGGTTAAACTAAGCGCCCTATTACTGCCGATCAATTTATATATATTCTATTTATTTTCCTCTAAGTATCCGGAAATGCTTTCTGGTATTAAAAGAGAAATGAAGAAAGTGAGATATGAGCAATCTAAGATAAAAAATTTGGATATAAATACTATTCTTGAAAAAATAAAATCTATCATGGAAAAAGAAAAAGCATTTACAGACGAAGATATTAGTCTCTCAGGTTTTGCGGAAGAATTAGAAATTAGTTCACACCAACTCTCTCAACTCCTCAATGAAAAGTTGAACCAAACATTTCCCCAATTCATAAACGAATATCGGATTACAGAGGCAAAAAAAATTATGCTTGAAGAAAAAAAACGCCCTGTTCTTTCCATAGCCTTTGCAGTCGGGTTTAATTCTAAAGCCTCCTTCAACAGAGCCTTTAAACAGATAACCGGTATTACCCCACAGCAATTCAGAAAAAATTATTCCTAGTGGGTTAAAGAAAGATTTGCCACTGAGGCACAGAAGGTTTTAAGATTACTCTGATTTTAATTTTATGTACGTCATGAATGAATTCTTGCGGCTGTAACAATCCTTTTTGCCGGTGCAGCCAATGTTCCGCGTGGAACAGATGTTAGAGATGGGGATATTCCACGTATACTTCCAGCTCGCTGCAAAACCAAACGTTAGTAATATAATCTACGAATTGCATGATTGTATCTATCTGCAATGTACAGAAAACTTCCATCAAATGTTATGGACGAATCACAGTTAGCCCCCGTATTGCAAAACTTGGCAACCCCGATAATTCCGTCTTCATATCCATTATTTTGCGACATGATAGTAGTGACTGAGTTGGTTCCGGATAATAACATTTTTCTTAAGTTCTTTCCCGTTCCTTCTAATATGTAAAGATAACTTCCATCCATTGTAATTCCATAAGGGCTGTTAAGCAGCGCCGATGTCCCTACCAGATTATCGGAATTACCCGAAACGCCAGTTCCTGCCACAATAGATTGTGTCATAGCAGCAATTACGTATTTTATGATTCTATGATCTCCAGTATCTGCAATATAGAGATTTGTACCGTCAGTCGCAATTCCGTTTGGTTGAACGAGACTGGTAACAACAATCGACACAATTCCCGTGCTAATTACGATTTTTTTTATTTTTTGATTTCCTCTATCAGTTACAAATAAGTTTGTTCCATCCGTTGTAAGATAGGTTGGCTGATAAAACTTAGCCACTGTGCTCGCACCCACAATATCTCCAGAAGGAGGACTTCCAGCAAGAGTAGTAACATTCCCAGTAGCTATATCTACTTTTTGAATAGTATGATTGCCGTAAGCCGCAACATATACGTTCACACCATCCGTAGCAACTCCGTGCGGCAAATTTGTAATAGTCGCTAGAGTAGAAACGGCATTTGTCCCAATTACAACTTTTCGAATCGCATTATTAAAAATATCCGCTACATAAATATTCGTTCCATCTGATGTAATTGCAATTGGATTATCGAATCTTGCCGTGGTTCCTGTTCCATTGGTATTTCCAGATGCGACGGTTGTTGGAAAACTACCGGCTAATGTCACTAATCCTGCGAAAGACTGATTAAGCGTTGGTGGATTGGAACTAGATAAAAGTGTTCCATTAAATAAAAATCCAGACACACAGATAATTGTAATTTCTACATTTACACTCGAAGTTCCGTAAGGTAGATTTGAAATAGAACAAACTTGCCCAACTGCTTGCGTCTTAATAGACACAGAATATGCGAGTCCATTCGTGATTGTTGTCGGAAAGTTATTATATCCATTTTCAGTAATAGTTAAGATCTCACTAGAATTATTTTCAAGCTGGATACTAGCTGTTAGCCCACTTACATTTGTCCTTACAAAATAGGAACCTACTACGTCTATATCAAGATTTGTAAGACTGATCTCTGCGAGAGGATAATTATTATAAGACGCATCTGCGCTAATCGTAAGAAACTGAATACTGTAATTTGTATTACCGCTAACACCAACGGTGCCTCGACTTCCAACTACTTGAAAAGATTGATCCGTATTCCAGTTTGTAGAATTAAACTCTAAATAGGTAGGAGAAGAACTGCAAATTCCAGCCCCAGAAATAACAAATCCTGATACAAGAATTGTTCCTCCAGTAACTGTATTCGAACTGGCTAAACAAATATAAACTAAACTTTCAGGCTCACTCTTCATTTTTAAACTAAAAGTCGTTTTATTTCCAAATTCATTCGTAAATTCAGAAGTTCTACTTATCTCAATTGCCTCTCCACCCAAAGGAAGCACTAACTTCAGCTTAGCCTTACTTTTCCCTAAACATTGAGTCATTAGAATGATAATTGTTACGAATAAGAATTTTCTCACATCTATTTAATTCCTTTTAATATCTTTTGGAATGATTAGATTATCCACCTCAGCTAGAAAAATAAACTCTCTTGCAAATACTCAATCATTAAATATAGATTTTTATTCCTTCTGAAATTTATTACTTCCTGAGAATATACTCAGATTAGATTGGTTTTCAGATTTTTAATCCTGTCTGAAAAAATTTCCTTTACTGAAAACCAGTCTGGCTTGAGTATAACAACTATAATTTTATATCCCTTTGTTCTTTGTAAACTAGGAAATTTCATTCTGAAAAAGATTTGCAAAATTTAAAAAGAGAGCGGTTAATTTCATTTTTCTTTCTAGTGCCGATGTGATCGAAATGAAAGTGGATGGTTGCTAACTATATTTTTTAATCATAATTTCTATTCGGGTATGAAATAATATCTTGCATAATTTAAGCTTCTTTGACACAATTACCGCCAAAGCTGATAATGGATATTCTAGTTGGAATTATTGTCTCTTCATTATAAAAAGGGTTATAATATGAATAAATTTTTTTTTCTCGCTCTATTTTTACTTTCCCAGTTCTGTTCTCAGATTTTAGAATTTAAGCCCTCTCCTAAGGCTGTAAAAGGAGAATTAGATTTAAGAAAAGCTCATTTTGAGAATAACGAAGTGATAAATTTAGATGGAGAATGGGAGTTCTACTGGCAACAATTTTTAATTTCTAACCCAACTGAAAAACAGGCTTCTATGTTTCTGACTGTTCCGGGAGTATGGACAGGTATTCCAAAAGGCGAAACTATATTGCCAAGGGAGGGATTTGGAACATATCGTTTGAAATTATTTTTACCAGAGGGAAGTTCTACATTTGCTTTAAAAATACAGGACTTATCTAGCGCCTATCGTCTCTATTTTAACGGAGAATTGATAGCGGAGAATGGCTTTTCATCTATACTTTCTGAAACATTTCGTCCACAGTTCAACCCTTTAATTACTTATATTAGAAAACCTCAATTGGAAAATGAGATGGTTTTAGAAATTTCGAATTATACCTATCCCAAGGGAGGACTTTGGGAAAGTATTCGAATAGGAAGTATAGAAGGAATTCATGATTTCAGAGAAATAAAACTTGGATTTGATTTATTTTTGACCGGCAGTTTGCTTATTATGGGGATTTATCATATCGGTCTTTTTTCTTTGCGCAGAAAGGATAAGTCAAGTCTCTATCTTGGAAATTTTTGTTTTATCATGATTATCCGCTTACTTACTACCGGCGAACGACTGTTATTCACTGCTTTTCCGAATATCAATTGGGAATTTGGATTAAAGCTGGAATATTTATCTTTCTATCTGGCGACCCCAGTCTTCTCTTTGTTTTTACATTCTCTTTATCCAGATGAATTTAAGTCCAAAGTGTTAAAATGGATCATTGCAGCATCTATTGTTTTTAACGTTCTAGTACTTTTTACTTATGTAAAATTTTATGCAATGACGGCTATTTACTATCAGCTCCTCACAGTATTCGCTCTTTCCTATGGAGTTTTTGCATTGAGCAAAGGAGTTATAAATAAAAGAGAAGGGGCGCTTGTTGCTTTAATGGGATTTATTGTTTTATTTTTAACTATAATCAATGATATCTTGTATGCAAATTCAATCGTCAATACAGCACAATTGTCTCCCTTTGGTTTATTTGTATTTATTTTTTCACAAGCATTTTTACTATCTGTCCGTTTCTCTAAAGCATTTTTCAGTGTAGAGCTACTTTCACATGATCTTTCTAAAACCAACGTGGCTTACAGTCGTTTTGTCCCAAAAGAATTTTTGAGCTATTTAGAAAAACAAAATATTACGGAAGTTATGCTTGGAGACCAAATTCAAAAAGATATGACTATCCTGTTTTCTGATATTCGTTCTTTTACAGAAATGTCAGAGAGTATGTCACCAGAAGAAAATTTTAATTTTATCAATGAATATCTAAGAGTAATGAATCCAATCATTCGAAAATACAATGGGTTTATTGATAAGTACATTGGCGATGCGATCATGGCACTTTTTCCTTTGAAAACAGAGGATGCAGTATTGGCTTCTATAGAAATGATTCGCGGATTACAATCATTCAACATTATTAGGGCAACTCAGGATTTGCCTCCGGTCAAAATTGGAATTGGAATTCATACAGGAAGTTTGATGTTAGGAACAGTAGGCGATTCCGAAAGGATGGAGGGAACTGTTATCTCCGATGCGGTAAATCTTGCATCTAGAATCGAAGGACTTACAAAAATTTACGGCGCTTCAATTGTTGTAAGCGAAAAAACAATGATGAATCTGCCAAACTACGAAAACTATAATTATCGGTTTCTAGGAAAAGTGGAAGTGAAAGGAAAAAAAGATCCAGCTCCTATTTTTGAAATTTTCGAATCTGATGAAATAGATATACGACAAAAAAAGAAAGACAGTAAAATGCATTTTGAGTTAGCAATTAACGCATTTTTTAATGGAGAAAAAGAGGAGGCAAGAAAATTATTCGAGGAAATTTTTGCCAATAATCAGAATGATATGGCTTCTTTTTATTATATGCAAAAATGCAAAGAAGCCCAACCTCTCTCATAAAATAACTAGGTTCGATAAATCTTCCATCCGAAATAGCCAGAGCAGATAATGATAAATAGCCACACGAGTAGGTTTCCGAAACGAACATAAAAAGTGGGAGAAGAAGAAATTACATCCACTCGACTAGAATAGTATTCACTAGTTCCCAAATCGGTCATGGTATTATTCACGATTCTACCAAGATGATCTACAAATGCAGAGGTACCGGAGTTTGTGGAACGCACCATCCAACGGCGAAATTCTATCGAACGAAGTCTTGCTAGTTCCAAGTGCTCATAACTCTCTACGGTTTTTCCATACCACTTGTCATTTGTAATATTTACAATAAAGTCAGGCATCTCAGTTTTGTAAAACTTACGAACGAACTCAGGTAAAATTACTTCGTAACAAATAAGCGGAAGAAATTTTCCAGCAGACTCTACCTCAGAAATATTTTCTTTGTAGTAGTCTCGGTGTGCTTGCATATTCATAAAACTGGAATCAACCCACTTTAGATGCGACTTACCAAAAGTAACCTCTGTTTTGTTTTTGAAATACGTAATTAGATTTTGTTCTTCGCCGGGAATAAATCTTCCAATTTGCGGAATGATACTGTATAGAACAGGGAAAGTTTCGCCAAACGGGATGTATTCGCCAAACGCTAATAGGTATGACTTACGGTAGAATTCTCCTCGGTTCCCATTTGGATCATAAAGGGTAGAGCTATTATGATAACGTAAATTTTCACGAGAAGGTTTGTTGTTTGCAAAAGATGCATCCAACTCATTGAAATAAAAATTTGCTTTAAATCGGTTACTGAGTTGGTAAATCAAAGCATCAAATCTCGCCCAGTAAATTAAATCATAACTTGTGGTCTCTGGCGCATAACGTGCCGAGTAAAAGGGAACACCCGATTCTGGAAGCACTATTAAGTCGGGTTTTTTAGATTCAGAGCCCTCTATCACTAACCGCTCAATTCGATTCATCAAAGCTTCCATTGTTTCACGCACTCGTCCATCTCTAAATTCAAGTGGAGCATCTGGTTGGATAATTAGAACTTGTTTCGAATATGCTGGCTCAACAGAATTCCACTTCCAAAATAAAATTCCACCAACGGCGGCAAATAGAAGTAATACCGAAAGCGACTGAAGTAGATAACGCGCAGTAAGCGATTTGTACTTTTGGGATTTAGATTTTACAATTCGCCAAATGGGGTATTGGAAAAGTGGATAGGAAACGATGAACACTAAAATCGAAAGTCCATAAACTCCTGTGTATTCCACTACTTGTGATAAAATTAAGTTACCCGCTAACAAATTCCCATAGTACCAAGGAAAAATCTGCCAAGTAAAAAATTCAGCGATAATAACGATAAATCCCGGGAGAAAAATATTGTGTCGTCCTACTTTTTTTCGAAAGTAGCTGAGTAAAACCATGATTACCCCAAACTTCCAATTTACGATTAATCCATATAGAATAAAGAGGGGAATCGCCATAAAAACTGGGAATCCTCCAAAAACCATCAACATGTAGTTGATCCAGTAATAAGAAAATGTTATGAAAAATATCGAAAATAAAAGTCCCTTTTTGAGTAAAACTTTGTATTGTCCTCGATACTTTTCTTCAATCCAGAATAGCCCAAATGGAGCAATGAATACAAGCTCACTAAACCCATAGGGAACAAAAGATAAAGCAGAAAAAATTCCTACCCAGAGATAACAGAATGTGTTGAAGAATTTTGATTGTTTGAATTTGGAAAACCAATTACGCATAATAGACTATATCCTCTCTAATAAACTAGGTAAATACCCTTCCGGTGCTTCATAACCAAGTAAATCCAAAACGGTAGCCGCAATATTACCAAGACCAGAGTCAGAATCACCTTTTAGTTTCCAGCGATTATCTTTATCGTAAATCACAAGGTTCACAGGATTTAAAGTATGACTAGTCTTTGGAAAAAACTTTTCGCCTGCTTTTTGAGGGTTTCCTTTTTTGTCGAGTTGGTACATCTCATCTGCATTTCCGTGGTCGGCAGTGACTAATAAGGTGTAGCCGTTTTTGTCACAGGCTGATTTCAAACGTTCCATGCACGTGTCTAGGAATTCTAGGCTTCTCACTGTTGCCGCATAATTACCAGTATGCCCTACCATGTCGCCGTTGGCATAATTGACTCGGAGGAAATTGTATTTTTTCGTTTCAAGAGCGGAGATTAGTGTGTCAGTAATTTCTTTTGCTTTCATTTCCGGTGCTTGGTCGAATGGAATTACGTCAGAAGGAATTTCTTGGAAAGTTTCGAAATTTTTATCTAAGTAGCCGCTTTTGTTTCCATTCCAGAAAAAAGTTACGTGACCGTATTTTTGGGTTTCGGAAATTGCGTATTGTTGTAATTTTTCACTAATTAAATATTCACTCAAAGTTCTATCGATGGCTGGAGGGGTTACTAGGTATTTGTCTGGAAGTTTTAAATCTCCATCGTATTGCATCATTCCTGCGTAGTATACATCTGGCTTTTTACCACGATTGAATTTAGCAAAATTGTCTTGAGTCATTGCGAGGCTAATTTCGATTGCCCGATCACCACGAAAGTTAAAGAACACTACAGAGTCTCCGTCTTCAATTTTTCCAACTGCTCCGTTATCGTCTCCAATCACGAATCCAGGGAGATACTGGTCAATAACCGCAGGATCTTCTTTCCGAAAAGTTTCGATTGCTTCTTCGGCAGAGGAAAAAGTTCTACCTTCTCCTTTTACATGAAAATTCCAACCGCGCTCCACCATCGACCAGTCCGCCTCATAACGATCCATCGTAATCGTCATTCGACCACCACCCGATGCAATCTTTATATCGAAGTGCGCATCGCGTTGTTCGGATAAAAATGTTTCGAATGGTCGAACATATTCCAAAGCAGATTTTTCTGGAACATCCCGACCATCGAGGAGAATGTGAATTCGAACTTTGGAAACACCTTCTTTTTTGGATGCGGAAATCATTGCTTTTAAATGGTCGATATGGCTGTGAACATTTCCGTCAGAAAGTAAACCTAAGAAATGAAGAGTGGACTTTTTTGTTTTTACATTTGCAATTAATTCTTTCCAGACATGTCCTTGGAACATTTCGCCAGCGTCTATCGAGTTACTTACCAATTTTGCACCTTGGTCAAAAATTCTCCCGCAGCCAAGAACGTTATGCCCCACTTCGGAATTTCCCATATCATCGTCAGACGGCATACCTACCGCTTTTCCGTGTGCTTTTATATGAATTGTAGAATGATTTGTCCAGAGAGGATTAAGAGTAGGAAGTTTTGCACCTGCTATCGCGTTACCCGCATCAGCGCCTTTTTCGGTGTAACCGACGCCATCTAGAATGACTAGTAATACTTTGTCTGTAATAGATTTTACATTTTGTTTTTTGATTAATTTTAACATTTAGTCCTCAAGGTTTATAATTATGTTTTGTTTGCTTCGTTCAAAGCTTGTAGGAAAATTTCTGTGTCTTGCGCACCGGCAACTCCGATTTTGCGATTGAATACGAAAAAAGGAACTCCTCTAAGTCCAAGTTGCATTCCTTCTTCGATGTCGGATTTGACATTATCCGCTAGTGCATCTCCTGAAAGTACTTCTAAAATTTCTTCTCGATTCAGTCCAACCTCTTCGCCTAAAGTAGTAAGTGTTTCATGATCGGCAAAATTTTTTCCTTCCGTAAAGTAGGCTTTAAATAATTTTTCTTCGATTGCATCTCCAAGCCCATGTTTCTTTGCAAGTTGAATCACACGATGTGCATCAAAGGAATTTGCAACCACCGCCTTATCGAAATTATACTCAAGTCCAACCGACTTAGCCATATTAACCACGTTTTCATGCATCTTAATCGACCACTCGCGCGATTGCCCTTTCGCCTCTGCCAGATAAGTATAAATATCTTTATCGGGTTGAAATTTTATATTTGGATCAAGTTGATAACTTTTCCAAGTGATTTTTACTTCGTCTTTTTTAGGAAATTTTTCCAGTGCGGCTTCAAACTTCCGTTTTCCAATATAACAAAATGGACACATTATGTCCGACCAAATTTCTACTTGCATAGAATTAGCTTTTTATCTTACCTTCCTAACTTCAAGTGTTTTTTAAGTCTAAGTAATGAAAGTTAATTCCCGCTGCCGCAGTATATTTTTAAGTAATTTGCAATGGATTAATTTTCTTTCAAAAAAATTTTTATTGTAAAAGGAGATTACATGTTTAATAAATTATTTCCAATTCTAGCATTTTTCGCATTACAAGGATTATTCGCACTGGAAACCAAAAAGTTCAATGGGGAAGCGTTTGACTTAAAAACAGGAAAGCGTTTGTATTACGATCACCACGAAGAATTTTATGAAAACGGAAAACATATTTATTCGTTAATTGAATATAAGGACGTTAATGGAAAAGTATTTGCAAAAAAGAAAATCGTATTCCAAAAAAATCCAATTCGAGTCGACTTTAAGTTGGAAGATTTTAGAGACGGATATATCGAAGGGGCTGACGTTGTTGGAAATAAAATTAATTTCATCTACCGAAAAAACAATAAGGAAGAAATAAAAGAAGCATCCATTCCAATACCTGCAAATGCAGTTATTGACGGCGGATTCGATTATTTTGTAAGGGAGAATTGGGATCAAATTCTTGCTGGTAATAAAAAGATATTGAATCTCTGCGCTCCATCGCAACAGGATTGTTTCAAGTTTGTTGTATTTAAAACTAGTGAAACTAAACGGGGCGAGATAGATGTTATTTCTATGAAAGTTGAATTAAATAATCCAGTTCTTGCTGCTTTTGTAAAACCGATTTTACTAGTTTACGAAAAAGATACAAAAAAGCTTTTACAATATGATGGTATTTCGAATATTAACAATGAAGATGGCAAAAGCCATGTTGTGCGAATTACATACAAAAATAATTAGAGGTATTTATGAATTTTAAAAGAGAAGCCTTAAACCTAAGCGGTGGCAAAGCAGAATTAATCACAATTCAAACCAATGAGCAAAATTCTTTAACCAGACCTACGATGACTGAACTAGCTTCTATTCTAAAAGAAATTCAAGCAGACGATTCTTACAAAGGTGCTATTTTAACTTCGGAAAATCCTAAATTTTTTTCGAATGGTCTAGATGCAGAAACCTTAATCAATACTCCACCTGACGAATTAGTAGATGCAGTTGGTGGTATATGTCTATTATTCGGAGAAATGCTTCGTTTTGACAAACCGCTTGTAGCCGAAGTAACTGGTCATGCAATGGGTGGTGGCGCTGTTATGACATCGGCTTGCGACTATCGTTATATGCTATCCACCGGATGTCGTATTTCTTTTACCGAAATTGGATTCGGTTTGCCGTTACCCGGAATGTTTGTATACAAACTCCAACAATCTATTAATCTAACTAATCTGAACGAAATTTGTTTAGAAGCTGCTGCGTACAAAGGACCTGAGGCTAAAGCCGTTGGGATGATTGACGATATTGGTGCGACTAGAGAAGAGCTACGAAAGTTTTCTACTAAAAAATTAGAATCTGTCTTTCGTTATCCATTATCCGCAGTTCGTTACACCAAACAAAACATCAATCGTAGAGCGTTAGACGATTTCGAATTACATCTAAAAAATTCTCGTGATTGGTTGTCTGTTCCTGCGATTAAAAACAATATGCTCGAAGCAATGAAGGCATTGAAGGAAAAAAGAAGACCTGTGTTTGAGTAGAGGTCACTTTGCTAACGTTGATACGATTGCGGAAATTAAGGATGGAGAAAGAAATTACTTCAAAATGCCGCAATCATTCGCTGTCGCTAGCGACCGGACTATTTCGTAATATAACAATAAGTATCTACTATATTTCAATTTTGTAACGAAGTCCTCTTTCGTGATAAAGACTTTTTACATATTTCTCAACTTCAATTTGAGAAATATCTTTACGGTTAAATAGATTCCTGAAAACTTCGATCGCATCATTAAATTTACTTTTCCATTTTTCAGGATACAAATAAACATTTCGAAGTTTGTGATTGTCTTTATATTCAAAGAAAGGAGCTTCAATGGAATGGTATTCAGTAAAAATTTCCTCTGCTTTTTCTAACGCAAAGTAATCACAAGGGAAATACTTTACTGATTTATCTGATAAGGTAACGTCAATAATTTTATTTTCGAATTCTATCCAGGCATGGTGTCTAAGTTTTACTCCAAGTCCGAAACTTTCTTTATTAGATGTACCTTTAAGTAAGTCATAAATAACTATACCTTCTTCGTAACTTCCTTCTCTAAATTCTTTTATGTTTATAAAAACATCTAAGCTACTATGAAAACTTGGATTATATGTAGATAACGAAAATTTTCTATGGTATTTCTGTGATAGCTCTAAATTAATTTCGATTTCCATGCGAAACCCTACTTCCTTTTATATTGTAAAAATTTTTAGTAAGGCTATACTTTATTAGCCACCTAATTTCTAAATAAAACAAACTTCCCTACTGCGAGAAAACTCTACTCAAGAAAATAAATCAGAATGAGAACCAGTTCTTTCAAAAATAATTATATCAGTTTCAATTTTATAAATTAAAAGCCAGTCTGGCGCGATATGACATTCACGCCTTTCTTTAAAATTTCCTATGAGTTTATGGTCTTTTAATTTCGCAGGCAAGGGCTTATTATCGATTAGAAGTCCAATTACATCTTTCAATTTTTGTAAGTCTTTATTTCTTTTTTTACAAAGTCTTAAATCTTTTTCGAATTGATTTGTATAAGCTGATTTAAAAATCATAGTTTAAGTGCTTTAAATAAATCTTCCTTTTTCTGGAAGGATTTTCTTTTTCTTAAAGAATCAGTTTCTTCAAATGTTTTAAGAGTAATTTTATTTGGAATTTTAATTTCAAAAGGGATTCCTTGTCTTAGACGAATTTGGCTGTAGAAAATATTAATTGCTTCGGATGGAGAAATTCCAAGTGCTAATAAAATATTCTCAACATCTTTTTTTAAATTATCTTCTACTCTTGCTCGAATCATTGCAGTTTTCGACATGTAAATCTCCTCCTATCTAGTATCACATTTGGGGTACAATTGTCAAGATAAAAAATATCTATGAATTAATTCCCTGCCATCCCAAATCAATTCTAGTTAAAAATTTAACTTCTATTTCTTCCCTTTCAACTCTTCCATATCACTTAGCTCAACGGACAATGCGTTAGTAGAAATCTGAACTTCCCAGACGGAGAGAGTTAGAGAAATAATTAAAAGCACAAGACTAAACTGAAAAATATACCGCGCAAACTCCATTTCGCCATTAAAAATAAAAAACATACAGATTACACAAAGTAACAAACTTGAAATTCCGAAGAATTGCATGTTTCGAATCAGAGTAAGTCTTAGGCGTAAAGATTTTATTTGGACAAATACTTTTTGTTCTTTTGATTTTTCATATTGAGAGTATAAATCTCGAATTAGTTTTGAAAGACTTAGGAAACGATTTGTAAACGCGAGCATGAGAAGGGAAATTGCGGGAAATAAAAGCGAAGGTGTATTTAGAGTGAGTTCCATAAGTTAGATTGCTGTGAATATTAGAAATGAGTCAATAAATATATGATTCTAGTTTAATTTACGAAAAAATAAATTTAAGATTGCATAAAAAAACGAAAATACTTTTTTGAAGAGAGTAAAGAAGGGGAGAGAGACTATGCAATGGTTACAAGAGTTAATTCAAAATCATCCTGACTTAGTAAAATACATTTCGATTCCAATAACCTGCGCGTTTGTAGGTTGGGTGACAAATTATATTGCAGTGAAAATGATTTTTCATCCTGCAGAATTTTTTGGAATTGGTAAACTTGGTTGGAAAGGAATTATTCCCAATCATGCGGTTAAGATGAGTAGCCTCATCGCAAAAATTTTGACTGCCCGTTTGGTAAAACCGCACGAGTTATTTCAGCGTGTGAATCCAAATGAAATTAATCACCAGATCCAAGACTTAATTGATATCAAAGCAAAAGAAATTATAAAAGATATTATTGCTACTGAAAATCCCCTCCTTTGGAGTTTACTTTCAGAAGATATAAAAAAATCCTTAGAAGATGAAGTTCGGCGTGAAATTCCGAAACAGATTGTGCATATTTATAAATCCTTTGGAGAAGAGTTAGATAACGTTTTAGAGTTTGATGAAATTATAAAATCTTCTCTGAGTGGAAAAAAAACGTCTATCTTAATTGAAATGTTTCAACGTTGTGGGGGACCGGAATTTAGATTTATAATTGTGTCTGGAATTTATTTTGGATTTTTGATCGGCTTAATACAATTAGCCTTTATTAATATACTTGGTCAATGGTGGACAATGCCAATCATGGGAGTTGTGGTTGGATATTATACGAATTGGATTGCACTCCAGATGATTTTTAAACCACTCGAACCTACTAAGTATTTTTTCTTTATCACTTATCAGGGACTTTTTTTAAAACGCCAAGAAGCTGTAGCGATTGAGTTTGCAAATGTAGTAGCGCATAACGTTCTAAATACTGAAAACTTAGTTCGTTTAATTTTCACAGGGAAAGGGGGAGATTTACTGATTAAATTAGTGATTGAACGAGCATACAAACTCACCCATGAAAAAATGATGGAAAAAGCTCCCCTTATGCCAGTTGTCCTCGGCTCTGAAAAAATTCGCCAAATTAAAGAAAGCATTGCGGAGAAGCTAATCTGGATTTTACCCGAGGTTGCGAATAGAATTCAAGACTACCTAACTGATAGGTTACAAATAGAAAAAACAATTTCGGACAGATTGTCGGTACTTCCAAAGGCAGAATTTGAAGAACTTCTTCATTCAGTATTTAAAGAAGATGAGCTAACCCTGATTATCCTTGGGGCATTACTCGGTGGACTTGCAGGGCTTTATCAGGCATACTTAGTATTTTAAATTGCATTGACATCTAATCTTACGTTTAGTATGTTGAAAGAATAAAATTACAATCGGAGAGAAATTATGAAAATTTTTTTAGGAATAATCGTTGGAATATTTTTGGTCTTAGCAGTATTAACCGCTATCGCACCAAAGGAATTTAAGTTAGAAAGTGAAATTATAGTCAATAAACCAAAAGCGGAAGTGTTTGGTCATTTGAAATTTTTAAAGAACCACGAACAATGGAATGCTTGGTCGAAAAAGGACCCTGCTATGAAAAAAGAATTCAAAGGGACTGACGGAATGGTTGGATTTATTTCTTCTTGGGAAAGTAATCACGAAGAAGTTGGAACTGCGGAACAGGAAATTCTAAACATAGTTGATGGACTAAGGTTAGACACTGAGATTCGTTTCAAAAAACCATTCGAAGGTAAATTCAAATCTTACGTCACTACAGAATCTGTAAATCAAGATCAAACCAAAGTGCTTCTTGGAATGTCGGATACTATGCAGTTTCCTATGACAGTCATTAGCTTCATTGTGAATGTTTGTCTCGGCAATCAAAAGAAAATTCAATCTAACATGGATGAAAGTTTAAATAACTTTAAAGTGCTTTTGGAAAAATAAAATGCAAATTTCTTTTTCTGAAATTCTATTGTGGCTATACGTAATAAACCTCGGCATCACATTTGGTGCCGGGCTTTTTGAAACAAGAATCATTCTCCCGCAGTGGTTCAGCAAACTTCCTGAAACCGGATTTCAAGTCAATCGCCTTATGGATACGATTTAATTATATTCGAAATCTTATGACACTGCTCGGTTGGTTGGCTGCTTTAAAAGTGCTTTCGCTGGCGTAGGAATTTAGTGTGAAAGAAATTAGCCTAAACTTTTTGATAAACGTGAATCAATAAATAGTCCTTGACAATCCTTTTGTTTTTATTATACCTTGAAGTTTTGCACAAAATTACAAGGAGTTCAAGATGAACACAAAGAATAAAATATGTATAACGAAATACGATTATACCCGTTTAAAGAGTATGGTTCAGGAATATACAAAGACAAATAAAGCAGACACGAATCTAAAAGACTTATTAGGAGAAATTGAACGTGCTCAAAAAGTAGATTCTTACACGATTGGGTCTAATTATATTACAATGAATTCTATTTTCGAATTAAAGAAAATGAATGAATTAGATTTTCAACAATTCAGATTAGTTTTTCCGGAAGATGCTGATATTGATAAGGATAAAATTTCTGTTTTGGCACCTATAGGCACTGCCGTTTTAGGTTATAAGGTTGGGGATGTAATCAAGTGGAAAGTTCCGGATGGAGAAAATTTTTTTCAAATCACGAATATTTTATACCAACCTGAGGCTAATGGCGATTACGACCTGTAACTGGATTGGTTAGGACTGTGGGTAGCTACCCACAGTCCTAACCAATCACCTATTATTTTGGTTCAAACAAAGGTTTATACTTATCCCAATTCGCGTAACCCAAGAATGAGTTTGCAACTATCAAGAATATCGCAACAGGTAAACCTTCCGGTGCTAAGAACGCATGAACGAAAAAGATATTCACTATAATCGGTGAAAGTACAACCAATGCAAGTGGAACAAATCTTCCTGAAATTAGGGCAAGACCGCAGATAAGCTCTGTTATCTTCACTAAGTTCATCAAGTAACCGGATGCGGCTATCCCATCATTAAACACTTTCATTGCACCTACTTGCTCTGGTGGTGTAATGAGTTTGAATAAATAAGTAACAGAGGCAAATAGAAATAATGCCCCCATTAAACTTCTTACAACAATCACTGCTATTTTCATAAATTTATCTCCTTGAGACGGGTTAAAACCCGTCTTTACAATATTATATCTTTTGCATTTTTGCTAAATACGCTTCGAGTTTATCTAGATGTTGTTTTTGTCCTTCTAGTGCTCCATATTTTTCGACTACTACTTTTCTTTCTTCTGCTTTTTTGAATAACATTCGCATTGTAATTTTTGTTTTGCCATTAGCCTCAACAAAGTTTATTGTCACATGGAACATTTTTGGATTTTCATAATTTCCATGATCGTAAACTAGTCGCTCTGGTTTGACTACTTCGAGATAAGTGATCTGATTTGGAAAATCGACTCCCTCAGCACTGTGCATCATAAATCGAAAAGTTCCACCCACTCTTACATCCATTTCGTAAATCGTATTCGTAAATCCAGTCGGTCCCCACCAAAGGGCAGTATGTTTCGGATTTGTCCAGACTTCCCATACTAGATCCCTTGGTGCATCAAAAAGGCGAGAAGAAAATATTTCTTTGTCTACATTTTCCACATAGTCTTTGAGGGAAGTATGGATGATAAAATTCCAACCTTCTATAAAATTTCCTATCGCCAAATCAGGATTATCCCTAGGAAAGGAATTAATTCCTGTATGAGTAAATTTTAGATGAGTCGAATTTCCTTGGGAAGACAATTCAAATGTAACAAAAGAATTTCCTGCATATCCATCGTAACGCCAACTATAGGTTAGCTTCTTATTTGGAATAACCTCTGTTATCTCACAGAGATGTAAGTATTGTCTATCGGGACTAGGACCACCAGTAAATTGAAACTGAAAGCCCATTTCAGTTTTAAATTCTGCCAACTCAAAGTACCACCTTTGCATTTGCTCTTTATCTGTAATCGCTTTCCAGACTTGCTCGATTGTGGCATCGAAAGTTTGGGTTAAAATAATATCTTGTTCTGTGTTGTTCATACTTGCCCAGTGTTGATTAATTCATTCAACTGCTCAAAACAAATTTTAATCCCTTCTTCAAATCCCATTTCGACTAATTGTTTCAATTGTTCTTCAGACGTTAGTTGCAACTTGAATTCCACTAATGTGCCGTTACTGGTTTTGGTGAAGGAATTTCTCCCTTTGGAGTTGGGCAATTCTGAATTTACATTTCCATTTTCATCACAAAATACATCTTCCAAATCAATGAATTTATATTTCTCAATTGCAATATAATTCATTCTTCCCCAATGCTTTTCGCCTTCCGGTCCCACCATTGCATACAACCAAAATCCACCAACTCGAAAATCCATAGACTTAGTTTCTGCTCTCCAAGGACTGGGTCCCCACCATTTGTCTAAAATTTTACTATCTGTATAAGCATTCCAAACAGTTTCTACGGGAGCTGTAAATTCTCTTGAAACTAAAATTGATTTTTCTTTGAGGTCTTTTGTTACGTTAGTTGTGTTGCTCATTTTTTTTATCCTTTAAATTTAGAAATGTTTTTTGTAATGAAGTGCAATGACACCGGTTTGGAATTGTTTCGTGCCGATGAGATCGAGCCTGAGACTGTTTTTAGATTGGAATGTTTCAAATAACCGAGGACCTTTTCCAGCAACGATTGGTTGAACTACAAAATGGTATTCATCAATCAAACCCAGATCAGACAATTGGGATGCAATACTCAAACTTCCTACTGCAATGTCTTTGCCTGGTTTATTTTTCAAAGCCATCAATTCTTCGGCAATGTTTCCCTGAGCGAGTCTTGTTTTATTTCCCGAAACTTCTTTCAAAGTTTTGGAGAACACCAATAAATCTAGCGAAGCAAATACGCGAGCAAAATCATTGCTTGCCTCATCTTCTGATGGATTCTTTGCAAGATCAGGCCAGTAAGGCACCATGAGCTGATACGTTTTTCGACCATAGAGAATAACGTCTGTTTTCCGCAATAGCTCTGTAAAATAGTTGTGCAATTCTATATCCGCAATTCCATCTTCATGACTACAATATCCGTCTGCTGTGATATTGATTCCGAAAATTACTTTTCTCATATTGTATCCTTACTTATTTTTAACCGACTGCTTCTTTTAGTTTTGCAATATCAATTTTTTGCATTTTGAGCATTGCTTGTGTTGCACGTTCTGCTTTCGCACTGTCTTTATGCGAGATAAGTTCTAATAGAATTTTGGGTGTCACTTGCCAAAACATACCGTATTTGTCCTGAAGCCAACCGCACATACTTTCTTTGCCGCCATCCGCAAGAAGAGCGTTCCAATAATAATCGATCTCTTTTTGCGTGTCTACACTGATCATAAAGGAAACACCCCAACTGAACTTGAACTCAGGTCCTCCATTATAGGCAGAAAACTTTAGACCGTTCAAAATAAATTGCGCCTGCATCGGATTAGCCGTTATAATTTTAGATTTTTTGAAGATCGATGTATAGAATTTCGCCACTTCTTCGATGTTCGCATTGAACATGAGAAAGGGTGTGATGCTATGCGAAGGGGAAACAACGTAATTAAGTTTCACTGCCTTAGATTTTGGTTTTGCCTGAGTCTTTTTTTTCTTTACTATTGCCATTTTATTTTCCATCCTTTGTGATTATTAAATGCATTGCTTTGTCTGACATTTTGTATTCTTTGGTTTTATATCCGAGAGAAGGCAAATCTATTCCTGTAAATAAATTTTCTCCTCTTCCAAGAACGTTAGGTGATACAGCTAAATGCATTTCGTCAATCAATTGTTTTTGTAAATATTGACGAATTGTTTCCACTCCGCCGCCCACTCGAACATCTTTTCCTTTGGCAGATTCTTTTGCTTTTTGTAATGCGACTTCAATTCCATCTGTGATAAAATGAAATGTAGTTCCTCCTTCCATCGCTAGAGAAGGTTTTGCATAATGACTCAAAACATACACGTCACAGTGGTAAGGAGGATTATCTCCCCACCAACCTTTCCAATCTTCTTTCCATTCCCCACGATACGGAGTAAACATATTTCGTCCTAGTATCCAAGAACCAATATTTTCAAATCCTTTCATCGCAAAATCGTTGTCAACCCCTAGGGTTCCTGTTGTCCCAGCATCACCGTGCATTTCTTGGAAAGACTTAGTTGGAAAAACCCATTCGTGTAATCCCATTCCCCCAACACCTAAAGGGTTCTCCAAACTTTGATTTACACCCGCTCCGTAACCGTCAGCCGACACACTAAAACATAAAACTTTTAATTTACTCATACTTGAACTCCTTAGTTGCTTTTTTCGTTTGCAGTATCTGTTGGTGTCATAAATGGAATTATATATCTGAGTGCCGGCATCCTTAAATACAGACCCAACCAAATGAACACACCCAAATAAACAGGGAACAAAATATGGCTTGCCCAGGGATTCAGAACCCGTACATGAGTAGCAACGGCACCACCTAAATAACCAGTGAGCAGAATTGCTCCTAACACTGATGTGCGTGGGATTACATATAATAATGTGCAGATGAGCAAAGTCGTGCCAATGTACGGCATTATTTCCAGAGGATAACCCAATTTAGCCGCATCATCCAGTGCTTCTTTTGGCAAAGTGTGCAAGAAAAATTTAATCACACCATCGAACGTTAGGAACAGGATTGAAAGACCGCTTAGCACACGACCACTCCAAAGTTGCCCTTTTGATATTTCTTTTATTGTTTTGTTTGTCATAGTTAATCTCCTTTTATTTTACCCTTGCACATGATTCGGGTTCATCCAAAAAATTTCCCAGGTATGTCCATCCAGATCATTGTAACTTCTGCTATACATAAAACCAAGATCTTGTGCTGGTTTGGGTTCTACTCCACCGGCAGAAATGGCTTTATCTGCTAATTTATCTACTGCTTCTTTACTCTCAGCGGATAGTCCTAGTAATGCTTCACAGCTTTTATTAGCGTCTACGATTTGTTTTGTAGTAAATGTTTGGAAATAACTTTCTACAAGTAACATTACATAAATCGTATCACTGATAATCATACAAGTTGCATTTGCATCAGTAAATTGTTGGTTAAAAGTGTAACCAAGTTTCGTAAAGAATTCTACTGACTTGTTCAAATCCTTTACCGGTAAATTTAAAAAAATATTTGTTGCCATTTTTATTCTCCTTTTTAGAAGACAGGTTTGAAACCTGTCTCTACAATATTCTTATATTATTCTTACCATACAATGCACATCAACGTCTGTATAGTTTTTATAAACTTCCAAACAGTAACCTTTTGGATCGAGCTTGGGATGTTTGAGTAATTTTTCAAAAGCAGTGCCGATGCAATTGCTATCCTGAAAATGATTCACAATGTACAATGCCGCAAAATTTCCTTTTTCAATTGTAAACTTTTGTAATTCGCTAATCGAAATATTATCCGACTCTAATACTTCTGCACAAGCCTTGTATTGAATCACTCCTGTTTTATCAGGATGTGAAATTCCGAAATACCTTCTGTTAGGATGATCCGGTAGTAAAGAATGCAAATTCTTATACGTAGCTGGAACGTTATTTGGAAAGTCAGGTGAAGTTAAAAATACTACTTCAATGTCTTCCTCAATTTTATAATTTTCCATACTACTTCATTCCTGCTTTGATATACTCTACAAGTTGATCGATACAAGTTCCCCAACCTTCGTAAAATCCCATCTCTTTATGTTTATTGGCTTGTTCGACTGTCCAATGTCTTGCAATAGCGGTATATTTAGATTTGCCGTTTCCTAGGTCTTCAAAGTCTAAACTGGCAACAAGTAAAAAAGGTCTATCCGAAGTATCCTCTGTTGGAATCCAACCAGGGAGAAATGCGTCTGTCCATACAATGCGTTTACTTTTGATTAGCTCCAAGTAAACACCGGCGTTAGGATACTCTTGTCCTTCGGGAGATTTCATCAGGGTAAAAAATTCTCCACCCACTTTTAGGTCACATCTTGCGTCTATCGTTTCCCAAGGTTTTGGGGTAAACCAAGGCAACATATACTTAGGCTCCGTCCAACACTTCCAAAGAAGTTCCGCCGGTGCCTCTACAATTCTTTCTATTTTCAATTCTCTATTTGTTGCTTCATTCATTGTTGTTCTCCTATCCTTTTTATTTCTCTGCCAGCTCTTTGAGTTTTTGCAGAGCCTTTGGCCACATATCTTTGAACATCTCTTCAAACTCGCCGCCCGATGAATCTATATCCACCAACACTTCGGTTTTCTTATCATTCTCTTTGAAGCTGTAATTTTCATGCGCGCCGGCAAATGCTTTCACCATCTCGCTAGTCGTGTCCTCTATACCGTCATTCACCATACCGAGATGCTCGATCGAGATGTACTCGTGCAAGCGGTTTTCTTCGATGCGGCTCACCATGCCGCCTATCTTTCCTGTCGCCGGATCCGGTCCGAGAAAAAGAATTTTGCTCCCTTTGCTCCAGTCACCGACGTAGTGCGAGCCGGGGTTAAATGCCTCCGTCCAGACACGATAAGTCGCGTCGCCTAGCATCGTATTCCAAACCTTTGCTTTCGTTGCGTTGATGGTGATGGAAAAGTGCAGCTTATTCATATTAACCTCTTTGTTTTGAGATGGCGATGTCAGGAGCACTTCGAGTTCATTCAATGTCGCAGTGATGCCTTCCTTGAATCCCATTTCAATCATCTTTTCCATTCGTTCACGTGATTCGTTATAAATGGTTATTTTGACTTTTGTCTTTCCGTTTTGTTCAGTGAAATTAAAATCCCAATCTGATCCAGGCAAAGTAGGGTTTTCCTCTTTGTCTGCAAAGGCATTCAAATATTTGAAATTGGTTTTGGGGGTAATAGAAGTATACTTATGAATTGCCCACATCTCCTGTCCGTCGGGGGTTACCATTGCATAAAATCTTCGTCCACCAACTTCAAAATTCATAATTTTTGTTCTTGATTCAAACGGTTTTGGCGCCCACCATTGATCCAGAATTTCTTGTTTGGTAAAAGCATCCCAGACTCGAGAAAGGGGGGCAGCAAATTCTCTTTCAATTGTGACTGTATTGTTTTCCTTGTTTACTAAAAATTCCATTGTCATTCTCCTCATAGGGCTAAAGCCCTACGTTACTGTATCTCTACTAAGTATTCTTCAAACTTTTCAAAAGATCCTGCCCAACCTTTACTCATTCCATCCATTGCACCGTTGAAGGTTGCGATATTCTCATCATTAGCCTCATAAGGAGTCCATATTAGGGTTAACAATGTTTTGCCTCCTTTTTCTTCAAAGTTAAGTGTTGTTTTCATTTTTAGAGGCCAAGTTGTGCTCATCGGATGGGCAATAATATTTCCTTCTGCATCTGCAAAGGATTGAAGATAAACCAACTTATGCGTTGGATGTATTTCTAAGTATTTTTGTTTGCCCCACATCTCGTTACCGTCTGACGTTTTTTGGCAATAGTGATTTTCTCCACCCACTTTGAATTCAAACTTTTTGCAAGTCATTGTGAACCCTTGTGGCGAGCCCCATTTTTCTAAATGTTCTTGTTCTGTCCAAGCCTTCCATACAAGGTCTCTGGGTGCTGCAAATTCTCTTGTGATTACGAAATCTTTTTTTTCTGGTTTGCTGTTTGTCATTTTTTTTTCTCCTATTTATTTCCTTTTTTATATTCTTTCATAAATTAATTTAATTACTCCATCTTGGTATTGCGTTGTATCTTTAAGTTTCATTTCCAATTTCGGAAAACCATCGTAGAATATTTTTTCTCCTTTGCCGGCAACTGTTGGTTGAAGGCATAACCACAATTCGTCGTAAAGTTTGTTTTCAAAAAAGAATTGCCAGGTTTTGACTCCGCTTTCTACAGAAATATTTTTTCCATTTTGGTTTTTTAAATTTTGTATTTGTTCTATTAAAGATTTTGAATCAATAAAAAGAATTTGTTCGGAATTTCTCCAAGTTAAATCCATTTTCTTTCTCGAAATTACATATTTCTTTTTATCATTAATTAGTTTTGCAAAACTTTTTTCCGTTGGTGAATCAGAATTATCCTCTGCATTCTGCCAGTATTCTCCCATAGAAGGATAGGTATTTCCTCCAAAAAGAATTGTATCAATTTCTTCATACCTTTTTGCGGAATCTTCGATTAACTCATCACTGATTTTAATCCAGTTCTCTATGTTAGTGACAATCCCGTCCAGAGACATATTAAAATATAAAATAACTTTTCTCATTTTGAAATACCTAGTTGCGACAAAGTCATTTTATTCAGTTCTTCTTCTAAACGATCAAAATTCTGTTCGTTTGCTTCGATTGCATATACTTTCGTCGCATCGCATTCTTCTTTCGTATCAAAGATCATTTTGAAAGTAAGTTTAGTCTTACCGTTGTTATCCTCAAATGTTACGTCTACTTTAAAAATATGTCCCGAGATATGTCTAAAGGTAAGCCTTTCAGGTTTTAGGATTGTTTCAAAGATGCTATGATTCAAAAACTCGGAACCATCGGGGCTAATCATGGTAAACTTCCAATCCCCTTCCGGTTTTAAATCGAAAGTATGAAAGGTATTTGTAAATCCTTTCGGTCCCCACCAATTTGTTAGATGCTTTGGGTCGGTCCAAGCTTTGAAAACCAGCTCGCGCGGCTTATCAATGATGCGGCTAGTTACTATTTCCCGCTCAGAAATATTTGTATTTGTGAGTGTAGCCATTTTTATTCTCCTGTTTCCTTTTTATCATTCGCTTGCAATTGCTTTAGGTATTCATCCAAACGGTCAAATCGCTCTTCCCAAAACTTGCGATACTGGTCTATCCAGTTGTTAGCTTCTTGCAAAGGTCCGGCTTTCAACTGGCAAGGTCTCCACTGTGCTTCCTTACCGCGAGTAATCAGACCTGCCTTTTCCAAGACCTTCAAATGTTTGGTGATGGCAGGCATACTCATAGCAAATGGCTCTGCCAATTCCGTAACAGATGCTTCTCCCTTTGACAAGCGGGCTAGAATCGCCCTTCGGGTAGGATCTGCTAAAGCCCCAAAAGTCAGGCTGAGCTGGTCAGGATCTTCACTTTGTTTAACCATTTAGTTAATTAACCTTTTGGTAAAATAAAAGAATTTAGTATTTTTGTCAATAGAAAAAGTTAATTTTTTAGTTCAATTGGAGGGTTGAGAAATTTGAAAAGAATTTAGATAGCGTAAAAACACAAATTTCGAGCACAGAAGCACGGGAGTTCATTAAACTCAGCACCTCCAGTAAATACTTTTACCCTACCCAAACATGCTTACATTTTCAAAGAAGGTCTGATTTGTCCTGTATCACGGCAAACATTTTATTAAAGCCGCCCACAGAAAAAAGATGTTTTACTCCAGACTTGGGGCTAAGTATATTTAGCCGCTTTGATTTTTTTGATAGAAGTATTCCCTGGTTAGCAAGTCCACCTAGTCCTGAGGAATCTATATGATTGATTTTCGACAAATCAATAATCCAATCTTCGATTCCTTCTGCATTCCCCTTTTGAAATACTTCTTGAATTTCTTTTACATTATAAAGATCTATTTGTTCCATATTCGAAAGAGTAATAAGTCTATAATTGTGGAATTGAGAAACCGTTACTCTATTTTCTTCCATTTCGTTTGTCATTCTAAATCCTCTATATTTTATAAATAATATTTTGCTAAATTTCTGTAAATTTATTCCAAAATATTGCATTCGGTACAAGACCGTTCTCATCCTTCGCATATTCCTTTTTGATTCGATTCAAGTAAAACATTTTAATTTTTCCTTTATTCTTAGCATCAATTTCTCCTCGATATTCGCAGTCAAAGTAATCCTTTACAAACTCGTACGTTACGTAGGAAATATTAATTTTTCCAGGTGTTCCACTCGATTCCATACGGCTTGCAGTATTTACGGTATCACCCCAGACATCATAAGCAAATTTCTTTTCTCCAACAACACCAGCCATTAAAGGACCGGAGTGGATACCCAGACGTAACTCCCAGTAAGGAATTTCCATCATTTGTTTCAATTCTTTCATTTGATTCATAAAAGATTGAATTTCTAAGGCAGCAAGACAAGCATCAATCGGATGAGTTTTGTTTACTCTTGGTAAACCTCCAGCACACATGTAAGCATCTCCAATTGTTTTTAATTTTTCCAAATTATTTCTTTCGATAATATTATCAAACTGAGAAAAACATCCGTCCAGTTCTTTAATTAACTCTTGCGGAGTTAAACCTTCGGCTATTTGGGTGAAACCTTTGAAATCTGTGAACATGATTGTGGCATTTTCAAAAAAGACTGGCTGAACATATCCTTTTTCTTTCAATTCGTTTGCTACCTGTGACGGGAGGATATTCAAAAGTAACTTTTCCGATTTCGCACGTTCTACTTCTGCTTCTTGTTGAGCCGTAATCGCAATTTTTTTTTCAATATCTGCTTGTTCTTTTGCTTCCTGTGTTTTTTCAGAAAGATAAGAGTTATAAACCGCACCGGCAATTTGATCTGCAAATAATTGTAGTTTTGCGCGATCTGACTTATCCAGTCGAACTACTTTTTTAGTTGAAGTTAAATTCAATATCCCAATAGTTTTGTCTTGAATAATTAAAGGGACTTGCAAAATGAACTTGCCATTGCTCATTGTCACTATTTCCCTATCTAAATTTGTTAACTTTTTAGGTATCCTAGTTAGATAAAGCATTTTCATTCGATTATACGTAGCGTATAACGTTCCACTTTCTTTTTCTAGCGGGATCTTTAATTTTTTTAAATAGGAAATATTTTCTAATGGGACGTTCCCCACGAAAGAGTGCGTAAAGAGAGAATTGGCGTCCTCCTCGACAAGCAACAGCGAAGTAGTATCAAATTCAAATTCATCTTCCAGATATAAAATCATAGATTGAACAATATATAGTAAGTTTTCGCTCGCGTTTACCATTTTCATTGCGTCTGCAATCTTGTGAATTTCCATTCTTGACTTCTCTGCTTCTTTTTGGGCAATGATAGCAATTCCCTTTTCTATTTCTGATTTTTCTTTCTCCTCTTGCACTTGCTTATAAAGTAGTGATCCCTGAATCACTCCAGCCAACTGTTCGGCTAATAAAGATAATTCGACAATGTCTTCCTCACTTAATTGAATTGCCTCAATACTAAAAAAATCAAGTGTCCCTATAGGACTTTTTTTTAAGAAAATAGGAATTGTAATAAGTGATTTATGTTTTAGAATTGTGAGGATTGCTTTCCCACCTTCTGTTCTAATTTCTTTTTCTACATCTGGAATAAAAAATGGTTTTCTCTCTTCTAAGGCACGCGAGTGAATGCTATCTTTATTTTTAGAATTAATAGGAAAAGATGCTTGGCTTAAAAACTTGGATTCACTCTCAGAAACATAATCAGGAAGAACTGCATTAGAGAAAACCAATTTCTGTTCCATTGAATTGGTCACAAATAAACTATAATATGGAAGATGATAATTCTCCTGTACGTAAAAGAGGATTATTTTCATTATCTCCTCTAAGTCAGATGTTTCATTTACTTTTTTAAGTAACTGAATTGTTTCCTCTGTTTTTTGTTTGGCTCTTTCTGTTTCTTGTTTAGCTTTTTTTACTTGTTGCAGAAAATGATTAGTATCCACAACTCCGGCAATTTGAGAGCATAAATTCGTGATGTTGTTAATCTCTTTTCGCGAGAGTTTCATTTTCTTTTCTAAATTCGAAAATCCTAAAATTCCAACACATTCATCTTTTCTGACCAAGGGAATATAAAAAAAAGATTTTATATTCAACATATAAACAAACTCTTTGTCAATTTCGAATTCGAATTTTGGTATTTTACTTAAATACAATGGTTTTTTTCTTTGGTAGATTTTATAAACAAACCCCCCGTCATTCTCACGCAATGGAATTTTCCGATTCATCAAGTAATTGTATTTTTCATCCGAGAGGCGATTATAGCTATATGCTTTATAGACATTCACGAATTCTTTCTTTTCATCAGGAAGAAATAACCAAGTACTAATAATTCCAAATCTATAATTAAAGTATTTAGAGATTTCCATGAATATATCATTTAAGTTAGAAAGGGAATTTACAAGGTGAGCAAATGCATTTAAGTTTTCGATTTCCTTTTTAGCTTCGATAAGCTCCTGAAAGGTTTTTCTTTTTTCATCGGATTCAAAGTATCCCGCAACGATTCCGGCAAGAGCTGAAACGAAATTTTCCTCCTCCCAAGTCCAATCTTTCTTTTTTTCGATTTGTTCACAGCAGATAATGCCTATTAGACTACCGCCAGACCGAATAGGAGCGCCTAATAGTGAATAAATTCCATTTGGTTTAGAATATACTTCATTGAAAGCTGCCATTGCAGGATGATTATAAATGTCAGGAGCAGTGATAACTAGACCCTTTTTTACACATTGAAAGTATTCCGAAAAATCTTTCTCTCTTAAAACAACTCCTTGGCTATGTAGATTTTCATTCCTTTGAAATAATTCCACACATTTGATTTCACTCCCCGAACCATTAAACAACCATATACTGCATCTTCCTATATTTAAAACTTGCGTACAGATTTCTGTGAGTTCTTGGAGGGCAGGATTTAAACCGGATTGAATCATATTGCTTTTGCTCAAATCAAGTAAACATTGGTTGAACTTTTGTTGTTCTTTAACACCTCCTGAAATTTTAGTCTCAATTTCCTCCATGATGAGCGAAAGTTCTAGAGTCGTTTCTTCCAAACTGTTAGATTTTTTTTCCAAGTCCTCGCCTAATTTCTCTGCTTGCAAAAAACCGCTAGCGAACCGCCGAGAGAGAACCGCGGATTGAAAAAAAATGAACACAAATAGTCCGTAGGTTGCAATAAATGGTGTTGTTAAAATTCCCATTGCTTTTAGAATATCATTGGTAATGAAGAGGGCAAACAGTGAATAACCCGTTAAGAATAATTTTGCCCCTATGCGCTTTCGAAAAGTCGCAATTATCAATATATAGAATATGTAAAAAACCGCAATAAGGCTTGTAATTTGACCGATTAATCGAGGTGTTTCATAAATGGACATCGAAAAGAAAATTGGCAAAATAGAAAGCGAAGTAAAAACAACTGAAAATCCAAGAAGCCATTTTTTAGAAAACTCATTCGGAAAAAGAGAACGAACGAATTGTGTTAGTAGATATGCACCAAAATAAAAACTAAAATATTCTATTTTATGTACTACAGTAAATGGAGTCATTGGAAATGCATTTAGAATCATTCTCTCATTAATGCTGATTGTTCGCAATGCGAATAAAATGCATAATACCCCAAAGAAAAGCGGGGCAGAATCCTTCTTTCGGCTGAAGTATAGAATTAAGTGGTAAAAGCCCAAAACAAAAAGAGAACTGAATAAAATTATATCTAGCACAAACTTTTGTTTTGCCGCTTTATCTATTTCATTTGTAGCGCCTAATTTGATGTTATCCCATATTCCAGAACGAAAGTGGTGAAAATTAGATACATGAACCAAAATATCAATTTCGTTTTTATCCACAGAAAGTAGAGAAAGTTTTTTTTCGCCTTCCTTGGGAGTATTTATATACTCGTCAATCGAGAATATTTGAGACTGCATGAACGGTTCAGATTCTTCTTTTGATTTCCCCACAATTCCTTTTTGGGATACAAGTGTACCGTTAATATACATCGCATAGGCTGATCCTACATTGGTCATGGAGATTGATACAGAGCGCCTATCGTTTTTATTACTTTTTAGTTCTGGTTCGTTACTTGAGCCTACCGGCAGGGAACTTCGATCGGGCAATAACACACGCAGACGATAGGTGGCATATCCATCCACCGGATAATCGTGCTTTTGCCATTGAGATGGAACTTGGATGTATTTGGGTTCCCTTCGACGAAACTCAATGCTGCTTCTTTGGGGCGCAGCAGAATGCTCAGGGAACGAATCAAGTCGTTTGGCGAGCATTGAGTTACCCGAATCATCCGGACATTGAGCGGAGTCGAAATGACGCTTACTACAATTTGGATCTAAAAATTCTCCCCAATAAAATTCCCATTCTCCATCAAGATTGAATACTTCGTCCTTTTCGAAACATTCAGTTGAATTGTGGCAATCGATTCTGAGTGACCGCAAGTCTAACACACCTTTTTCAACTTTTGGACTATGTATTATTGGCTCCTTACAAGCAAACATAAGAAGGATTAACGATAAAAATGTAGTCTGAATTAGAGATTTCATTAGAAGGATTGTCAAGTCTTACTATGCTAGGTTTTTTTAGCAAGGAATTTTGGCTTAATTAGCTAGAAAAAGTTGCATTTTACAATGCAAGTATATTGAAAAGTACCTTTAATCCGTCTTTGATTTCTCTACAATTTCATGAATTACAATATCCAAATTTTTAGTGCAATGCATTATCTTATCTAGAATTTCTACATTGATCGGATCGGAAATTTCTTTGCGATTTAAAAGCGGAATCAATCCAAGTATATTTGCAACAGGCGCTCTAAGTTTGTGAGAATGTGCCCAAGCAATTTCTCGCAAGTTGCGGTTTTGGTTTTCGACATGTTCTTTGTATTCCGTTATCGTTTGACCTAATTCAATATTTAGTTTATCAGCAATAATTTTATCTTGAACGTTAATTGCGCTGACTAGGCAAGCGGAATATTGATAGTATTCGATTGGATTGCTATGAATATCAACAAGGAATAATTCACCTGATTTATTTCGATGTCTCCATATCCCTCTATTGGAATTGGTCTTGCCTGTTAAAATGGATTTTTGAAAGTTTTCCCAGTCCTCTTCTGGATAAATGTTTTGAATTGTCATATTCAAAAATTGGCTTTCTGAGTAATCATAAGATGCGATAGCCGCTTCATTGACTGCTAAAAATTGCAAGGTTTTTGTATCATAAATCCAGATAGGAATGGGGCTTTCATTGAATAACTTTTTATATTGTATCTCTGTTTTTTTTTGTTTCTCAATAGCTTTTGCAAGTGTGAAATAAAGAAGCAGGGTAGAAAAAAAAACAAACAGCAAACCTTTAGAAATTTCAAAAAGAGAAATTGAATACTGTGATGTTAATGTATGAATTGCAAAATAATCCAAAGAGAGGCTTCCTGTAATAATCCACAGGATTCCAAAAAATAAATAGAGAGCGGATACTTTTTTTGCCATTTTCATATATATATCAAAAAAGAGAGACTACTGTGAAGCTATTGCAATATAATTTTATTGCAAGTAAAATATTTAGTGCTTTAATAGGACAGCCCTCTCTTCTATAGTTAGAGCCTTTATTTTTTCCATTTCTTCGTGAAATTTCATAAAATCACCATCGACTTTAGTAAATGCATCATGAAAAAATTTTGATCCAGAATGATAACGTAAAATTCCAATGAAGTTTTCATTGTTTAAAGGAATTGTTTTGAATTTTTCTGGATCGAACTTTGTGAACTTATCTGTATTTTTTAGAATAGTTAATCTGTAATCTTCGATTATTATTTTTTTCTGAGTTAATTTTTCTGAATCAGATAAATCGCTACGTTCGTACATTTCTTTTAATTTCAAAGCAGTTTGTTTTACCTGTGAAATTATAAACTCAGATTGTGATCTAGTTTTCTTTCTTTTTGCTAAAATCTCCTCCGCCTTATCAGAATTAAACGCTCTGTAAAATTTCTCTGTTCCAATTTCTTCTACAAAACTTGCGTATGATTCATTAAAATTTGAATCACCGGGAAAGTACACCGTCGCATGAGACATTTCATGTATAACAAGTGAAACCAATTCATCTTCTGTCATTCTAAGTTGAGGAGATAATACTGGATCAGAAAACCAACCAAGTGTAGAGTAACCGGCTGTTATCCGCACTCGTGTATCTAATCCCTTCTCAATTAGACTTTTTTCTTCTTCTTTTGCTTTGGCTAATTCAAAGTAACCCTTATATGGAACTGTTCCGGCAAATGGAAACCACCATGTATAAGATTCGAATTTAAGCGGATAAGATGCACTTACGTTCCAACCTACTTCTTCTCGATCCAGTTTTGTAAAATATTCAAAGCCACCTTTGGGGTTAAGGTGAATTTCCTTTATAGCAAAATTTCTTACTGCTTGGATGAGTTTAAGTTTAATTTTAGTTTTTTCATCACTATTATTATCTTGTACTATTGTAGAAATTTTTTCTCGATTTAAAATTATTTTTGACTGCTCTGCGCTGACATGGTAAAGATACGGAATACAATTTTGAAAGAGTAAGGTAGAAAGTAGTGTAAAGTTTTTTACTGAAATGGATTTCATAATACAATAGTTTTTACTCTTCGCAATGGTGCGAAATCTTTTTTATTGAATTACCAGAATTCTCGTACAAGGAATTTTGAAAGATCATTAAGCCAAAAAATTATTAAAACCAAGAATGGCGGTAATCAATTTTTTAAAAAGATAATCCAGAATCATATTTAGAAAAGGACATTGGTATTGAAATATGCTAATACTTTCAGTTCTGTGGACTCAAAATAAAGTCTGTCCTTTAGAGTGAATATGTATAAATTCCGGTGAGATTCATAATAACATTTTATTTCCTAAACACCCAAACTTTCTTTCAAATTTTTAAGGAATTTTTCAAGGAAAAATATTTCATAAATAAAAATTGACAATGCTTTATAATTACAAAAGCCTAGGTTTTGTGGTATTGTGAAAGGCTTTTAATTTTCACATTAAAAATGAGGTTGGCTTTTGGAAGAACTAAAAAGAGAAATTGAAGATTTGAAAGGAATTATTGCATCGTATGAGACATTGCACGATCTCAGCCAGAAAGAATTGGCGGATGCAAGAGAAGCTATCAAAGGGTACGAAGCTATGCTTAACCTTTCTGCAGAGGAGAGAAAACAATCTTACGAAACAGTAGACGCATTTCGCTTAGTCCAAGAGGTTTCGAGACAGGAGTTAATTGATGCGGGGAAAGTGATTCAAAATATTCTCTCGATGGACAAAGAACTTTCAGTGGTTTCGGACGTTAAGCCGCTCATGATCAAAATTCTTCAATCGGCAATTCAATCTCTTGATGCAGACCTTGGAATTATTTTTCTAAAAAAACATGGAGACTTAGTGCCTGTCTTTTTTGAGAATATTACAGAAAATCAAATTACGATTTTAAGTTATATTAAATCTTTGGCACAAAGTAGTATGCGAATTGAAGGCGGAAAAATAAAAGGAGAATATTCAGTAAAACATGATAATGAAGAAAAGTCAATATCTTATATATGCAATAGTTTCAAACAAGATGAGCGTGTAATCGGCGTTATCTACCTTGAAAAATCATCAAATGGTGTTTCGTTTCACAGTACCGATATAAATACACTTGAGGTTTTCAGTCTACAGGTGGCAATTGCGTTTCAACAGTCGAATACGAATATAAAAATGATTTCCATGCTTAGAGAAATCAACCAAAAGAATCAAATCTTAGAAAAAGCACAAGAATTAAATGTAAGACTCAGCCAAACAAAGGATGCATTTTTAAAAAATCTCTCTTATGAATTAAAAACCCCTCTATCTTTTATACATGGATTTTCTGAATTATTGCAAAGTACAGAGCCAAATAATATAGAACAAATTCATTCTCATGTTGAATCCATTTATTTAGAAAGTGAAAAGCTAAATGATCTTTTGAATGATCTTTTATTGATTACCAATTTAGAGACAGAACTCAAAATAAAAAAAGAGGAATTATCAATTCAACAAATTGTAGATTTTTGTCTAATTAAAATCCAAGATGTTATAAATCGAAAAAAAATTGAAATTAATATTACTGTAGCGGGTAACGTGCAAGCTGATAAAATTTTATTCGTAAAAGCGTTATTTAATTTAATTAAAAATGCAGTTTATTACAATAAACGAAATGGAAAACTTGATATTTTTTCTGAAAAATTAAAAAATGAAACGCGAATCACTGTACGAGATACAGGTCTTGGAATTTCAGAAGAAAGTCTTAAATATGTCTTTGATAAATTCTACCGTGCGGTTAACGTAGATTCTTTTGATGGAATTGGTGTAGGGCTTTTTATTGCGAAAAAAGTAGTTGAACTTCATGGTGGTTCTATATCTGCTAGTAGCGAACTTATGAAAGGAAGTACATTTCAAATTCATTTACCTTAAACATTGTTTAACGCGTATTAGGTGTAGGAAATCGTTTTTATAAAAATTATTCAGGACTTTTTAAAATTTTTTTTCCTTCTTGCCAAATAGAAAGAAAGTGTTTTAGATTAAGCGTCAAAACAATATTAGCCTTCATCCTCTGAGCGGCTAGTCGATTATTCCGGCAACGATAATAGATGTATCAAAGAAAATCAAGAAAGTCCCCAGTTGAATTGAATTCTTTCTTCTCGATTTTGACGTTCCCAATTTTCAAAAGATTTTTTAGATTCTAATTTTCCTGTGTAAACCAATACATTATTTTTCTTTTTAAAAAGAGAACTCTCTTTTTTTTTACAGGTGATAAAGTAATCTTTCCTTTTTCTTCCGTTAACGCCAAGGTTGAACCCGTAACGAGTCCCAGACTCCCACGAATTTCTTGCGGAATCAAAACGCGCCCAAAATTATCAATTTTAAGTTCTTGTAAGTTCATAATAGTCACCTTATTGGCAATTTGTCAATTCCAAAAGTTGGTCACGCTTACGCTATTCGATACGCGACTTTTTTTACTTAATCAGTCTTCGACGTTTACACGCTACTCAGTGACCGGTCTTTATTGAAATAGATTAGTATAAAATCCGGTCACTGAGTGAAATTTATTGCATTTGCACGCAATAAATTTTGTATCGAACAGCGTAAGCGTGCCCAAGTAGTAAATGTGAATTTAAGTAGTCGCAACCGGATAATACCAATAAGGCGCAAAGATAAAAAGTAAGAAATGGAATCTCTGGCATTACTCTAAATAGCCAGAGGGATAAGTGTAGGTGTGGATACTTTGCGTAATTTCAATGAATTTAGAATTGAACACCGAAAGCAGAAGCATTGTATCGACTTCTTCCAAAACGGAAACCAAATAAAGTTTTCGAAGCAATGGGAGTTTTGATTTTAAATCGATATAAACAAGTTCTTGAAATTTTTGCTTGGAAACCATATCGTTACCAAATAAAGAAAAAGTGGACTTTACATATTTATTCGTTAACAATACTCCAACATCCCTTTTTTTATGAGTTGCTACTCCGATAAATGTTACATCTATTTTAAAAGTAATTTTATCGTTTTTCCCTTCATGATAAATAGGAGTATCTAATAATAAATTATCTAGTTTATAAAATAAGATAGGCTTATAGTTATTTTTTTTATGCTCTTTGCAATCAAGTATTAGCTCATCATTACCGACTTTATTTGAATGTTTGTCATACCATGATTTCTCTATAATGGAACTTTCACAGTCTGATTTATTTCCTTCCCATGATCTAGATAGCAGATAATCACCATTTTCTTTTACTTCTAAAATTTTATTTTTATAATTTTTTTTTCCTATTCTATTTTTAGTGCCAAGATTTCCTTTCACATCTGAATAAGTTATACTTTCTACTTCTTCACTAAACTCACCTAGTTTATAAGCAAAAGAAAAATCTTTAGTTGGTTGAATTTTTTGGATATCAGGTATTTCAAACGGACGTTTCTCTAAATAATGAATCGCAACATCGTAGTCTACATAAATTATTTTAGGAGGTCGTAGTGCTGAACAATTTGATAGAGTGAAGATAAAAAGGAAAAAAAATACAATTCGGATTCTATTTTTTTTGTAAATCATAACTTCAAAATATATTTCTCAATACTATTCAAAATCATTCCAGAATTATGAATTGCTTCCTTAGTTACTTCGGATGTGAAAGTAGTAATCGCATCGTAGTCACTTGCTTGCCTATCTTCAAACAAACCTTGCAATATTGCTGTATACTCTTTTGGAAAAATTCCAGACTTCACAAACTCACGATTAAACGCTCCAATGGTTTGATTATGAGAAGAAAAATTTAGATTCTTAGTCCAAAGCAAAGCTGATATAGCATTAAAGGCACAATAATAAGACCGTGAAATCGAATCTTCGAATGGTCCGTTTTCGAAATCAATGCGAGCAGTCTTTAATTTGCTCTTAGCCTTTGCTAATAGAGCAAGATTTTCCTCATTCACAACAAAATTCCTTCTCGTAAAATATTACGACCAATAGAGAAATTTTTCCTCTTCTCCCACTCAGAAGTATCATAAATGAGGCTTGCGGCTAATGTATCGAATTCGTCAAGGAAATCAACTTCGAGTTCTCGAACTGATTTAACAAGTTCTCGATTTTTTTCTTTAAATACAATTAGAAAGTCATAATCTGAATGTTCAGAAAAATCACCACGTGCTCTAGAGCCAAATAGCCATATACTTTCTAAAATATTCGGAAACTTATTCTTAATTTTTTTAGAAAAAGAAATGGCAGCTAGGTCATTCATTGCTTTAATTCAACGACAACTCTTGTCTAGCTTTCTTCAAAACTTCGATAATTTGGTTGTGGATAAAACCATTCGATATAACGATATCACTTGGATAAGTAATCATCTGGTCGCCTTTGTAGTCGGAGATGGTAGCGCCTGCTTCTTTGAGGATAACAGATACTGCGGATAAGTCCCATAAGCCTACACGTTTTTCCCAGAGCCCGTCGATTCGACCTTCGGCTAACCAGCATAAGTCGAGGACGATAGATCCTGTTCGGCGAATACTTCTGCCCGATGTGAGGAATGCGGAAAGGTCTGCTAGGATTTCGTGTAAGATGACTTTGCGATTTACAGGAAAGGAAGAAATTAACAAAGCACGATCCAGTAATTGAATTTCCGAAACTTTGATGCGGGATAAATTCTTAGTAACCCCTTGTCCGAGGATTGCTTTGTAGACATCATTCAACTCAGGAACAATTACAACGCCTGCCACGTTTGTTTCGCGGTGTTGAATCCCGATAGAAATTGCGTAGAGCGGAAGTTTGCGTAAAAAGTTCATCGAACCGTCGATTGGATCTAGAACCCAAGTAAAATTATTTTTCCCGTGTTGGTGGTGCTCTTCTTCCGAAGAAACGGAGTCATCAGGAAAAACTTTTGTGATTACTTTCATGAGCGCATCATGCACATTACGCTCCACTTGACCGAGTAAATGTTTTTCCTCTCCGTCTGAGAGCGTGGAGGAGATGGCTAGTTCTTGTTGGATTCGTTTAACAGAGTCAATGATAAACCCGATTTTTTCTTCGATGAAGCTGACACGGGCTTGGATTTCCTCAATAGGAAAGTTTAGTTCGGGAGCAGTGGCGTTACTCATAGTAATTAAACTATGAGTTCATCTTCACCCGAACGAGCAACCACAATTTCGCCCGCTTCTTCCAGTTTACGTATGATATTTACGATTTTTTGCTGGGCGTCTTCCACGTCTTTTAAGCGGACAGGACCCATAAAGTCCATATCTTCTCGAAGCAGATTCGCCGCGCGTTTGGACATGTTCTTAAAAATCTTCTCTTGCACTTCGGAATCGACCGACTTGAGAGCTTTTGCAAGCTCTGTGTTGTCCACCTCGCGCATAACTTTTTGAATCGCACGGTCGTCGAGTAATACAATATCTTCGAATACGAACATACGTTTTTTGATTTCTTCTGCGAGCTCCGGATCTTCTTCTTCGAGTGCCTCGATGATAGTCTTCTCTGTTCCACGATCCACGTTGTTCAAAATTTCCACCACAGAGTCGATACCACCTGCAGTCGTATAGTCCTCGGATGCGAGAGTGGAGAGTTTACGCTCGAGTACCCGCTCTACCTCACGTAGAACGTCCGGACTTACCCTATCCATAGTTGCAATCCGTTTTGCAACTTCGGCTTGAATCGTATGCGGAAGTGCAGAGAGGATACTCGCTGCTTTGTTTGGATCAAGGTAGGAGAGAATTAACGCGATTGTTTGCGGATGCTCTCCTTGGATAAAGTTTAATAATTGCGCTGGGTCGGTTCTACGCACGAAGTCGAATGGTCGGACTTGGAGAGAAGACGTCAGGCGGTTAATAATATCAATTGCTTTCTGATTCCCGAGAGCTTTTTCGAGGAGTGATCGGGCAAAGTCAATACCACCGTTGGTGATAAATCCTTGTGCCATCATGAGTTCATTGAACTCGACTAAAACTTTCTCTTTGTCTTCGGGGGTAATTTTGTCTAAACGAGCAATCTCAAATGTAATTTGTTCAATTTCATCTTCTCGTAAGTGTTTAAAAATTTCTGTAGAGACTTCACTTCCTACAGCAATCAAAAAAATAGCGGCTTTCTGGCGACCAGTTAGGTTTGTCTTTTTACTTAGCATTTGAGATTCCTAGTTAAATATCGGACAAACTAAAATAAATCAATAAGGAAAAAAACATAGCTAATCAGTATAAATCTCTCTATTCCAAAAATTACATTTTTTTGAATAAATTTTATCGGGCATTCAAAGTAAGTCACACTTTTAAGTACAACCTTCGCTATCCTACTCTCTCGTTTCTAACATGAAATCTACTTGACATTTTAAAAATAATACATTACAATTTAACAGTGAGATGAGTCCGGAAGAAAAAGAAATATTTTTACAAATGCAGCAAAACATCCAATCAATTCTAGAATTGTTGCAGACAAGCCACGAACCAAACAATGGATACAAGATTGTACTTTTTTTGGTTCCCATTTTTGGAATTGTTTTTGGTTCTACGCTACTATGTCTCATTTTCCTATTTTGGCATAAACAAAGAATGGAGTTAATCA
>JAGOHK010000151.1 GCA_017996175.1 Leptospiraceae bacterium
ATGTATATGTTTGTATCTGTTTATGTTTGCTTGTTGAAGAGCAGGACAAATAAAAATTTTCAATTTAAAATTATGAGTCCGTGATAGATCTTTTATTTCTTTAAAGCACTCTTTGGTGTGAACAAAATATTCATCCAAATGCATCAGATCATACATAATTGGTGCATTTTCCATTCCAAATTTAATTTTCTTTTTCAACATTTCTATTTCAATTTTATTCTTAATTTCTTTTGATAATAGATAGTCTTCAATTATTTTCCAAAGATTGCTATTTTTTCTTAGTCTTCCAAAGAGAGCATTGTCATTTACTTGATCAATAAATAATAAATGGCTTTTTCCGATAGCTGCAAACTCCGCTCCATCATAGACAGAATCATTTAACACATAAAAAATCCAAACTTCATCGGGTTTAAATTGTAAGCCTTTCATTTTAAATAGCTCGACTTCTTGCATTGTATTATATCCACTAACGGCAAGGTTGATTATCTCTATTTGATTTTTATTTGCTTTATTATATTTGTCTTCTAGCTGCGATAAAAAAATTTTATCTAAATTTACTGATACTCCGAAGGCAACAGAATCACCGAGTGCTAGAATTCTTTTTTTATTTGGGCTTTTATTGATTGGATACTCTTTATTTTCCCTAAACCCATAGGAATTAGTTTCTCCTTTAAAATTTGGTTTAAATGTGTAAACTAATTTTTTATTATCCGATCGTTCTACGATACCCTTTTCATTGATATTCATCATATTATCTGTCGAAGTTGTGGCTCCAATATTGAAAGCTTTTAGAGCAAATTCAAATGCGATTAACGTAAGAATAGAAGATACGAAAATCATTGTTGTGTTGATTATTATATTTTTAAGATTCATTTTAAGTTTTAGGAAAATATCTTACTTTAGATATTTTATATTGGAGATTTATTTAACTGAAAGTGTAGGGGAATGAATATCCCCGAGTTGATATGTCGGGGATTGATTTAATTGTTTGGAAGGATTAGTATTCGACTGTAGCTAAGAAAAGTTCAGATTGTTCAATTTTGAAAACTTTAGAAGCTAGTTGTTTAAATTCTTCTGTTGGCTCTAAAAGTCCGAGTTCAACTTTTGAAAGAAAAGGTGTAGATACTTTAAGTTTCTTTGCCATATCGTACTGTTTGATACCCATTTCTCGTCTTTTTGCCCAAAGTTTGTTAGTCAGCCCTGTGCTGAATTCAGGAAAAATTTCTTCTACTGGTTGGTCGTTAAATAATTTCTCAAGTGATGTCTTTAGAAACTTAGCAACATTTACTTTAAAACGTTCCGTTGGCTCTTGGCTATCTGTTTCTATCTTTGATAAGTAGCTTGGGGATACTCCTAACGCTCTAGCCATATCGTATTGTTTGATTCCTCTTTTTTTTCTAAGCATGTAAATATGATTTTTCATGAATTTTGCCCTCTTAAGCATTTCTAACAGGTATATTTTTTAATTCAACAAAATATTTACAAAATAATAAGTTTTTGATAAAAAAAACTTATTTCCTATCAAAAAACTAAGAAATAATTAATTTCCTGCTTTTTGCAATGGAGTTTTTTTGCTCGTCACAAAAAGCAGTTTGCAAAATGCAAATCGGAAGCAGCGAAGCGTTAGATGGAACCTACTTTCAATTTATCAGAATGAATTTGTAAGTGAAAATCGCTTTTTAGTTTTTCGACTTGTCTTTGCATTTCAGACTTTAATTTTGCTGTACGTAACTCATCTTTTATTTTATCTTTTACCTGCGCGAAAGGAATTGGCTCTCTTTTATTAGGGTCGGACTTAGATGGATTCGAATAGGCGTAAAGTTTTCCTGCCTCATACGTATCCTTTAATTCTTGGTCTGGTATTTGAATTTGAGTTTCTTGAATATCTCTTACAAAAAAAGACCAGGAAATATTTTTTTTCCAAAGTGCGAGACTGCTTTCATATTTTTCTGATGACTTTAAATTCTTTACCTCTTCCTTATCTCCGAGTAACGTTATTGGAAGAATGGCGGAGTTAAAAAAATAGAGTAACTCTTTTATTGGCGGAGTATAACTATTAGGCTTCATGTTTACCTTTGCATAATCTTTTTTTAGGTCAGCAACAGTATACACTTTATCCGCTTTGTTATAAATTGGAGTGGAATCGGTTAATTCATTTTCTGACATGGTAGACATTTCTTTAGAAAATGCGACTCCACTCTCTTTAGAAATTTTTTCGTATTCTTCATTCCATACCTTACTTTGAATTTGTTCCTTATAACGATCTCTTAACATTTGAATTTCTTTTTCTAATTTTATTTCATCGCCCAAATAATAGTCAGCGAGCTGCTTTTGAGCATCTGGCGCGGTTGCTTTAAATTCTTTGGCTAGAGTTTGAAATTCCTTGAATTTTTTTGAGAAATAAGATTCTAATTCTTCTACTTTTAATTTTTTAACTTCTACAATTCTGTAGACAAATAAATCGCCGTTGAATTCCTTTTTTGTGAACGTATTTAGGAGATTACTCTTATAAGCCTCAACTAGTATCTCTCTCAAAATATTTTCCTCCGAGCAATTCATACACTGTGGCTCAAGGAAACCACCGATTGGTTTTCTTCCTTCTTCATCTGTTTCTTTTGAAATATAACTATTAATTTCCTTGTCCGATTTCAAATTTTGTAAGTCAGATAGAGATCTATCTGCTTTTACGGTATTTGGATTACCGTTTGTGTCCTTTTTAATATAGAGCATTTGACCGGTGACAATTTCTAGATCTTTTGATTTGAGCGTTTTTTCGATAAAGTTTTTTCTATAGAGGTTTACAAGAAGTTGCTTCTCTTTGAGTTCAAGGATAGATTTATAAATTGCTGTTTCTGGATACCCTTTCTTAGTAGTTTCCATTTCTACAATAGATTGAACAGCAATCGTTTCCAAAATAGAAGTTTGGTATTTTAAAGATGTGCTATTTTGATCGACTGGGATTTCGTGATTTGGATAGAATTCTCTAAATTCTTTTCTTTTTACAACGCCTCCGTCAAAAACAGCGAGTATTTCTTCTCCTGATCTGCAACTGCTGATTAGGGAAAAAACAATTAGGGTGATGATGATTTTTTTCATAAAACTAGTACCTGTGGACCTTTCTTTCTTTTTTAATCGGAATTATTTCCGTAGTTTGATTTTCTAAAATTTGTTTTTCAATTGAGGGATTACTGGTTATATCCTGCATTAGATTTTTAAAGCTTTTTTCATCTGTTTGGTTTCTTGTGTAAATTGATTTTGGAATATCTACTTCTAGTTCCAAAACGGAATCTTTGATGGACTCAAGTTTTGCAATTTCGTCTGTAATGCTTTTCTTTAAAGAATAACTATAATCTCGATTGTCGCTAATGCTTTTGTTCGTGTTATTTAGTTCGGTTATATCTCGATCAAGAATAGTAAATAACTCCAGAACATCCCGAACTTTGATTTTAATAAACTCTTTCATAGCTAAATTCGATGATTGTTTTCATAACCAATCCTGCAAGAATGAAAAGATTTTGATTCCAATTTTTTAATAAAAGGAAAATATATATTTGTAATCCAAAGCTAAAAATTTTTGCATGTTTCTATGAGCTTACAAGAAATTGAAGTCCAGGTAGAAAAGATTGACAGTATTTTCGTGATGCGTTTAGAAGGAGCGATTTCTTCTTTTACATACAAGAAATTTATTGAAGAAGTTAGAAAGTGCAACCGCAAAGGTGGGCTAATTATTGATATGGAAGAAGTGACTGCCATTTCATCTATGGGAATAGCTGCTCTCAAAGAAATCAGTGACATGAGTTATAAATCAGGAAATAAAATCGTATTTTTAAATCTTTCTATAAATGTAAAACAGTCTCTTCAAATGGTCGGACTGAGTAAAGTTTTCAACGTAGCACCAAACGAAGAATTAGCCATGAAAATGGCATCTAAACCAAGTAGGTAAACAATGGGCAATTTTAATTATAAAAGAAAACTATTTCATCTATTAGGATTTATACTTCCACTACTTTATTATATTGATATTTTTAAAGGTGCCTTTGGACTTACAAATGCTTCTCGTGCAATTATTTTTATTATTCTAATGATACAAGGAATCGTTTTAATTACAGTTGAAATTTTACGATTTAAAAGTATTGCATTTAGAGAAATATTTTATAAATACTTCGGTGCTATAATGAAAGAAGAAGAAGAAAAAAGAATGAATGCTACGATTCCTTATATGCTTTCGAATGCGATAGTTGTATTATTTTTTCCACCTGAGTTTTATTTTTTTGCGATTGGATTTTTACTGATTGGAGATCCGGTAGCCGCTTTTTTTGGAGCGAATTATGGCAAATATAGATTCTATAACGGCAAATCTTTAGTTGGCGTTGTTTCTTTTATCATTGCTGCTTGTATAGTTGGAATACTATTTATGGTAATTTTTCAAAATACGAAAGAAGGATCTTTGTTTGCCCTAGTTACAAAAGATGGACTCAATACCAAAGCGTTAGTTGCTGTTTTAATATCTGCCATTATTTCTGGGCTAACAGAGTTTTTCTCCGGTCATGCCTGGAACGGATTTTTAGATGATAACCTTACTATTCCACTTGCGGCAGCGTTTACACTTGCTTTGGCGTTAGTCTTATTTTTTGGAATTAGTGGAAGTGAGATATTTTTTCCAGTAACTGAGTTATTCGCTAAAACTAATTAACCCCCACCCTTACTCATAATGAATTTTTCTAGAAACTCCGTAATATCGGTGATGTTACGGTTAATCATATTTTTTAATTCTGGTGGAATGTTTTGCGATTTTATTACGCGGTAATAATTCAAAGCATTCTTTAACATTTTGCGACGCGCAAACTCTTGAGCTTTCATAAGCATTGGTTTGTATTTATAATAAGAATATTCCATAATACTATAATTTTTAGAAAGTTTGAATGGATGAGGAATTTTACTAAAATCATAGGTTAGAGTTAAAAATGGCGCATCATCAATTTCGGGTGGTTTGAGTTCGAGGATACCATGGATTGTCCGCTCTGGTTCGGGCGGTGGTGGGGGTAATTCAGGTATTTCGGAAATTTGTGCCCCTTCTTCTTCGGAAGGAAGCGGACCGTCCCCTTCGATCATATTTATTTCGGGGGTTTCTTCGGGCGCAAACGGATCTATTAAATGCCCTGACTTTGTTCGAACAAAATCATCTGGATCAGGAAGTTCAATTTTTAATTCTTCTGGAATTTGATATGCTTCCGGCGTATAGGGTACGGGTCCCATACCAGAAGTATCTTTAGCCAATTCTTTGTTAGCCGCTTCTGTTCCAGATTTACTTCCGTCTCCGACAATACCTGTTCCATCTTTAGAGGATACTTCTATTTCGCCGGAAACTTCCCGATGCGGCAACTCAGCAGATTCCGCTTTTAATAGAACAGGATCAGGGAGATCAATTTTTACTAAACCCTTATCGCTTTCAGGTAATCCTAGTTCCTCGTTTGCAGGAACATACCTTGCTAAATTATTAGAAATATCACTTGCTACTTCTTCTTTCTTAACTTCATTTTGATCTATTGGTGGTTTTAGAATTATTTCTTCTGGATCAGGCAATTCGACTTTTACCAATTCTTCTGTTGTTGGCAACTTGTCCGAATAGGAAGGATCTCTCGGTAGAAATTCTAAAGATTTTAAATTTGGGTCATTCTCTGTAGAAAAAAGATTATTTGCTTCCGTGTTTGGGGTAATCGGTGTAGATTGAGGAATATTTCCCAACATCTGCGAAAGAGAGGGAGTATGTTTTTGATTCTCCTTATTCCAATCTTTTAGAAAAGCTTCTCTTTCATGTAGCAAATTTGCATTCTGATTTCTTCTATCTAACCCGGAGCGTCTATCTTTTTTTACACCTTTCGGTAAATGAGTTTCTTGCGAAGTGCGTCTATCTTTTCCTGATCGCCTTTCTTTCATTGGAAGCGGTTTGAACTTCTCCCACTCTTTAGAAAAAAATAAATTACTTAGCCAATCATTAATATTTAAAGGAAGTGGAGGGGGTAATGGTGGAGGGTTAAATGCCTGTTGGCTGTTATCAAAAGATAATTGATTCGTATCGGAACTTTGCTGTCCGCTAAGAAAAGCTTGCTGACTATTCTCCGGATCATTTGGGTTGGTTGAAAAATTTTCAGAGGGAATTCCTTTCAACATCCCAGGCTGTACACCTCCCCCAAAACCAGAGCCTTGCTGATTTCCGCCTTTGCCAGAAGGAGATTTACTACTTTTTTCACTCGTTTGTGTTTCGTTATCCCCTGATTCTCTAGAAACGAATTCACCAGTTATAAATTCTGTCGACTCCGGTATCTCAATATTACCCGCTTCGTATTTTTTCATGAGCGGCGCATAATCTTTATCTGCCTTTGGTTTTGGAGCCTCTGTTTCTAATTCTGACCAGCCAGTTTCTATATCCGATTTTTTAGATGTTAAAGGAAGTAGGGGTTGATCGGATTCTTCTATAATAGACTGGGTTTTTGATACAGGCAAATTTGTATTTGTGGAGTCTTGCATTTTGACTTCACTGCGAATTGTTTCAGAAGAGCTACTAACACTCGATGATTCGGAAATTTTAGATTCTGGTGTCAAAGGAAGTGTGTCTAGGTCTTCTTTGTATTCCTTGACTACTCTAATTTCTTCAACAATTCTTGTCTCTGTTGAAGCTGGTTTTGAATCGGAAGTTTGCAGTTCTGCGGGAACGGGTAATTCCGATTTATCCTTCAAGCTATCAATCCCTGATTCTGGCTCAGGTACTATTTGTTGAAATTGTTGACCCGATGAGATATTTTGGTTTTCAACTTGGATAGAATCTGATTCTAAATTTGCATTTTGAATTGACGTTTCATTCTTAATTTCAGCTGACTGATTTGTGATTTCAGATTTTTCTGACTTAAATTCTGCTGACTCATTTTGAATATCTGCTTGCCCAACTTTAATATCTGACGAATCAGTTTCTATATTTGCCGATTCATCTTCAGGGTCTTTTTTAACCTTAATATTTGCTTTTTTGGGTTTTTTCTCTTTTTGTTTTTTAGGACTATCTTCTGAGGAGGTTTTTTTATTTGAATCTACTCGTTTTGATTCGTCATTTTCATATTCTAATGTACCCTCAATTTCTTCTGGTTCTTCAATTTCTTCAGGTTCATTTTTTCCTTGTTTGGACTTAGTGTCTAATGAACCTAAATCCAAAGGCTTTATTTCCGAGTCATCTTCTCTTGTATTTTTTTTTCCTGTATCGCCTAATGTTGATTTACCGTCTTCTCTCTCAGGAACTGTTTCTATTTGCTTTAGTATATTTAATTTTTCTGTTAAGGAATCGGAAAGATTTTCTGTTAATTCTTTTAATGATTCCGTGAATTCTTTTTCTCTATTGTCAGAATACTTTTCTAGAAAAACTTTTTCCGAATCAGGGTCAGTAGTTTTAAGATAGGCATGAATTTCAGAAATATTTGTTTGAATTTTCTTTTGAATTTCTGGGTTAGAAATTTTACTGGAAGCTCTATAGTATATTTCCAGAGCACTTTTAAAAAGCCCTTTTTTTACCATTGTATCAGCATTTAAAAGGGGACGTTTATGTAGAAATAAACTTTTGTCATTTTCACCGAGTATGTCTAGGGCATCATAAGTCAGGGTAAGATTTGAACTTGATGATTTAATCGGTGGCATAGTTAGTTTCCTGAGTTTAACGAGAAATTATAATAAAAAATTCATTCCCAAATGATACAACAAATTCTATTCATATACAATACCATTTTCGACCATTTCGACTTACTAGACTAGAACTAAAAAGGGCAAAATATGCTCCTTATACCTAAATTTTTATTGACAAATGAATCTAGCCAGTACTCTTTGTCTTAATGAAGTTAGTATCAAAGAAGAATTTAAGTTTTGGTTCAAGTCCAGACAACAATGATGGATTACAGCTTAGAATAACATTTGATGAAGATACTAAGACAGCCTACGGTGACTATACTTGTCCCGCAAAATTTCAGGGCTCGCCGGATACAATTCACCCTGGAATCATCGCTACCATTTTAGACGAAATCATGATTAAGATCAATGAAGCCATGAATTTTGAAACGATGACTGGTGAGTTGACTGTTCGTTATCTTCAGCCTGCTTTTATAAATGAACCTTTACATCTTCGAGGCTGGTTTGTTAAAAAGAACAAAAAAGTCATCGAAAACAGAGCCGAGATTGAAAATGAAATTGGAAAGATCGTAGCTCGTGGAAAGGGAAAGTATATGGAAGCTGGCGATTAGAAAATAAGCCGATGTGGTGAAATTGGTAGACGCAGTGGATTCAAAATCCACCGAGGGCAACCTCGTGTCGGTTCGATTCCGACCATCGGCACCACTATTTATTCTGGTCTAAAGCTCTCTCGTAAAAATCCTTTTCGATTGTATCAATTCCTTTTAGTATAAGCTGAATTTTTTCTGGACTTAGTTCGGTAAATACATCTTTGCCTCGAATAATAATTCCTTTTCCGAGGCTAATCCCTCCAATATCGTCCTCTGTATATGTCTCAGGTTTCGTTTTCATTTTCATAATTACATAGTCCATTACTTCTAGAATTTTATCTAAAAGATCTTTTCTGGATAAAGTGGAAAACAAACTTACTATTTGATGTCTAAAATCATCTGCTTCCTTTTTGGGGATACTTGCAATTAGTCGGTTAAAGTAAATTTCTTCTTCAATATTTTTGCCCTGTTTAATTAGCTCTTTGGCATGTTCATATAAAATGGATTCAAACTTATGCGCTGTTATATATGATTTTAAAGCGGATACTCCTGCTTTTGCGGCAGAGAAAAATTGTTTTCCGAATTTGAAAATAATCGTTCCCACACTTCCTAAAAGTCCCCACATTTTTTCGGGCGAATGAACGAAGGAGGCGAGTGCGGCAAATGCTTGGTCTAGCTTAACCCTTTCTTCTAACTCTGGATAAAGTAATTCTAAAAAATAAGAAGTCAATTTATCAACTGTCGCTTGATCAATGCTTGTAAACTCTTGAAAACGATTTAGGTTTTCACGGGAGTATCTTTTTTGTAAGGACTTACGATAGGCGATAATCAAAAGCCCAAACTCTTTTTCTTCTAACGGGTTTATCTTATTCATTTTTATCTGAGACCACTTCTTCAAAATAACTTTGCCCAGTACTACCTACATATTTTTCGAAATCAATTCTTTTTCCTTTGGGCGTATAGAGAGTTTCAATCGGGCGAAGTTCGAGTCCATTGAAAAGGGAATAAATTCCGACAGCGAGGCAAATAGCTGTTTTCTTCTTCTTAGCAGTTACAAAATACATATCCCTCTCACTTGTGATTTCACCCAATTCTAAATAGGCTGAAATTGCATTGATAAAAGTAGGAACGCTATAGGTTGATACAAATGGAAGGAGTATTCTGTTTGGTTCTTTGTATGTATCTTTATCGTCATTTACCTGTAACCGCAAACCATATTGCATAAAACGTAGTAGTTCATTACTCGCATATAGATTATCTCCGCCAAATCCTTCTAAGCCGCCCTCTCTGCGCATTAACTCCGGTTTGCCTCTCTCTCTATCCCAGAATTTTCCTACAGCGCGAAATCCTTTGTGGTCAATTGAGTAGGGTCCTTCTTTGTTCTTAATTGTTTTTTCCCAGCCATCGGTATCGCGATAACGCCAGGTAATCATATTGGCTCTATAACCTTCGAACCTTTCTATATTCGTTTCCGTTCCACCCTTATTAGGCCAATACCCATTGAAATATATCCAAGCATCTGCAATTGCGTTTTCGAGTCTCGACCACTTCGATTCAAATAACATCCAATTTTTCCAATGAGTTTTATAAAATTCTTCTGGCTCTGCTTGTTTGTCGGAAATTCTTTTTAAAAGTTCAAAGGTCTGGTACGAAGGAGCGATAACGGAACCCATGCCGCCAGAGTCAGGAGCTGCGTTCATTGCGTTGATATGAAGAGAAACAACAAGAGCAGGTTTCTCCTTGTTAATCATCGAAATTCTACCCAAGCGATTTTTTCCAGTTTTGAAATCAGGAAAATCATAAAGACGGTAGAGTTGGTTTTTATCTTCCTTTTCTCGATAATTTCTGTCTTTTGCATTATCTGTTCTAGTCATAGCGGATTCAATTTTGATCCAGGGGGCATCTGAGTCGGAGAAGAGTTTTATATAGGACTTAAATTTTTGAAACCCTTTTTTGGTTTTAGTGAGGTCAAGAATTTCTTTTAATTCTTTTCCTACTTCTAAAACAATTTCCATCTCGGTTCTGCCAGCTTTCGGGTAACTTGCCCCGTCTTTGTAATTTTCCAAAAATCTTCCAGTGATTGTGTCATATTTGTCCCCGAAAATTTCGAGAGGCTCTTGTTTTACCCCACCATGTCCCGGGTCGATTACGATTTTGTATTTTTTGATTGGATCGCTCTGTAGACTAAATGTGAATATAAAAATGAGTAATGCTAAGTGTACTTTCAAATTGCTTCCTTGTATAATTTTGATAAAGCAAATTCTGTGTAACTGAATCCAAGTAGTCTCATGTCACCCCCGAAATTTTCTGTCGGGGGTCTCAATAACATTAAGAGATTCCCGATAGAAAATTTCGGGAATGACAAAAGTAAACATCTTCATTACACCGAAATTCTTCTTTGTAATTGCAAAAATAAGTGAATATTCATTCTTGTAAAGTATCTAATGCTTGTATTTTAAATTGAGTTAGCCTGCCGGCAGCTTTTTTTGGGCT
>JAGOHK010000152.1 GCA_017996175.1 Leptospiraceae bacterium
ATCCCTCAACTGATTTAAGAATCAAAGGTTTGTCATCATTGTCCACAATTACAAATTTTAAATTTCCGCCTTTGTAATAAGGTAAATCAATATTATGCTCTCCTTTCCCGTCCGGCTTTTTGTATACTACAGTTTCTGCCATTAAGGAAAATTCTTTTGTAGAAGAATCTTTCTGGTAAATTTCTAAACTTCTATTGTATTTATTATCCTCAAAATTAACTACGATTCTACTTATTTGTTTATGGTTTGGATTTTCATAATAATAAACCGTGGCTTTTTTATCTGGATCTGCTTGTTTCGATAAATCTTCTAGTTTTATATCTACTTTGTATTCTGCTTTTTCTCTTAACGGAGAATAAATTGCGCCCGAAAATTCAAATTGTAATTTTGAATCAAATTCTAGTCTGGCATAACGATATTTGCCGGAACGAAATTTAATTCGATTAACTTTACCGGCTTGGTCGTCATAATAATTATAAATAGATGCACTGACTGACTCACTCCAATCATTAGGCTCATCTCCAAGAGAAATATAGACACCAGTCTCGTATCGTTCACTGCCTGCAACTTCTAATTCAGTGTATTCTGTTTTTGCAGGTGGCTCTTCAAACTTTAAAACGTAAACTCTTCCATTCGAAGTTACGTTAGTATATATGACTGTAGGAACAGTTTTACCAGTCTTAGCCGCTACATTAGTAACTCTTCTATGAAAAAAAGGAACCAATTCATTATCATACACTAATCGTAAGTCAGACGTGCCATGAAACTTCGAAATTTCTTCTGTTAAACGAATTTTCCCATAGACATTATTTTCATCGTCGACTAATTCTTTTGTAAATCCATTTACTTCAGCAAAGTATTTATATCCTTTATTACTAAAGGTTTCGGCGGAAAGATTTTCTGAATTTAAAAAAGCGAATAATAAAAGAGGAAAGACAGTTAGTTTTAAAATTTGATTCACGTTAATTTTATCCTTATATTTTTGATAGATGATACTGAGTAGAACAAGCCCAATTCCAAGAGAAAATCCAGCGATAATTCGAACAACAATACTCATCATCCAAATATCATAGAGATAGAATTTTGTTATTAACAATACACCGAGAATAACGCCTGTAAGCCGAAAGGAACGATAGGACAATTTGAATCCAGGAATTAAAAGTGCTACCATGTAAAATGCAATTGTATATGAGTAACCGAGGTTCCTGTAAAATGGATTTGAGATTAAGTAATGAACTTCTACTAAACTTCCCAAAATCAAAGTAAAAAGTGCAGTAAATACAAAACCAACCATCGAACGATGAATAGGATTTTTTTTCTGAATTTGGTAAGTGAATAGCAAAAAAGAGGTGGCTAATACAAATAAACCGAATCTGGAATTCAAAATAAAGTAGATATGCTTATCATATTCACTTTCTACAAAATAGAGTTTCAAAAGTGCTAAAAACCAAGGAATTGTGGAAATAATAAGGTAAATTTTATTTTTAAAATAAGAACCTGTAACAGACAAAGCACCTGCAAATAAAATCCAAGAAAAAGCAATCCATCTTCCTTCTGCAAAGTTAGAAACTGCCGCAAATAAAATAGTAATCCAAGATAAAAACAAAACTCCCGTAAGAGAATTACTTGTATTAGCCGCAGTTTGCAAAACAGGAATGGAATAAAGTTCGAATATCTTTAAAAATCCAACAAGTAAAAATGCTTGAAACAATAGAAAATGAGGAGTTAAATCAGGGTAAAAGGTATTTACCACCCAAAATCCGAAACCGGAAAAAGAAACCACCAAAGACAAAACTAGAATGATACTGGATACATCAATGTATTTTCTAACTCGAGGCATCACATAAACTTCTCTCATTCCAAAAACTAAAAACACACTTGTGAGATAAAACATAGGCGGCATGGGGCTACTAACGAGTAATTTATCACCAGCCCAAGTGGAAAATATAATACAATTCGAAAGAAAAACTAAGAAGGGAGAAATTCTCCATGTATTAGTTAAACTAATATAGTAAAAAACTAAATTTATGATAGTGAGGTAAATGAATAGAAACCGGTAAGAATTTTCCCCAGAAGAAAGCAGAATAGGAGCAAGTATGGAACCAAACAAGCTGAATATATACAATATCTGGAGATTCGTTCTACCAGCTAACAAGGATGTACCCACACTTAATACTGTAAAAGCGGCAAATGTTTCTTTTGCGCCAATCAAGTCATAGAAATAGTATGCTCCATAAAGACTGAGATACAGAATAGAAACACCGGTTCCAATCATAGCCTCAGGCACTATACGCATTTTTTGACGAGCAAGTATAAGCCCACCTAGAATCGTTACAAAACCGATGATGAGTCCAATAAAAATTCTACCAGATTCATTGATCCAATGGTTATCAAATGCGAATTTTATAAACCAAACAAATGCAAGTAGGATAGCGGAAAATCCCAGTTTGCCCAAAATATTTCCGCCTAGAAGAATTTCCCAATCTATACTACTAGTTGGTTTTTCTGGCTTTGGAATATTCGGGGGAATGACTTCCGGTTTGTAATCAGGTTTTGCAATTTCAATGTCTGTGTTTGTGGAAGGTGATAAGCGATTTAATTCCGATTTAATAGAGCTTAGCTCTTGCTCCATTAATTCTACTCGCCGGTTTAATTTATCCAAACTCTCTTTGTCTGCCATAGAAACACATACTAGTTCTCATTTTATAAAGAGCAAGGATTTTTCTAGATTATTTGAATTAGGCTACGTTCGGTGTAAGTCTAAAACCAGCGTTGCTGGAAACAAAATTATCGAACTTCAGAAACAATTATAAGTTCGTTAGGAGAAATTAAAACTATTTAATAATACTCTAAAGATGTCATTCCCGAAATTCCACCCTGACGAAGGCGTTGGATTTGCGACCAAAAATGGGTGGAACTTCGCTCACACTACCGCCAAGCGATATCTGGAATCTCGCAGGGGCTGTTTATGAGACCCCCGACAGAAAATTTCGGGGGTGACAATGCGTAATCTCCCATTATATCGATTTCACCTTATCTTACCTTTCTTATCGGTGCACTCGGTGTCCATCGGTGGTGAAAAACTCTATAATTCAGTCAGGTTGTTTTTGATATTTTCTAGGTTTGTGACTTCTGCTTTTTGGATTAGAGTATCAAAACGAAAAATAGTATTAAATAAAACCAAGTCGATAGCTTTTAAAGCTACAATTTTTGCTTCTAAAGGCATTTCAGTATATTTTTCAATTTCGTCTATTCCCTTTGTTTTACTCTCAAATCGGTCGATCTTGATTTTGATTGTGTCTAAATTTACAGGTGCAAAGGTAAGAGTTCGAACAACAGAATGCATGTCGTTGGCTAGATTTTTTTTCTTAGAAACAACTTTTACTTCTTTCGCTTTTTCCCCTTCAAAGGTAAATTCAATGAGACGTGAGGTAACGATTTCTCTGCTTTCGCTCTTGATTAGGTTTGGGACTTCGTCGTTAATGGTTACTTTCTTTTTTAAATTGTTATTTAACTCAGCTGCTCTTGCTTGGAGCTTTTCCAAAGTGGCAATTTTCTCAACTATTCCCTTTTCTAGGGTAGCTAAATTCTGGTTTACGGAATTCAAATAATTCCCTTTTGGAATAGAAGTATCTGCACTTGCACTAGCGTGCGGTTTTTTCTCAACACTTGAGTTTGCAGTATTTCCCTGTGACGCTTGGGCAAATAACCCAGTTGTAAGTATAAATATTAAAATGTAAATTCTAGATAGCATTCGCTACCTCCTATTTAAGTCTTTTGGACTCATTTTTTTTCAAATTTATGAAATTGAAATATTTACTAATTATGTCTTTTTAGTAAATTCCTATTTCATCTAGTTCTAGTCTACAGGTTAAAAGGAAAGTAATTTGTAAAGCAAAAAAGTTATATCGGAAAGGGGTTTTTTGAGAGGGTGAGTGAATTCGTTGTAAGGATTATTTTCTTTAGCGCAAGCGTCATCCCCGAAATTTTCTGTCGGGGATCTCAATAACTAAAGATTCCCTAGCGATAATTTTGGGAATTAGATACCGTAAAAATCTTTAATATTACTCAATTTTCTTAGATTCAGTTCGAATAATATACTTCCTGATTTTGAAACCAAAGAACTGCCCTTATTAAAACTGGAGTGTATTTCGATTTATTTTTTCAAACTCAACCCAAAAACGCTTGTTTTTTTGTCCAGGGTAGGGGGGGCTGTAGCTAAAGCAAAAAATTATAAAGGAAAAATACAAATGAAAAAAATACTTCTAACTCTACTCGTTCTGACAAGCATTCTGGGCACGAACAATTGTTCTCCAGAAACGAAAAATACTGGATCATTAGATAAGTTTATTCCATTAGCTCTTCTCGGTGGCAATACTGGAGACATAGCCAGTGGATCAAATTCTGCTGATGGTGGGAATAATAATGGCAGTGGAAATACAAGTCCTTCCGTAGTAGAAGCGCCTACCTTTAGTCCAGTAGCAGGTCACTATACTACGCCGCAGAATATCGGTATAAGTACAACGACCAGCGGGGCGGATATTTACTATACTACCGATGGCTCTGAGCCAACTACAAGTTCTACTCCTTACACACAACCGTTACATATTTGGAGAATAGCAGGTAAAACTATTAAGGCAATCGCGGTAAAAACTAGCTTAGCAAACAGTCCTACTTTGGCAGGGCAATTTAGTTACCCTCCACTAAAAACTGGACAGACTACTAGCTATGCCACTGGCGATGATGGGGCTAATGAATATGGAGCTACCCGAAGCTACACAGGACCTACCCAACATACGACATATACTTCTGATTATACTACAACAGACAATGCAACGGGATTTGTCTGGAAAACATGTTCGCAAGGAAAAAGCGGTGCAACCTGTGCAACAGGAACGGCTTTATCAATGAATTGGCTGGATGCGCAAACAGGGACAAATGGGTGTAATGCGTTAAACTCTACCAATAGTGGTAATGGGTATGCAGGTATAAAAACATGGAGATTGCCTAATCGCCGCGAACTTGAATCATTGCAGCAATATGAACTTGGTAGTCCTTCAATTAACATGACAGTTTTTCCTGGAACTAATGCTTATCATTATTGGAGTTCTACAGAATACGCAAATATCCCTAGCCTAAATGCTTGGGTTGTCTCATTCGAATCTAGCATTGTAATGCCTGCCGGAAAGATAGGCAACGTACATGTTCGTTGTATCTCTGGAAATTCGAATGAATACTCTTCTAGTTTTTCAGATGGTGGCGGCGGGATTGTCAAAGATAATGTTACTGGTTTAATTTGGCAAAAATGTAGTAGAGGACAAACTAATGATAGTAGCTGCACTGGAACTGCAACTACTACAACATGGGGAAATGCAATTACATATTGTAACGGATTAAATCTTTTAGGAAAAACTTGGCGTTTGCCAAATGTTAATGAGCTTAGGTCAATCCTAGATATTAACAAAGCAAACTTTCCGACTATTAACTTGACCATATTTCCTTCATCAGTGAACAATGTTTATTGGAGTTCTACTACTTTCGATTTTGATACAACCTTTGCTTGGCATGTTGATTTCCAATCTAATGGTGGCATATATCGTACTTATGACAAACCTAGCACGTATTATGTTCGATGTGTTACAGGACCCTAGTTCGACTACTTTGAAATTTCTAGAAGGTATATAATAGCGTAAAAAGTATTACGCATCGAAATAACCAAACGAGAGTAACTGACTCAAATTAACACCTACTTCTAATTATCCGCTGGTAGTGCCCATCGACTACCAGCACATTTATCAGTGTTGTACAATTTAGAATTTTTTAACACAAGGAAACAAAGGTTTACCACAAAGAGCATAAAGTTTATAATTATTCTTTGTGGTTAATATTGTTTCCTTAACTTGACAACCTTGCTAAGAAGAACCCCACGCAGCGACCGTTTAAAATAGTAACCTAATAAAAACTAGTTCCAAACATTTCAGTAGAACCAGTCGTTCCCGTAATCATACTGGAAGCACCACTACTAGCAGAAGTTGCAGAAATACCGGTTGTTGTTCCATTAAAAATATAAACTGCGCCATCAACGGGTGTAGCTCCCCCAATAGGATTAGCAGAAGCAAGAAGATCGGGCAACCCATCTCCATTGAAATCCTTCATAGAAATGGTAGAGCCAAGATTAAGAACAGTCCCTCCAGTGATTTTTAGATTTGCTTTTGCACTTGCTGTCCCATTTGCATTACAAAGTCCGACATTGGCGCATCCATGAAAAAAATAGACTGCGCCACTAGTCACAGAATTATATACTTCCGTAGAATTTCCCGCAATCAAGTCTGCCACCCCATCATTGTTTATATCGTGTGCAAATAAAGTCTTAGGAAATAAAATGTAGGAAATGTCTCCATCAATAGTTTGAGATGCTGTTGTGCTTAAGGTATTTCCATTGCTTAGAAAAATATGAATTCGACCTTGGTTTATGCCCACCCCACCGAAATTAGATTCACCAGCAGCTAAGTCCGCCTTGCCGTCACCATTAAAATCGCCTAGTACGATATTGGAAGCCGCACTTATATTTGTTATATTGGAAGTTATGGAATTTGCAAACCCGGAAGGTGAGTTATGTAAGGTAATGATTCCACTTGAATTTCCCCCCGTATCCGAGCTAACTAAATCCAACCAACCGTCTCCATTAATATCACCTGCGGCTAATCTATATCCTAGATTAGAAGTCACCCCAATTGCTGCACCTGAAATGACTATAGGTGTTGTATTTAATCCAGTTGCATTTCCGCTGTAAATATAAATAAAACCTGTTCCCGAACCATCACTTGCATCGCCAATTACAACATCTCCAAATCCATCGTTATTAAAATCCCCAACAACCAGAGAAGTGCAATATTCAGTAGTGGCTTGTCCAATTAAAGTTTTATTACCTAACCCTGACGAGCTTCCTAAAAAATAATAGGCTGAATTTGCGGCACCACCACCAAAAAACTCGCAGACCACTAAATCAGAAAATCCATCTGCATTTATATCTATCATCGCAACAGAGGAACCAAACTTTCTTCCTGCATTACCTTCGAACGTTTGATTAGCGTTAGCCGCATCTGTCTGGGAAATTCCAGTTGCCGTTCCGTTAAAAACATAAACTCTTCCATTGTTATTATTATACGAAGGAGCCGCGACAACCATGTCTGCAAAGCCATCACCGTTTATATCGTTAATATTTTTTGCTGGAGAGTTATTGGCGAGAGCAAATAAGAGACCGAACATCATCCCACCTCCTGTATTTAGATCAAAAGGCGATTTTTCCACTTGCAAACAAAAGCTAAGATTTAGAATCAACAAAGCAATAATATATTTCATAAAATAGTCCTACTAATTAAAACAAATTGAAATCTGTTTTTTTGCAAGCAGATTAAGGTGATAAGAAAAAGATTACCATGCGAAGGCGCTCAATGTCATAAAGTTAAGAAAGAGAGAAGAAGAATTAACCGCGAAGAACCCGAAGAAAAGATTCGTTTTGATAAACTCCTTCGTGAACTTCGTGCTCTTCGTGGTGAAAAAATTCTTTCCTAATTTTTATAGATTCAATTTATTATTCACAAGAATGATCTTTAAGGCTATATTACTTTTTACTGTTTGTTTTCCGATTTATTCGGATGAAATTCCTTCTATATGGGAAGTTTATCAAATAGATATTTCGCAAGTTCAAAAGAATAAATTAGAGAAGTTAAATTCCGTTCTTGTATTCATTGAAAATCTTCCTTCGGAAAAAAAACTTCTCTCGGAAAAATTTTATAAAAAACATTCCAAGTTTGAACTTCTTTTTGGATTTTCTTTTAATGGGAAAAAATTACAGCATTGGATTCTATCTAGAATTCGAAAATTGAAAGTAAAAAAAATCAAAGACTATTTAGCTTTAACCACTGGTAGCGAATTAATTCTATCTGAATCTTTTTTTGAATTGTCTCTTCTAGAGCAGAGTATTGTTTTAATTCATGAAGCAAGACATTCGGATGGTTCGTCTTTTGCTCATATTGCTTGTCCAGACGATTTCCCGTATTTAAGTCAGAGGAATCCAGAAGCGTCTCTTCCTGATTTAGAAGCTTGCGATGATAGGGCTGATGGGGCTTACGGTATTACAGCAGCTTATCTGTTTGAATTAATTTGTTATTATCCGACAGATCGAGAATTACTTGTTGGTAAATTTAATTCAGAATTACTCCGAATCATAAAGAGGTGATTTTTATTATGCATTTATTTTTAGTTAGAATATTTTTAGTATTTCTTTTTATTTTTTACAATTGCTCTTCTTCTACAAAGTTCAAAAAATTGAATCGACCAACTGAAAACTTTTCCAACTTTTATTTGCTTAGACCTTTTACTCCAGCACTCGCGCTCTGGAAGTTTGAAATTCAAATTTTGAAATACAAAGATAAATTTGACTCAAAGGAAATTCCCGAATTAGTTAAAAAATTCAAAATGGGAGTTGGAGATTATATTCATTTAAAGTTACCGAAAGGATACTATAAATTATCCTCTCCTTACTTTGGAGATTCAGATAAAATTATTTTTTTAGATGGAAAATCAGAATTTTTTTTCCATTATTATCTTTTTACAGGTAGCTATTTTTCTAAGACAGAATTGTTTTTTCAAGAAATTAAAAAAGAAGAAGCTTTAGAATACCTATTAGAAGGAAATAATATGATAAAACACGAACTTTCAGATCACTGAGAATTTTCTTCTATATATTTATCTAAAAGTTTTAAAAAAGAATGAGCATTTTTACTTACACCTAATTTCATCCAATCTACATGCCCGCCTCCTCTAATTGCCCAGAATTGTTTTGGGTCCTTTGCCAATCGAAATATTTCTTTCCCATTCTCAAATGGTACAACATCATCGTCTTCCCCATGAATGATTATCATTGGGAGTGGAGAAATTTTTTCTATATAATTCTCTGGACTGTAAGAATCTGAAATAATTATATTCGCAAGATACTTAAATGGGAAAATTAGATTTCTTTCTGCAACCTGTTTCGCTACTTTTTGATACGAAGGAAAACTTCCATCCACCACAACAAGAGTGATATTTTCTTTGTTTTTCAGTTCAGGAATGACCCGCATTAGAATCGCACCTCCTAAACTCTGCCCATAGAGAATTAATTTTTCCTTTCTTTTGATACATTCCGAATTGACTCGATTGATATAACTAACCGTATCATTGTGAATATCTTCTGGATTTGGCTCGCCTTCCGACTTCCAATAACCTCGATAATCGTAAGTATATAAATTATAACCATAATTCGCAAGCCAAACAAGAGAAAGAAAATGAGCAGTCATGTTCTGACCATTTCCATGAAGTTGCAGTATATTTGCCTTAGCCTCTTTTTTATACGAATGGATAAACCAGGAGTATAGTTTTAATCCATCCTCCGTGTTAAAAATAATTTCTTCTTTTTTGAATCCCATCTGTTCGGGAGTATAATAAGTTTCTTTCGTTGGATGATAGAATACGCTAGTACAAGAAATGAATAAAAATAGACTAAAATAAATAAGAACAAGAAATAACTGCTTCATTATAATACCTCTGAGAAAAAAATTCAGTTCTCAACTCATGATTTAAACCAATAGAATACCTAAATTGTAAAGATGTTTTGTAATCGTCTCTTCCGAATAATATAGAATAGCCGTAATAGGCAGTAGAAAATACGAACTTAACTTTTCCAAAATCTCCAATTAAGTTAAACATTAGTTGTGGTGCAACTCTATAACCTTGCTCCAGCGCATTCGAAGATTGTGCCTTTATTCCAGATAAAATCGAAAACATAAATCGAGACAAATTAGGATTATACTCATTTTGAAAGGAATAACCATATAATGCTTCTATATTCCCCATGCTTACTCTCTTATATTCAGTTTCTTTTAAAAAATTTTCATTTTTTACAACTGCTGCGTCACTACCTAAATTAAAAAAATAAGAATTTAATTTCGAAATAGAATTATAGGGAGAAAAGGATACTAGTTTTAAAATATTTGTTTCTTCCACAAATAGTTTTTTTTCCTCCGCGTAAGTTCTGACTCTAAAATTTAAAACTAAGTTTTCAGAATTAGGAACAAACCCAAAGTCCTGATTCAATAAATCATGGTGTGCAGGTCTAAAGGCTAATTCCGCGAAACCACCATTCGTACTATACCCGAGTCCTGTTTTTAAACGTAAAATAGAATGTCCTGCTTCTGGTGGAGTAGTTACCGGCTTATAGTCATTATCCTTCTCCTGTGGTAATTCAGTTCGCATTAATAAAAATTTTCTATAAATTGTATCTTCTTCTTTATCTTGTGTTTTATTTGCTTTTCTAAAACGGTAGGCGTCTAGTAAAGTATCTAAGATAAACGCCTTTCTATCATCTGCTAATTCTAAAGTTTTAAATTCCTTTGGACCTATTTCATTTCGTATGATTTTGTAAACTGCATCCCGTTCCTGTTCAGTCATTAGATAAAGTTTTTGTTTGATTTTGCTATGTAAAGACGGTCGATATATTTTTTCTGCCACAAGTCCCTTTTCTTGATTAATTACTTTAATTGTTTCGGAAGGAATTACCCAGGGAGGGACTTTTTCTCTAAGCCTTAGAGTTGGTCTAGCGACTTCCAATAGAGATAAAATATGATAAGAACAATTGTCTGAAAAAAAATAATAAGGAAATGTT
>JAGOHK010000037.1 GCA_017996175.1 Leptospiraceae bacterium
TTCCAAGAAATAGTGAATCGCTAATTTATCTTGCAATGGTTTCATTAATGGCGAAAAGAATATCAGGTTTTTCTAATACACGCAAGCTTACGAAACGTTAGACGGCTTTTCAGACACGCTCTAAGCAGCCTGTTGAATTCTATCATGTGCAAATTTATACTCTGGGATTTTGTCCTCTGTATTTTGCTCCGAATTATTTGAGTCAAATTCTTGAATAAATCCGATTGGGATTATAAAATTTTCCGCGGCTGCCGGCAAAATTTCATTTAGGGTGTCCTCTTGCGATTTTTCCATAACTAGCGATAGTGTTTTTAGATCAAATTGGTTTCCTATGCAAGCGGATAATTGTAATAATCTTTGAGTGACCTTTGGAAGTTTTTGGATTTTGCCTGTCATGAGTTCTACTACATTATCCGTAAACCCTCTCTTCTCTATTTTCTGAATGTCCCAATTCCAGACTTGATTTTTCTCATCAAACAAAAGTAAATTTTCGGAGTAAAGGGATTTGAGAAATTCATTCATGAAAAAAGGATTTCCGCCGGTTTTTCTAAATACTAACTCACTTAAAAGACGAATTTTTTCTTCCTCTGCTTGAGTAGTATCAGATATTATTTCGGTTACTGTATTTAGGCTAAGAGGAGATAATAGGATATAATTTAGAATAGCCCCTGTTTTTGATATTTCGTCTAACGTAATTGTAAGTGGATGTAAAGAAGAAACTTCGTTATCTCTATAAGCACCGATTAAAAATAATCCCGGAGAAGAAGAGGACATTAATAAATGAACTAGGTTTAAGGAAGCACTATCCGCCCATTGAAGATCATCTAAAAAAATAACGAGTGGATGTTCTTTTCTGGTAAATACTTTGATGAAATTTTGAAACACTAAATTAAACCTATTCTGTGATTCGTTGATTCCTAACTCAGAGGCTTCTGGCTGTTTGCCCAAAATTAATTCTACCTCTGGAATAACATCTATAATGACAGCAGCATTTTCCCCAAGAGCATCGAGTAGTTTCTCTTTCCAGGTGTTTAATTTGGATTCCGTTTCGCTTAACAGTTGTTTGACTAAGTCTTGGAAAATATTTACAAACGCTTTGTAGGGAATATTTCGATTGTACTGATCGAATTTGCCTGATATAAAATACCCTCGTTTTTCAGTAATAGGTTTATAGATTTCTGCGACTACTGACGATTTACCGATACCGGAATAACCCGTAATGAGTAACATTTCACTTTTTTCTGCAATTACTCTTTCAAATGAGTTTAGTAAAATTTCAATTTCCTTTTCGCGCCCATATAATTTTTGTGGAATTTGGAATTTGTTTGAATTATCCTTTGTTGCAATTCTTGGTAGCTTATCGTTGTAATCCGATATTCCTGATTTTAAAATTTCTAAGTCATGTAGTAAACCATAACTAGTTTGGTATCTGGCTTCGGCTGTCTTCGCTAATAATTTCAATACTAAATCAGACAGTGGAATAGGAATACTTGTATCTACTTGTGTAAGTGGAATTGCCTGTCTTGCAATATGAGAATGAACTAGCTCCATTGGGTCAGTAAAGTCAAATGGCAATTTGCCGGTGAGTAGTTCATAAAATGTTATACCTAGAGAGTAAAAGTCTGTTCTATAGTCGATAGACCGATTCATTCTACCTGTTTGTTCGGGCGATATATAAGCTAGTGTCCCTTCGAGAATATTAGGGTTTTCTAATGAAGTATTTTCGCGAGTAAAGGTAGTAGAAATTCCAAAGTCTATCATTTTTAAACTTTTTGTTTCTGGGTTGTAAATGAAGTTAGATGGATTTATATCTTTATGAATTACATTTAGTTTATGAACATCTCCAATTGCAGTTACCATTAGAATCGAAATCGTGAAAAATTCGTCTAACGTTACTTTGCTTTTAAAATGTTCTTTTAGAGACAAACCGTTAATATCCTCAAGTAAAATTCCTAAGCGGTTACCTTCTTTTTCTAAAGAATATGCTTTGATTACCAAATCAGAATTTATATTTTTTAAGATTTGGAATTCAGTGCGTAGCCTAGTAACTAACTCTGGTGCTGGGTATTCACTCTTTAATGTTTTTAGAATAAAACTAGTATGATTTTCTTCATTATTTACTCTAAATATTTCAGTATGCTTGGTCTCGTGGAGTTTTTCTAATATTCTATAATTTCCAAATGTTTGCATGCAAAGCCTCTCTTGGTCATTTAAGAATAACTAATCTTTAATTAAAATTCTTTTTTATGCTATCTCGCATAACGTGTGTTGGTGTTATTCAATATTTGCTAGATCAGTTCCGCGATAGTAATGAGCTAAAATGTCTTTGTAATCATAGTCTTTTTCTGCCATACCTTTGCTTCCCCATTGACTCATTCCTACACCATGACCAAATCCTTTACCTGTGATTCTAAAATTTTCCTCCTGCAATTCGATTTCAAATAAGAGAGAGCGCATAACGGTTTGCCCGATGGCTCTCCTGAATTCAACTGCATTCATAGTTACAGTTTTTTCTTTACCTTCAATCTCTATTGTTTTTGCGCGACCGGATGGACTTGTTTCTATCACTCTTATATTTTTTATTTCTTCTAGTTCTAAAAATTTTAATTTTTCCTGCATTTGGCTAGGACTTAAATTGATTTTCCACTCAAAGTTATTTGCTTCCTTGCAGTGAGGAGAGTCGACAACGAGAAGATAGTTTAATCCAGTGTAACCCCACACAACTTCGGGTAATTCTGTTTTTCCCCCACTATTACTATGATAGAAAGTTCGTGCAGGTTTTTCCCTGTAAAGCAAGATCTCTCCCTTTGTTTCTTGCACTGCTTGATTGGAACGAACTGTTTCTCGTTTGATTCCTCCATAAACTTGGGATTGGGTTGTAGACTCTACATGATAGGTGCTGTTCGGTGAGGCTAATATCGAGTCAACGGCGTATGTTCTTGCGGCTACTGCTTGCGATTTTAGCGCTTCTAGATGCCAGCTTGCAGGCATTTCAGCAGCGACTACTCCCATGAGATAATCTTCCAGTGGTAGTTTGTTGACAAATATGAATTTGCCGCTATTTTTCTCTGGAACAATTTCTAATTCTCCTTTATAAGGAAGGTCTTTTAGTATAAATTGTCCCGCAGTAAAACTAAGTTTGATTCTCTCTTTAGTATTACTAGGTTCAAATACAAAAATTTCATTTAACTCTTGTTGTTCTTTATTTCGTTCGATTGTAATTTTTCCACTGGACTTAATTTCAATAGGAATATCGTATTTCCCCAAGTTCACTTTGATTTCTTTCAGTATATCTTTGTTCGTTGCCTGCCAAGATTTCTGAAAAAAAGAACTGCAGGAATTATAAAGCAATATAAACAAAATAAATAGCAAAGAGGAAATAAATTTAATCATAGTTTTGTTTTCTTTATTAGTATCGAAAACTTGTCAATGGGAAATTACCAAAGAAGGCGAACAAACGTTTGTTCGCCTTCTTTGGTAATTTCACCTTCTCGGGTAAATTCCCATCTTGGGGAGAATGATTTTATACCTATAAAAACTTGACGGCAAGGTTATGCATTTCTACAACAGTTTTAGATGTTAAGACTGAGTGAATTTTCGGTCTTTCGGAACTAAGGATCTAGAGGAATTATGGGATATACAAACAAACAAAGCACGTTTCAATCTGCTACTGACAAAGCAAATATTTTTTACCAATCTTGGACTAAGCCAAAGGCAAAAAGAGTATTGGTTCTCCAACATGGATTTGGAGAACATAGTGATCGTTATGGAAATTTATTAGAAAAACTAAAAGACGATGATTTTTCCATTTATGCTCTTGATACAAGAGGGCATGGAAGATCGGATGGGAAACGTGGTCATGTGGATCAATTTCAATATTATGTAAATGATTTGATGGAGCTAATCTATATTGCCCGCGAGGAGCAGAAGGTAAGTAAAGTAACTTTACTTGGTCATTCTCTTGGTGGAGTAATTTCACTTCAATACGCATTAGAGGGATTTAATCAAGACAATTTAGACGGGTTAATCCTGAGTTCCCCCGGAATTAAAATTAAAATGGATTTAGAAAAAGAAGTTAAAAAATTTTTTGGAGAATTTTTGGCAAATATTATTCCTGACACAACGATAGACGCAAACCTTGATCTAAAATACCTATCTCATGATCAATCTGTAATTGACACTTATAAGGCTGATAAATTAGTTCATGGAAAAATTTCTTTTCAAATGGCATCCAACCTTTTCAATCTTTCTAAAGCGTTATACGAAAAGGCAAATCATCTTCGAATACCAGTTTTAATTATTCATGGAGAAGAGGATGGAATCGCAGATGTAAATGGAAGTCGAGATTTATTCCGTCATCTTACTACCGCTAAAAAGTTTATCAAAACTTATCCTGGACTTTTTCATGAATTAATGAATGAACTTCCTAAGGATAGAGAAGTAGTATTGACAGATATTAAAGAATTTTTACATTCAGTTGGTTAAGACGTAGCTAATTTTTTATCTAAAAACTTTTTTAGGCGAATAGCTGGAATATAATCTGGATCTATTGTAACGATTTTACTGAGCACATCTAGTGCCTTGTCAGGGTAATTTTCTTTTGTAAATGTTTTGGCGAGGTTGTAGAGTGCTGGTAAATTTCCACTTCTAAGGGAAATAGATTTTTGTAGTTCTAATTCTGCCCGCCCGTAATTTTCTAATTTATAAAAGCAATAACCTAGAATTAAATGAGAATCCGCGTTATAGGTTTTCAGGCTATTGTATTCTTCCAGATATTTGATAGCGAGCGCATAATTACGAATTTTCGCATAGCATTTTCCCAAGAGTAAAAGTATACTCAGGTCATTCGGTAAAATAGAGTTAGCCTTCATTAAGTTTTCTGCAGCTAGGTCATATTCTTCGTTATTAAAATTTTTTTCCGCTTCAAGTTTGTGTTTATCAAATGCTTCCATATTTAAACTAAGCCCGATTCCAAGTAGAGTAATATCATCTCCTTGGTCAGTTCCGCGGCAGTAATGATTGAAACTTTTCATAATGAAATCAATGGATGTTTTTATATCCATATCCGCAGTTTCGAGGATATACTTGATTAGGTTCTCTTGTTGGAATTGTTCACCTACATCATTTTGACCTTCGATGAGACCGTCGGTGTATACGAATAATTTATCCCCTGGTTCAAGCTTAATTTTATAATCTCTAAAATGATCCCTTGCATCATCAAACATTCCTAGAAAAGTTCCTTCCCCATCTAGGACAATAATTTCTTTCGTTTTGCTTTTCATTAAAATAGGTCTTGGGTGACCTGCAATGGAATAAGTCATTTCATAATCGGAATCAAAAATTCCGTAGAAACAAGTTAGATAACCTTGCTGTTTTACTAAATCTAACAACTCACTATTTGCATTTCCCAAAATTTCGGAAGGGCTATCTAGTTTATAATTCGTAAAAAGTAATTTAGAAATTGCAGTGATAAAGGCAGCCGGAACACCATGACCGGATACATCACTAACTAAAACTCCCAAACGGTTCGAGCCAAAGTTGAAATAATCGTAATAATCCCCACTGACTTCTTGCATAGGCATGAAGCTAACGGCAAACTGTAATCCCCGCCAATCTGGAATTCTCTGGGGGATAATACCGCGTTGTATGTTACGCGCGATTTTTAAATCTTTAGTGATAGACTTTTGTTTAATCATGAGTTCATTTCGAAGGCTTTTTAGAACTTCTACAGCAGCCTCCAAATCACGATTTTCGATATAGAGTTCTTTTGATTTGCTAAAAATATCATTTAGATCAATGTAAGAATACTGACCCTTATCCGCATCATCCTCTAGGGAAGAAATAATAAATGTCTTTGATTCAAATGCTGGAGAAATTTTATTGATATTTGTTTTTCCTACTTTGATTTTACATTCATCCCAAGAAATTTCTATGATTGTTTTTTTTGAATTAAACTTTGTAAATTCTAATTTCTCAAAGTACTTAGAGTCGATTGTTTCCAAAGTGGTTTCTAATAATATAGTTTGGTATCCGGTGACTTGAAATAAAATACTAGTTCCTTGAAGAATGCCGCGTAGAAAAATTAAATCATTTAGGTTTTCTTTAATTTTTTTATTAAATTGAAATTCAAGTTTGAGTTTATTTTTAGAAGAGCTAATCGTTTTTATTTCAATGTAACGAATGTAATGATCTAAAAGTAATGGAAGCCTCGAAATTAATTCTTCGAATTCAATTTGCACATCATCGGAGGGAAGTATTTCAAAACTGTCTGATAGGAAAAAATCTTTTCCCATATTGAATAAAATATCAGAGAGAGGAATAGATTCACCAAATTTGGTAAATATTTTATTTTCGAGTATACTTGGTATCCAAAAGTTGGAGTCCTTTAAAACTCTAGATAGAGTCATCGGGTCGATCAATTGTTGCAGAATCAGCTCACCTTGCGTTTCTTTCGTGTGATCTAGAAATATGCGTACGATTTTATTTAATCGTCTGGCTGTTACCTCTGGTGTTACATATAATCCTAGGGATACAGATTCTGGTTTTGGGTTCTCGGACATGCTTACAATGCATTGTAAATAAGGGAAAAAACTTTTTCAATTAAAAATAGTTCGATTTGAAATTTTAATTGGATTTTCAAGAAAACCTGCAAATGAGAAAATGCATTATGGCTAGAAAAATTTTAATTTCCATAGTTTTTTTACAAATTCCCGTTCTTTTGTATAGTTTTTATTTTTTATTACAAGAATTTAGGCAGATTTGCCCAAACCAAGAGTTTTTGAGTTGGGATGCAGATTTACGGTTTATTAAAACTTTACAATTAATGGATCATTTTAGGCATTTTGAAATCTTTTCCTTCCTTTTTCAACTTTTAGATTCTCCCACTTGGCCTGTTTTTCGTAACCTAATCCAAATCTTGGTGTTCTTATTCACAGGTGTATCTACGTATGCCGACGTAATGATTAACGTTGTTACGTTCGCAGTTTTGCTTGGACTTGTGTTGCATGTATTGTATTATCTTTCTAATGGAAATTGGATTAGCGGATTATTGTTTTTTCCCGTTTGGGTCATGCTTTTTTTGTCGCCTCCCATTTTGGTTTATACTTTTTCGGCTATGTTAGAAATCCAAGGAGCTTTGTTTTTTCTAGCGAGCATTTACTATCTATTTTTCTTTTACAAAGAGCCAAATTCTTATACGGATAAAATGTTACTTCTTAAATTATCTCTTTCTGTATTTGCATTGTTTAATACGAAGTATCCGTACGGATATTTATTTTTATTAGCTTTACTGCTTGTTCATGCAAGCCTTTATATTGATGAAGCAGTACTTTTTGTGACTCGTTATATTGCCTATATAACGAACGTATTTCAAAAGCAATACCGGATAATCGCTATTTTACTCTTGGCTTTGATTTATCTTTTGATTCCCGAATTTATTTTGAAAGGAAAATCAAAAACCTATTTGAAGTATATGATTGTTATTCTCGCCTCGGTTGATTTTTATATCTACTTGTTTAAACAAACCGACGAGCTTATGAATTTGAAATTTCAAAAACTAGTTACCCTTTTAAAATGGGTATTTTTACCTGTTGTAATTTATGTGTTAATTCATCCCGATAGATTTTCTAGTTCCAGTGGAACACTTGCTCATGTTCAAACGGAAGGGTACATGGTAGGAGAGGCAGTCGAAAAAAATCTAGATTATTATTTTGTTTTTTTTAGAGCGATCACAAGTCAATCTTTTTCATCTGAATGGATTGGCTATTTACTATTAGCCGGATTATTTATATCTGTTGGATTCGGGTATTATAATTATTATAAACTAAATAAATTGGAAAATTATTTTTTCTTTTCTTTAATCTCTCTTACATCTATTTTGATTTTGACTTTTTTGACTCCGAATCATCAGGCGAGGCATATTTACCATCTACTACCAACTATTGCTGTGGGAGTAATACTATTTGCCGCTAGTTTTGAAGAGAAACACAAAAAGTTATTATACGGATTTCTATTCCTTTTATCTATTGGTGTATTAATTCCGTTTGTTAGTAAGTTATCGAATCAATTTTCCGGGGAAACTGTTTGTTATACTGGAAAAAACAAAGATGATTTTTTTACTCCAAGAGAAATTGAAAAGTTGTTCAAGGACAGGAAGGAAAATACGATTTTCTTTAATTTTATTAATCCAATTCATATAAACAAAGCAGATACCGAATTAGTTCTTACAAAAATTGGATACGAAAATAAAATAAAAATTCTAATGAACCCAAAGAATTTTAAAAGAAATCCAAGGGAAGACGGATTTAACGAAGTTTATATACTCGCTGATTCCTGTGAAAAAGAATACCTTGTAGAAACTTGGTTCAAACAATTGCATCCATATATCAAGTTAGTAAAACAAGATGATCCCAAACTGTCTGTTCTATATGAGGTAACGTCTGAGGGCAAACCGTTCTTACTCGGTCCCCCTTACCCGGCGAAGAATTTACTAGATCGTAAAATTTACAAAGATCCTAGGTTTTCGACTGGAGAAGGTTGTTTACAGACCATTCGTTTTACAATATTACCTTGATCTATCAATATGCTCCCTTTCTTTGATGAGCTTATCTACGTAAGCCGCAAAGTCAGGGTAATGGTGAATGATGGATTTGAATGTATCTTTATCTAAATAATAGAGGTCACAATAGTCCAATGCTTTTATACTTGCAGTGCGGGGTGTATCTAACAGAAGTGCAATTTCCCCAAAAAAACTTCCTTCGGATAATACCCCGTAGCTGGTCAACCCATCATCCGCTAGAATTTCAACTTGTCCTTTGCTGATAAAATACAGATGATGCCCAGTATCTCCCTTTTTAAAAATAAAATCATCCTTCATATATACTACTGGAACTAAATTCAAAATAATTTTTGAAATCAAATCGTCACTTGCATCTTTTAAAATAGGAACTTTTCGAACTAAGTCACTGTTAAGATAAATACTTACTTTCATGCGAAGAGAAGGAGGAAGTTCATGTAAAATTTTATTTTCATCATAACCTTTTCGATTTTTCCAAATATAATCATAGTAATTTAAAATATCATTTTGCATTTCCTGTGGAATTTTTTTGTATTTCATAAAGGTATTGATCTTTTGAATTTTATCTACAAATTGTGCTCTGACTATATCGGAATTCGCAAGGATAGAAGCAATATTAGCCACAAGGTAGCCGTAAGCACCAGCCCCAACAAGCATTATGCACATAGTGTAAATGGTCTGTAGATTATTTTGAGGGGTTATATCCCCGTAACCGATAGTTGTCAGAGTTGTGACAGACCAATAGATTGCGCGAATGTATCTGGTGAGATTGTCGACGTCAGGGTTACCGCCGCCAATTGTAATCCAACCACAAGCAGTCCAATGGGCAAATATACTAATCCAATACACTAAAAATCCAAGACGCATAAAACTCGTACTATCAAATTCATGCATTCCCCAAGTTCGTTTGAAGTGGATACTGTTTGTTAGCTTGATGATTCTTAAAAATCGAAATACACATAGAAATAAAAAATCCTTTGAGACAATTTCATATTCAATGAATAACTCTAAGGGGAGAATGGATAATAAGTCTAATATAAACCAACTACTCAAATATTTTTTGGCAATACTAAACGGATCAGTGATCTGAATTTCATTATTATAATAGGCGGTTCTAAAATTTAACAATAAATCAAAGAAAAAAGCAACAGAGATAAAAATTTCAAAAAAGAAAAAAAATCCGACTTGGTTATAAGGAAATAAAATCCAATATGGTATATCAATTGAACAATACGTAGCTAATAGGAAAATAAATAAATCCCAGTACCGCTTATACCTATTTTCAACTGCAAAAATTTTCATCGTTATGCGTTTTGTTTTAAAAAATCTACGATGCCTTTGGCTAAAGTTTCTTTTGATTGATTGTTAATTTCTTTTACAATTCCAGATTTAGAAAAAATACGAATGCTAGATTCCACTTCTCCAAATCCATTGGATTTTCCGACGTAATTTCCAATGATGAATTTGAGTCCTTTTCTTTCTAATTTTCCTAACGCATGTTCTTCTAACTTTTCTGTTTCAGCGGCAAATCCTATTAATACGCTACTAGTAAAATTTTTTTCTTTCAACGAAGAACTGAGAGCCATTAGAATATCTGGATTTTTTTCTAGTTCGATGATTAAATCATTTGAGCCAGATTCTTTTTTTATTTTATTTTCGGCTGGTGCTTTGGGTTTAAAGTCAGCTGGCGCAGCAGCCATGATGACTAACGTATTATCTTCTAGTTCTTGCAACAACGCATCTCTCATCGCAATTGTTGTTTCCGCATACACGCTCTTTACTCCATCTATACTCGCGTATTTTTCAGAAACATTTCCATGTACGTAAACTACATTTGGAATCCATGCAAGAATTTCCTTTGTAATAGAAAATCCCATTTTCCCCGAAGATGCATTTGATATATAACGAACTGGATCTATCCATTCCCTAGTTGGTCCCGATGAGATAATTGCTTTTTTAAATTGATTCATTACTTTATTATCGTTTTGTAATGAGCAGATTCTGAAATTAAATGCTAAAAATTCGTACCGTTAGAGAATGTTTTATAATTAAGGAAATTTGTTTTTTCGCAAAATAAGAATTATCCCGAGAACCGTAACTGGAACGGCAATTAGGTTTAGATTTACCCAGCCGAGCACTTCATGAAGTCTACCGGAAGCGGCGACTGAAAGAGCAGCAAAGGCAGTGACTAAAAAATCGTTTAGAGCTTGTGCCTTTGGTTGATCTTCTACATGAATTTGATACGAGAGAAGTGTAGTTGCTCCTACGTATAAAAAATTCCAGCCGACCCCAAGAAGGATAAGGGAAGAAGTAAAATGCAATATACTATGATCTGAAAAATTAATAAAAGCACAAATTAAAAAAAGGATTGCACCGGCTAACATGACTTTTCTGTCACCAAAACGTTTAATAAGACTTCCTGTAAAAAAAGAAGGAACAAACATTCCTAAAACATGAAACTGAATCACCTGTGTAATATCGTGCATTCCAAAATGATGGTGGTTCATACCTAAAGGGGTTGCAGTCATAATTAAAACCATTACGACAAAGGCAATGCTACCTAGTCCGATGATTTTTAGAAGGGGAGTTTTTAAAAGTAAATCCTTTGTAGACTTACTAGTCTTCCAGTTCATGGCTGCGGGTTTATTTATATTTAGAAATAGAATGATAACGAGTGCTAGAAGATAGAGAGGGTATAATAGAATATAGCCGCCCATAAATCCAAAATCGGTTAATACTTGTAATCCCCACTTATAAAGATTAGGACCAATTAAAGCGGCAATTACACCACTTGCAAGAACGAGAGATACAGCGCGGGATTTAAAATCACGGTGCGATACTTCGGCTGCGGCAAATCGAAAGAAGGTGGAGAAAGATGTTACAAATCCCATGAAAACACTTCCCACACAAAACAAAGTAAAACTTTTTGTTTGTAAACCGAGGATAACAAAACTTGTCCCCATTATGCCAAATAGAATTCCTAAAAGAAATCCAAACTTTCTACCAAACCTCGCCATAAAAAAAGAAGCAGGAATGGTTAGAACTAAAGCCGCTAGGATATTTAAGGATACTGGCAATGTGGATAGAGATTCACTTCCCGTCAAGTTCAGTCCAATCAATGTGTTCGTAGAAGTCAGTAAAATACTTCCCGATTGGACTAATGCCTGACAGAGGAAAATGATGATTAGATTCTTATACATGATTCTTAAAGATTACCACCGATAAACACCGAGGACACCGATAAAAGATACGATAGGTTTGAATTCTTTTTTATCAGTGTTCATAACGTTAGCGGGTGGAATTAGTTTTTATTATTCCCAGTTTGCTATTTCTGTTTCAAGTTTGGTAAAAATTTCTTCGTAGGCTTTCGCAACTGCTCCATCTTTTTGGGAATGAACGATTGGGTTTCCAACTTCACCCGATTGCATGATGTCCATAGTCATAGGAATTTTTCCGAGAAGCGGTGCCTTAAAAGAGTCGGCTAATTTCTGTCCACCACCTTCTCCAAATATTGAATATTTACGATCTGGTAAATCCGGTGGGATAAAGTAACTCATATTTTCCACAACTCCTAAAATAGGAATCTTAACTTGGTTAAACATGGCTCCCGCTTTAGAAGCATCTAGAGTTGCAACAGCTTGCGGAGTAGTGACAATAACCGCTCCGTTTAAATCAATCAATTGTGCTAAGGATAATTGTACGTCGCCGGTGCCGGGTGGGAGATCAATTAGAAGATAATCCAATTCACCCCAAACAATATCGTATAAAAATTGTTCTACTGCCTTCCCAAGCATAGGACCGCGCCAAACAACTGGTTGGTTCTCATCTACAAGAAAGGAAAAAGAAATAATTTTAACACCATATTTTTCGAGAGGCCAGATTTTATCTTCTTCGGATTTGAGCGCCACACGACCATTAACCCCAAAAAGTTTCCCAATGGAAGGTCCATAAATATCTGCATCAAGAACTCCCACTTTAAATCCTTTGTTTGCAAGAAGCATTGCTAGATTAGCGGTTACTGTTGATTTACCCACCCCACCTTTTCCTGAACCAATTGCAATTGTGGTCTTTACGCCTGGAATTTTATTCCCATCATCAAATTTTAAATTGGGGTCTACATCAAACTTGATTTTAATTTTTCCCACTTCTGGAAGTTTGGTTACGAATTGTCGGATCTGTGCCTCAAGACCAATTTGTAATTTTCTATCTGCGGAGGGGGTTTTTGCTTTAATTAAAAATCCTTCGTCTGTTTTTTCTATACCACCAATCATTCCTAAACTGACTAAATCTTTTTTGAGTTCTGGGTGTTTTACTTTAATGAGTTCTCTTCTAATTTCTTCTACAGTTGCCATTTCTAACCTTCTAATATCCATTGATTCAAAAGCTAAAAATTCGCAAAGATTTTTTAAGATTCATTTGTAATGCGAACTCGGTGTAATAAAGTATTCAAAGATTACCATCAATCCCTACTGTGGACAACGAAAGTAGATTCATTTTCTTACAAAAAAAATTTAGTTTGATTTATGTATACAATCCTATCCTAGTAACGTTAAGTTTACCACTTATCTAAATCGAATCTAGAAGCCATGTTAAACGACTCTTCGAGCCAAATTTGGCTCGAAGAGTCGTTCTAGAGTAGACGAAGAGTAGTTCAAGGTAAAAGGACTTCATACGGTTAATACTTCGTTTTCAATAGATGGAGTCTTTACAAATCGATTTGGATGAATCACCGGGAGGAATTTCAGCGAATTTATAATACAAGATTCTTGTCGAAGTATATACAAAAATTGAAATAAAAGTTTTTTCTTGTCATAAAATCATTTTTTTAAAAGAGTTGTCTTAATGCTAGCACTGCTGTAGCTGAATAGTTAATTAAGAAGGTAGATTATGTTTAAGGTAAATGAGTATTTTGATGGAAATGTTAAGTCAATCGGATTTCAAACAAGTGAAGCGCCTGCAACGGTGGGGGTAATGGCACCGGGGCATTATGAATTTGGAACTTCTCAGAAAGAAATTATGACAGTTATATCGGGGTTACTCACTGTTAAACTACCAGGCTCTACTGAATGGAAAGACTTTGGAAAAAATCAATCCTTCACAGTGGAAGCAAATCAAAAATTTCAACTCAAAGTCAAAGAAGATACTTCCTATCTTTGTCTTTATCTATAGTAATAAGCGATGAAAGCGCGTAAAACAATTCTAAAATCGATTCTCTGGAAGACAGATAGACTTTCCCTTCTCGACCAGAGAAAGATTCCTTCTGTAAAGGAATTTATTGACTGCAAAACTTTAGAGGATGTAATATTTTGCATTAAGTCCATGGTAGTTCGAGGAGCACCCGCCATTGCCATGACCGGCATATTCGGATTAGTCTTAGAATTAAAAAACGCGAAAGAAAAGTTAGTTTACGAAAAATTTTTACGCCGAACAAGAACTCTTTTGGACTCGCGACCAACGGCTGTTAACCTGAGACTTGCAATCGAAGATTATCTAAAGCTAGTAAATGAAAAAATTTACAATTCGAATTCTCTGCCCGAATTAATAAAATTATCCGAGAAATACGCCCTTTCTTTGTTGGATTCAGATTTAAAGTGGAATTTAGAAATTGGGAAAAATGGAGTAGAGCTTTTCTCAAAAAAACAAAAAGAAGTTTCCATTCTTACACACTGTAATACAGGTGCTCTCGCCACTGCGGGACATGGAACTGCAATTGGTATTATCCGTTCACTACGAGATGCTGGTTATAAGGTTACCGTTTATGCAGATGAAACTCGACCTTACCAACAGGGATCAAGACTCACAGCCTGGGAAATGCAGGAGGAAAAAATTACCTGTTATATAATAGCTGAAGGAATGTCCGCCTGGTTATTTCAAAATCGTAAAATAGATGCCGTCATTGTTGGTGCAGATAGGATTGCGCCTAACGGTGATACAGCAAATAAAATTGGAACTTACTCGCTTTCAATTGTCGCGAAAGAAAACAAAGTTCCATTTTACGTAGCTGCAACTAAGACTAGTTTTGATTTTTCTTTGAAGAATGGCTCTGAGATTCCAATTGAAATGCGTGCCGAAGACGAACTTACGCAAAATTCTTTTTTAAAGGACTTAAATGGAAATCCTTATTTACCCAAAGGAATTTTATCACCTGTTAAAGCACACGCGCTTAATCCTTCCTTTGACGTTACGCCAGCTAAATATATTTCGGCTATCGTCACTGAGCTGGGAATTATTAAGCCTGTGAATGTAAGAGAGATTAAAAAAATAGTTGGGTGATTTTAAAATCTAGAGAAAATATAATATTTTTAGAACAAATGACTGGGGTTGCGTAAAAGCATGATTTTCTCACAGAGCACACTGAGAACACAGAGAAAAGAATCAATACTCTCTGTGAACTCCGTGCCCTCTTGTGAGAGATATTTTCTTTGCTTTTACGCAGTTCCAAGCGCTAGCTTCGCCGGATCACTCGTAAGCGGCGTTAGCCGTTGCAACTAGTATGGACATTTTAAAAACATTCTAATGCGACTTGACAAAGTCACATTAGAAAAATATTTAAGATAGTATTTTTTTAGTTGCAGTTTTATAAATAGAATATATCTTCCCTGCATGGAAAAAGAATCTGCATTTATAAAAAATTGTAAGTCATTACTGGCAGAGGAACATTTTAATAATTTGTATTATGAATTCCTCTCTGGCGGTGATAGTTTTTATGGAGGTCAAGCCCCTGTTGATTTTGAAACTTGGACTGCATTTTCTATAGATGAGAAAGCAAAACTCGCAGAGAAAACACTCAACGTAAAAGAGTTAATAATAAAGTATCCCGGCACGTATAGCGGACCGAATACAAGTGATCTTAAATTATTAATTGGTCTAGATAAAATTGAAGTTTTCGAATGCGACTCTATGCAGGTTACTTCCTATACTACGCTTCTCGAACTAACTAATTTACAAAGTGTAACGCTTGATATATTTAATCATAGCACTGGCTATATTGAAAAAGAATGGAGCGTGTTTGATGCGTTGCTATTTGTAAATACTAAATCAGATGCATTCAAATCCAGGTTGAACAATATTCCCAAGTATCGAAAAGAATTAGACTTAGCTCGTCCATTTGGAGTCTATCCAGAATTATCCGCTAAAATAACTAACGGGGACTCGGGCTTCGATCTTAGGTTTATTACAGAAGAATTTTTGTATAAAATTTTTTATAAGTAAATTATTTCAAGGAGATAAAAATGGATATAGCTTGGAGTGGAACAGCAAAGAAGTTAACAGGCAATTGCCTGACAGCAGGAATCTTTGTTTCAGGTGAACAGGAAGGAGAATGGGATGCTACTGAAAAAGAAGAGACCTGGGCTAAGGTAGAATCTTCAATGGCTTGGATTGTGGACAAGGCAAAGGAATATGATGTGGAAGTGAATATAGAATGCCTTTGTTTGAATCCTGATTCAGATGCCACTGTTGCAGAACTTGGAGCTGAAAATGTTCGATCAGGTGCAACGGAAATGGCGCATAATGTGGCAGCACAGGTAGGATATGAAAATGCGAAGAATATGTTTGATCGCCTAGCTGAAGATTATCCCGACTATAACATTCATGTATTATTCATATTCAATTACGAGAATATCGCACACCATGATGACATACATGTTGGAGAAGGAAGCGAGATCGTAGATATCTGTGTTATTTGCAAAGAGATAGGTCATAATGAGGTATTAGAATCTACAATCATTCATGAGTCTTTACATTCTTTCGGGGCGATAGATTTATATGATAAAGATACATCACCCGAAGGAACGAAAGCAGCTGAGTTTGCTCTAAAGAAATTTCCGAATGATATTATGATAGGTGCAACTAACGATCTTGAAGAACTAGAAATTAATGAGCTAACAGCATTTTACCTCGGATGGCATGGGGATCCAAAGCCTTGGTATACGAAAGTCGTAAATCCTTATTCCGTAAGCGATTTAAAATATTTAATGAACAATCATATCCACTACGACGAAAGCGGTAATCTAGTGATAGAAGAGGAAGAAGAATTATTAAAGTATTCCTACGACGGTGGAGAGTTTACTCGAAACAAGTTAAATAACGATGATAATCTTATTATATGGCGGCAGGTGGAAACAGATTCAGAGGAAATCATTGAATTCTGGGAAGCTGATTCAAAAGGAGAATTTTATAGGTTAGATGGGATAACAGATAAGTATGCGGTATTAGAAATGCCAAAGGAAGATGGTGGAATGAGTTTTGTTATAAATGAATATGAGGAACCCACTACAAGAGACGAATGGTTTGAGATGAGTTTGGTGGAATAGCTTGATCTTTTGAGTGTTCCGAAATTAGTAAATTACCATTTATCTTGCGTTGAGTTTAATTTCGATTTGTCTAAGTATTTCTTTTGAAATGGGCTTTGAAAAAAAATCAATTACGATTGGATAATTTTTAGCTCTTTCTTTATCCCTAGGATCTACACTAGAAGATAGAATTACTACTTTGGTCGAGTTGAATTTTTCATAGTAGGATTCCATAAATTCATCTAAAAAATCCCAGCCACCGATTACTGGCATATTTAAATCTAAAAAAATGATTTGCGGATATTCGGTTTGGGATTTTTGTGCGAGTTCTTCGTAATATTCTAATGCTTCTTCACCATTAAATGCTGTGATTATTTCTTCCGAAAACCCTGCTTTTCTAATAGTCGTTTTGCAAAGCATAAGAGTAATCGCGTCATCATCTACACAGAGTACTTTATTCATTTTCTATTTTCTCTTTGAATTTAATAAAAAATTTTGTTCCCTCATCAACCCTACTTTCTATTTCGATTCTAGCGCCTAACGTTTCCAATTGTGATTTTACAAGGTATAAACCAAGTCCTTTGCTATTTTGATGGTTATGAAATCTCTGGTAAAGTCCAAAAACTCTGTCTTTATGGCGTTTCAGATTGATTCCAATCCCATTGTCTTCAAATTCTAATTGTATTTCATTGCCAATTCTTTTTGAGTGAATTTTTATTTCCAAATTTCTTGTGGGAGAAGAGTATTTTAAGGCATTGGTAAATAGATTTAGAAATATACTTTCCAGATAAACAGGGTTAAAAAAAACATTTGGGGCTAGGGAAAAGTCATATTTTATTTTAGGATTATTTTCCTTTATTAGGTTTTTTGTTTGTGTAAATACTTTCTGGAATATAGTTTCAAATTGAATTTCCTCCTGTGCAATGGAGTTTTTGTCTTTAATAATCAAAATTTTTATTAAATCTTCCACAGTTTCATTTAAATGATTAGTAGATGTTTTAAATCCAAATAGAATTTCTTTTAGTGTCTCATCCTGAACAACAATGTCCTCTGTCAAATTCAGCAAGCCAATTAAATTAGAAAGAGGCGCTCTTAGATTATGTGAGGTTATATAGGCAAATTGTCGTATATCGCTAATATTTTGTGTTAGTTCCCTAATCAATTGTTCTTTTTCTTGCTCTTCCTTCTTTTTTAAAGTGATATCTCTTTCTATTGCAATCCAATGAGTAAACCAACCTTTTTCATTTGCAATAGGAACAATAGTGAAGTTCACCCAAAACTCTTCCCCATTTTTTCTGTAATTTATTAACTCTACTTCGCAGGATTCCCAATTTTCGAGGGCTAACCGTAATTTGTCCAATGTCTTTCGGCTTGTTTTTGGTCCTTGTAGAATCCGAGGGGTTTCTCCGATTACCTCCTCTTTTGTATAACCAGTCATTTTTGTAAATGCGTCATTGACATATATAATACGTGGACCTGGTAAATCAAAAGGTTCTGCTTCCGTGATAAGTATAGAATCAGTTGCATTTGTGATTACTGACTCGAGTAATTTTAATCTATGTTCTTCTACTTTTTTTTTAGTAATATCGGTAGCTAGAACTATCTCTGATTTTATACCATTGAACTCAATTACATTGCTTTGAATTTCTACTTCGAAAATTTCTCCGCTTTTCTTTTTATGTCTAAATTCTCCTGTAAAAAATGTACTAGGATTTTTCTTTGAAAATTGAACTGCATCTTCGAGTCTTATAATATCTTCTTTCGGGCGAATATCTTTAATCGTCATAGAAAGAAATTCTTCCCGACCAAATCCGTAATTACGAATAGCCGCTTCGTTTACATCTAAAAAATGAAAATTATCCATATCATAGACCCACATAGGAGTAGGACTGAAATGAAATAGGTTTCTATATTTTTCTTCGGATTCTTCTAGTTGGATACTAATACGTTTGCGCTCTATACTGTATGAAATACTTTTTGCAAGTAGAGGTGCTGAAAGTTCATCTTTGAGGAGATAATCGGAAATACCCAGTGATAGAGCCTTTATACCAAAATGTTTATCAGAATATCCAGTGAGTACAATGATTGGTATATGATCTACAAGTTGTATAATTTGGGTTAATAACTCTTCGCCTGTAGAGTCTGGGAGAGATAAATCTAGTAAAATAATATCAAAATCTTCATCTCCGATAAGTAGTTGTTTGGTTTCTGTCAGAGTATTGGTTCGCGTAATTAAAGGTGTTCCCACTTCTTCTTTTAAAAATTCTTCTATTAATATGTAGTCTCCCGTATTATCTTCCACAATTAATATATGTAGATGTTTACCTCGAAGAGTCATACAAATTTTACCTTGGAAGGAAGTTGCGCTATTGATAACCAAAAGTTTTCAATAGAATCAATCATGTCTAAAAAATTTTTAATATCAATTGGTTTTGTAATATAAGTATTCGCATAATTTTTATAACAACTTATAATATCTGATTCGGCGGAGGAGGTAGTGAGGATAATTACTGGTATCTGTTTAGTAATTTCGTTTGATTTGATTTTTTTAAGAACTTCATGCCCATTTAGCTTAGGAAGGTTTATGTCTAAAATGATTAGGTCTGGAGATAACGCATCTTTGTATTGATCTTTTTTTTCTAGGCACTGAATTGCTTCCCATCCATCGCGGACAACAGTTATGTTTTTTAATAATTTACCTTCCAAGAGTGCATCTGTTGTGAGTAAAATATCTCCTTCGTTGTCTTCTATGAGCAAAATTTGGATGGGTTTTGGGTTCATTTTTCCTATTTTACTGGGAGGTCAATTTTTTGGAAATAGTAAAATGAAAAATACTTCCTTTTCCGATTTCTGATTCAACCCAGAGTTTGCCTTGGTGATTTTCGATAATTTTTTTACAGATAGCGAGACCAATACCTGAGCCTGAGTACTCATCTTTGGTGTGTAGTCTTTGAAAAATTATAAATATCTTTTCAAAAAATTTAGGATCAATTCCTATTCCATTGTCTGAAACGATAATTTCCCAGTGAGACTCTGTTTCTTTTGCTGAAATTTCTATCTTGGGAGTTGTATTTTTTTTCTGGTATTTGAGGGCATTTCCGATTAAATTTTGTAATACTTGTAGGATGGAAGTTTTTGAGCATACAATTCTTGGGAGATTTTCGGAAAAAATTTCTGCTTTTTTTTCGAGAATTGTATTTTGATTTAGAATTTTAATTTCGAGTATTAAATCCTCTAATGATACTGATTCAATTTTATAATTTTGTCTACCTACTCGTGAATATTCCAGTAGGTCTAAAATAATTTTACGCATTCGAATTGCACCGTCTACAGCAAAGTAAATGTATTCGTGTGCTTTTTCATCTAACAGGTCTTTGTATTTTTTTTCTAACAGCGTTAAAAAGCTAGTAACCATTCGAAGAGGTTCTTGTAAGTCATGCGACGCTATGTAGGCAAATTGCTCTAAGTCTCTGTTGGAGATTGCTAACTCATCTACCTTCCGTTTTATTTGTTCATTTAGTTCAAGTAGTTCTTGTTCATACCGTTTTCTTTCTGTTATATCCCGTGCATAGCATGCAATTCCTATCACTTGAGACTCATTGTAAATAGGATTAAAACTAATATCTTTCCATTCTTCTGGAACATCTTTCATGGGAGGGAAATAGACTTCCTCCTGATAAGTTTCTCCTGTTAATCCACGTATGTATAATTTTTCCCAGAAAGAGATGAATTCATTTGGAAAAAACTCATTTAACAACAAGTTATCTCCTGGTTTTAAAGTGATACCGATTAAATTTCTAAGTGATTGGATAAAAGCGTTATTAGCCGCTAATAACTTAAAATCTTTGCTTACACTCCACATTGCATCTTTTGAACTATTGATTAATGCTTCCTTGTCTTTTCGTTCAAATTCTTTTTCTTCTTCTGCTTTGATTTGTTTGGTAATGTCTCGTGTGACACTTAAAGCTGCATAAATTTTATTCTCTGAATCTTTAAGTGGGACGTAATGCATTTCCATCCACCGCATTGTTTTTTTTAATCCAATGACTCTAAATCTAGCAATTCCTTTTTTTCCATTACACGCTTGTGTATGTGCATCGAGGTATATATATTTGTCATCTGGGTGAATGAGTCCCATTACGTTTTGATTTTTTACCTCTTCTAGGTTTTCTGCCTCTATCATACTGAGACCTGCTGAGTTCATATCGAGTAAAATTCCATTTTTATCTACGACCTTCACACACTCAGGCTCATTGTCTATAATCGTTCTTAGCCGCTCTTCATTTTGTTTTAATTTTTCCTCTGCTGTAAGTTTATCCGTCACATCAATGGCTAAGCCACCTGCAACTTTTTTATTCGCTAAATTCGGAATAGGAAATTTATACACAGAGTAATGGTGCATTTCCCCTGTAGGGTCAGGGACAATCTCTATTGTTTCTATATTCTTATTCGATTGAATTACATCTAGATTATTCTTATGCATTGGTTTTGCGATTTCTTCTGGAAAAATGTCGAATATACTTTTTCCGAGAGTGTCTTCGTTTAGATTGAGGGAATTTAAAAAAGGCTCATTGGCATAAACTAATTTTCCATCTTCATCTGTAAGCCATGCAAGTGCGGGAGTATATTTCATGAATAGTTTGAATCGCTCTTCACTTTGCTTTAATTGTTCCTCTGTTCTTTTTTTTTCTGTTATATCAAAACAAGAAACGAATGCACCAATGACTTCCCCCTTCTCATCAAAGGCTGGTTTGTATTTTAGTAAGTAGATACGGATTGATTTATCGGGATTCGGAACTTTTATTTCAGATTCTTGTTTTTCACCGGAAAATACTTTTTGGTAAATCTGTTTAACTAGTTCTAAGCGATCAGGTTGAGCGTAATTTAGAATAGACTCAGCTTTGCGAACTTCTTTCCCATAGAATTTTAAGTATAGTTTTTTGAATTGGTCGTTAAAGGCAGCAATATTTAAATCTGTATCAACCAATACAAAACTTTCTTCGGTGTTAATCATGAGAAGAGAGAGTTTATTTTCTAATTCTTCCAGAGGTTTCATTTAAGTCAATAGACGACTTTTTCTAGTATTTGCAAGCAGGAACTACGGGTCTACTCATAAAAAGTAGGGAAAAGTGAACATTGAGGAAGGAATTACTTTTTTTCTAAAAAAACTTGACGTAAAACAGGGGTGTTTGTAAACTTTTTGCAGTAGTTAGCACTCTAACCTTTAGAGTGCTAAAAAGGAGAGTGAGATGGAACTGACACCTAGACATAGAATGATCTTAAAAGTCTTGATAGATGACTTTGTCCTAGATAACAAGCCTGTTGGCTCCAAAACTCTCTCGGAGAAATACGATATTGGACTTTCTCCAGCTACGGTTCGAAATGTGTTTAGAGATTTAGAAGAGGCGGGATATATCAACTCTCGTCATCACTCTGGCGGGCGTGTTCCGACTGAAAGAGGCTATCGAATCTATGTAGATAACTTAATTTCTTTGTATGAATTGAGTCTCAAAGAGAAACAACGTATCCAAGAAGAATATCTCAAGAACGAGTTTAAATTGGAGCAAATACTCGCTGTGACTTGTAGAGTACTTTCACTTCTTTCTTGCAGCGCCGGGGTGGTGCTTGCGCCGAAGAAAAATTTTGATACGTTAAAACATTTAGAACTGATTCATGTGAATGGGGCGGAAGTTCTAATGATTCTTGTGACTCGTTCTGGGGTTGTATTACATCATAAATTATTTTTCGAAGATCATGTATCACAGGAATCGCTATACCAGATTTCTAGATTCTTACAAGACCATATCAAGGGATATGATTTAGATGAAATTTTTAATATCTTTCCAATGCTTCTACAACGAAAAGATGCACCGGAAGATTTTTATAAAATTGCGGAAGTTTTACAATCTGCATTCGTATATGATATGACGGATAACGTTGATTTATATGTGGACGGGTTACAAAACTTATGCGCTAACTTCAACGATGACACTGAAATGCTCGAGTCTGTGTTTTCTCTTTTAGATGATAAAAAATTACTAAAAGAATTTTTTACAAAATACATTTCTACCGACGGAGTTTCTACTTTCATCGGAGAAACAAACAGCGAACACTTGAGAGGAGTATCAATAGTTGCCACAAGTTATCGAATGGGCGAAAAACGAATTGGCTCTCTAGGAATTATTGGACCACAAAGGATGAACTATACACGCGCTTTGCCGCTAGTGGATTTTACATCCAAGATCGTATCAGAAATGATAACGAAGATTAGTAAGTAGGCAGTGGGTATCTACCCACTGCCCAGTCGGTTGAAACCGACTGTCTCAGTAATAGTAAAATTAAGGAGGTTTTTTAGGATGTCTACAGAAGAGGCAACAAAAGAAAACGAAACAATGGAAAATACCGTACAAACCGAACCGATAGGGGTAGAAAACCAGACAGATTCTGAAAAAGAGAATTCGGTCATAGAACTTTTGAAAGAAGAATTAGAAAAAGCGAAGCAAAAAATTGTTTCTTTAGAAGATTCTTTTTTAAGAGAGAGAGCAGAGTTTCAAAATTACAAAAGACGCACTGCTGCCGAATACGCAAAGATCAAAGGTGAGGCAGTTAAGAATTTTATCATCAAACTCTTAAACCCAATCGATAATCTCGAACGTGTTGGAACTGGCGTAAGCATATCGGATGAAATGAAACCTTTTATCGACGGAGTCGGAATGATTCTTCGAGAAATGAATGGCATTTTAGAAAAAGAAAATGTAGTAAAAGTTAGTCCTGTAGGACAACCTTTCGATCCAACTACCATGGAAGCAATTGCCTCCGATGAGTCAGAGGATGTGAAGGAAGAGACAGTGGTTGAAGTGTACCAACCTGGTTATGTTTTTACAGAGAATAATGAATCTTTTGCGCTAAGACCCGCAAGAGTAAAAGTAGCAAGACCAAAATTTTAATAAACTTTTAAAGGAGTAATACAATGGCTAAAGAAAAAATAATAGGTATAGATTTAGGAACAACAAACTCATGCGTTGCAGTAATGGAAGGTGGGGATTTTGTTGTGATTCAAAACTCAGAAGGTGCAAGAACAACCCCTTCGATTGTAGCATTTACAGCTAAAGGCGAAACGTTAGTTGGTCAGTTTGCAAAAAACCAAGCGATTACAAACGCGGCGAATACTGTTCGTTCTGCGAAACGTTTTGTTGGAAGAAGATTCAATGAAATTACGAATGAAGCATCTAACGTTTCCTACAAAGTGATTCGTTCTGGAAACGATGGAGTAAAATTTGAAACTTCTGCTGGTGAATTTACACCACAAGAAATTTCTGCAAAAGTTTTACAAAAAATGAAAAAAACGGCAGAAGATTATTTAGGAACAACAGTTACCAAAGCGGTTATCACTGTTCCTGCGTATTTCAACGACGAACAACGACAAGCCACAAAAGACGCAGGTCGTATTGCTGGTCTTGAAGTAGAGCGTATTATCAACGAGCCAACTGCTGCTGCTCTTGCGTATGGATTCGATAAGAAAAAAGCAAGTGCTAAGATTGCAGTATATGACTTAGGTGGTGGAACATTTGACGTAAGCGTACTTGAGTTAGGAGACGGAGTTTTTGAAGTAAAGTCTACTAACGGTGATACTCACCTCGGTGGGGATGACTTTGACCAAGTAGTAATGGATTGGTTAGTAGAAGAATTCAAAAAACAAACCGGTATTGATATTTCTAAAGATAAAAATACAGCACAACGTTTGAAAGAAGCTGCTGAAAAGGCTAAGATCGAGTTATCCGGAACAACGTCTACTCAGATTAACCTCCCATTTATCACAGCAGATGCAAGTGGACCAAAACACTTAGACATGACTTTGACACGCGCGAAATTTGACCAACTTACAAAAGCGTTAGTCGAAAGAACTCGTATCCCATGTATCAACGCGATGAGAGATGCTGGCCTTTCTGCTTCTGAAATTGATGAAGTGATTTTAGTAGGTGGTTCAACTCGTATCCCTGCTGTTCAAGATTTAGTAAAAGAATTATTTGGTAAAGAGCCAAACAAATCTGTAAACCCTGACGAAGTAGTTGCTGCTGGTGCTGCGATTCAAGGTGGAGTTTTAGCTGGAGAGGTTACTGATGTGTTGCTTCTCGATGTAACTCCACTTTCTCTTGGAATTGAAACGTTAGGCGGTGTAATGACCAAACTCATCGACAGAAATACAACTATCCCAACTAAAAAATCCCAAGTGTTCTCAACTGCTGCGGATAACCAAAATGCAGTTAGCGTTCACGTAATGCAAGGGGAAAGAGAAATGGCGAGAGACAATAGAACTCTCGGTCGTTTTGATTTAGTGGGAATTCCATCTGCACCTAAAGGTGTGCCTCAAATTGAAGTAACATTTGACATCGACGCGAACGGCATAGTGCATGTATCCGCTAAAGACTTAGGAACTGGTAAAGAGCAAAAGATTCGTATTGAATCATCCACCGGTCTTTCGGAAGATGAAATCAAACGAATGATTAAAGAAGCAGAAGTAAATGCTGCTGCTGATAAAAAAGCTCGTGAGTTAGCTGAGTTAAAGAATGAAACGGAAAGTCTTGCTTATGCGCTCGAGAAAACTTTGAAAGAAGCAGGCGACAAAGTTCCGGCTAACGATGCTCAACTTGCAAACGATGAAATTAAACGGGCACATGAAGCTGTTGCGAGTAACGACTTTGATAGACTCAAGGCAGCACATGAATCTATTTCGCAAATTGCACAAAAAATCGGCTCGGCTATGTATCAGCAACCAGGCGCAGACGGAGCAGCGGGTGCAACACCAGGCGGAGACCACGGAGCAGGAACAAATGGAAATGCTTCTAGCAATGGCAATGGCTCAGGAGAAAAAGTAGTCGATGCGGATTATACCGTTGTCGATGATGATAAGAAATAGTCTATGAGCGAACGAAGCTATTACGAAATACTTGGGGTTTCTAAAACTGCAACTGACGAGGAAATTAAAAAAGCCTATCGTCAGTTGGCGATAAAATATCACCCGGATAAAAACAAGGGTGATAAAGAATCCGAGGACAAATTTAAAGAGGCAACAGAGGCTTACGAAGTTCTAAGAGATCCGAATAAACGTCGGGCATTCGATCAGTTCGGCAAAGCGGGAGTTGGCGCTGGCGGTCCTGGATTTGGTCAGGGAGCCTACACCGATTTCTCCGACATTTTCGGAGACTTCGGTGGAATCTTTGAAGACCTTTTTGGTGGTGGGGGAAGAGGCGGAAGAAGATCCGGACCTAAACGTGGTAGTGATCTTAGATACAACTTGGAAATTACTTTAGAGGACGCTGCTCTCGGAAAAGAATTTAAAATCGAAATTCCAAGAGCAGAAACTTGTGGAGAGTGTAAAGGAACGGGAGCGTCTAAGGGTAGTACTCCGCAGACTTGTCCCGACTGCTCTGGCTCGGGGCAGGTGCGTCATTCGCAAGGTTTCTTCTCTGTATCCACTACTTGTGGTCGATGTGGTGGGCGCGGGCAAGTGATTTCCAATCCTTGTAAAGTTTGTCGCGGTGAGGGGCTAATCGAGAAAAAACGCACGATCAATATAAAAATTCCACCCGGAGTTGAATCTGGTAGTCGTTTGAAAGTAACTGGAGAAGGGGAAGCAGGACCTAATGGTGGACCGCAGGGCGATTTATACGTTGTTACCCATATCAAAAAACACCCAGTTTTTGAACGTCAAGGAAATGACTTGATTGTGACCAAGGTAATTCCTCTCGTGATGGCATGTCTAGGTGGAGAAGTAGAAATTCCTACTATCGAAGGCAAAAGCATTATGATGAAAATTCCGGAAGGCACAGACCCTGGTCAAGTGTTTCGCTTAAAAGGTAGCGGAATTCCATATCTCGGTTCTTATGGAAAAGGCGACCAACACGTGATTATCAAAGTAGAAGTCCCAAAAAAATTATCAAAAAAACAACGAGAGCTTTTGGAAGAGTTTGCAAAAGATTCCGATGAATCATTTGGTAGTTATATCAAAGGAAAAATATTCAAATGAGTGATAAAATCAAACTAGGAATTATAGGCGTCGGACATATGGGGCAGTTCCATGTAAATGTCGCAAAACAATTGTCTGAAGCTACGATCACCGGAATTTATGATGCTGATCCAGAGCGTGTAAAAGTCATCGCTGAAAAGTATGGAGTTCCCTCTTTTGCTACTCCAGAGGAATTAATTCAAAATGTAGATGCAGTTGTAATTGCAGCTCCTACATTTTTGCACCATACTCTTTCTAAGTTAGCTCTCACTTCCGGCAAACACGTATTAGTCGAAAAGCCGATTGCAGAATCCGTGGCGCAGGCGAAAGAACTTGTAGAGTTAGCCAATAAAAACAAACTAATTCTGCAAGTCGGTCACGTAGAAAGGTTCAATGGTGCAATATTGGAGCTTGGCAAGATTGTAGATACTCCAATGCTAATTGAATCTAGAAGGCTTGCTCCATACAATCCTCGAATTAAAGATGTGGGCGTAGTACTCGATATGATGATTCATGATATTGACATAGTATTAAACCTTGTTGATTCAGATGTTGTTAAGGTTCACGCAGTAGGTCAAAAGGTAGTTTCTCAGCATGAAGATGTTGCGACTGTCGTTCTACAATTTGCAAATGGTTGTGTGGCAACTATCGCAGCTTCTAGAAATACCCAAGCTAAGATTCGGACACTTAATATTACAGACAAGAACGCCTACATCAAATTAGACTTTGCTGACCAAGAGATTGAACTTCATAGACAGGCTTCTTCTAATACACAAATGAGTCTAGAGTCGATTCGATATAGGCAAGAATCTATTGTAGAGAAAATTTTTGTACATAAAGACAATCCTTTAAAACAAGAACATGAGCATTTCGTAAAATGTATTTTAGGTACAGCAAAACCTCATGTAGAAGGGGATAATGACATTAAGACTCTAGAAATTGCTCACAAGATACTAGCGGAAATTTCAAATAAGTAAAATGTCAGAAACTTCTCATAAAGGCAAAATTTTAATTTCGAATTCAAGTATTATAACGGATGATTTTAATCAGTCGGTAGTATTTATCATTGACCATGACTCTACTGGTGCTTTCGGACTTGTAGTGAATAAAAAATCATCGTATTTGATGACAGACGTAGTGTTAGGATTGCCTGAGGGAATAAAAGATACTTTTATGTATTGGGGAGGACCTGTAGATCATACATTTATCAGCATCCTCCACAATAATGCTAATTTAATTGATCCTGGACTACAAGTTATTCCGGGAGTATTTTTGAGTCGCAGTTATGATTTGCTTATGAAGTTGCTTAGTTCGGACGACACAGCCTACCATATTTTTCACGGATACTCAGGTTGGGGAGCGGGACAGCTCGAAGCAGAATTCGCTCGAAAGTCTTGGGTTATTCATGATCCCAGTCCAAGTAATATCTTTCATGCTGATCCAGAAACAGTTTGGCGTGATGCTCTAAGGAGCAAAGGCGGTATTTACCGCTACTTCGCAGAACATACAAAAGATCCATCGCTAAATTAAGAAATAAGATTGCCATGGATTTGACTCGCTTTGCTTGCTTACCACAGGCGCCTTCGCAGAGTGAACAAGTAAAAAGGAAAATTTAAAATATTGAAACTCTATTTCGGAGGGTAAAATGCAGGTAGTTAAATTTATATTCCCGCTCGTAATTCTATCTATAATGTATTGTTCAAATAAAGATGCGGTTAAAACTGATAAACCGACAAAGGGAACAAGGACTAGTGCAAGAGGAGAAGTGGAATTATCCCCTGCTCAATTGTCGAAAGGATTAGTGGAAGGAATTTCCTTTATTCCTTATCTTTCAAAAACAAAACTTCTTACCATTAACGATATATTAAATAAGACAAAAATTAAAGTTTCTCTTGAAATCGCATACGAATATGCTTATGATAAGAAACTAAAAGAAGCAAAAGCCGATGGGGACACAGGGCAGGTATTCAAGGATATGAAAGTTGCAACTGAACATTTCCAAAAGCTTTTAAAGCGGTACGGATTAAAGAATTACAACCAATATGTATTAACCGCAATAGACTCTGATAGTGAATACATGTTATATGCCACAATTGAACGCAAAGTTAATTTTATAAAAGTCTTCGATAAAGAAAAAGGTTTGAAAGTATTATCTTTAAATCCAGACGATCCTAAATACTACGAACCGTACGAAAAGGATACACTTGATAACCCGCTTGATACTGTAGTCGATTTCGGTGCTGTTCTTAAAAAAGATGCATTCACCCAAAAAACTCAATCTATTTTACTTACAATGGCAGCTAATTCTGTTTTAGAAAAAAAGAAATCACTAGGTTACTGGTCAATCGAAAAACGTTGGATTAAGGGTGACACGCAAGCAGTATTGGAAGAAAGCGAGGCTAGTATTGATAAACGCATTGGTATTGAGTAGGGGTTAATACTTAAATTTTTTGTTGTAAAAAAATTATCTATTTTACAAAATATTATTGTTACACCGAGATCAAGTGAGATTAATTAAACAGAAAAAATTTTGGATTTTTGATATGGACGGCACATTGACTTTAGCCGTTCATGATTTTCCCGCAATCAAGAAAGAACTTGGAACTCCTCTCGACATGGACATACTGCAAGGTATTAGCCTAATGTCAGAAGAAGAGGCAGAGAAAGCTTACCGTCAATTACAGGAAATCGAGTTTAGGCTTGCGTCTATCGGTAAAAAATCACCCGGCACAGCAGAACTTTTACATGTATTAGAGGCTAATGAGCGTTATCTGGGTATCCTTACTCGAAATAATCAAATCAACACTACGGAAACCCTAAGAGCCTCTGAATTGGACAAATTTTTTTTAAAAGAGTATATTATCAGTAGAGATGACGCACAGCCAAAGCCAAATCCAGAGGGTATTTATATCTTACTGGACAAATGGAAAGCCTCTCCAAATGATGCAGTTATGGTCGGTGATTACATATTCGATCTAGAAGCAGGAAAAAAGGCAGGTTTGCATACTATCTACGTAGATCCGACTGGAGAATTTGTTTTTCGGGATCAAGCAGACTTTTGTGTCAAACAGCTGGGTGAAGTTTTAGAAATATAAAAACTGGAGAACACAAAAATGGATTTAAACACAGAAATGTATCCGATAGATTTTTCCGAGGATGAATTAGATGTTCTAAAAAATACATCTGTTCCCTATAAAAGTATTCATAAAAAAATTACTTCTACTAAAAAAAACAAAGATGGTTTTTATTATATAAAGTTTACTATTAAGGAAATTAGAGAATTAAATGAATACTTAGCGTCTATTTTAAATAGGGATCTTGCTGATGAGACGATACTCAGTGAAATCATTGATCGTCTGGATGCTACTTTAAAGAATACTGCTGGTTATCCGATTATAGATTAATTTTTTATATCAGGGGAAGGTTTCCCAAAATAAAATCCCTGTGAGTGTTCAACATTCATTTCCAAGAGTTTGTCTTGAATATTTTTTTCAGAGACAAACTCTGCGATTACCTCCGCATTTAAACTATGCGACAACTCAATAATAGCCTTGGTCACTAGGTATGCTCTATGGTCTGAATTAATATTTCTAATGAACCAACCGTCAATTTTTATAAAGTCGGGTTGAATATCGAGTAACCGCGCTAGATTAGAATAATGCACACCAAAATCATCGATTGCAATTTTACATCCCATTTTTTTTAGTTTAGAAATCGTTTCTAAACTTTGATTATTCATATTTAAAGAAATATTTTCTAAAATTTCAAACGTTATACGAGTAGGGGATATGTTATAGTATTGTAATTTTGCCTCTACAAGTTGAGCAAAATCCTTATATTCCAAATCGAATTGAGTAATGTTAATTGAAAGTGCAAAATCATTATCTTTAAATTTCGAGAAAGCCTTATCCATTATGATAATTGTAATAAGTTTGATCATGCCCATCGCGCTAGCAAGGTTTAGGAATTTATCAGGCGTAATTATATCTCCATTATCCTCAATACGAACTAAACATTCATACTTAGCTATTTTTCCTGTTCTGTTATCCATTATCCCCTGATAGTAGGGGATGATTTTTTTATTTTCAATAGCGGTTTTGAATTTTCTTCCCCAGAAAATATTTTGCTTATGAAATTCGATTTCATTGGTGTGTTCTGAAACATTGCTACCACTAGAGTTATGCATTCTATGTAATAATCCAGATTTTGCCGTTGAATATAGATTCTTATTTCCACTGGTAATTGTGATAAATAAGGATACTTGAAAAGATAGTCCCTCTACTTCTAAATATTCTGATTTTAATAATAAACGAAAAAGTACAAACTTGTAAATAAAGTCTTCACTAAAAGGTTTAGTCGATAAAATTAAAAATTCATCTTGTTGAGTGTGAAATATTTCTTCATCGTCTAAAATCTTTGAGGAGATAATTTGAATTAGCTCCAAAAGAATTTTCTTATAAATCTTTGCTCCAAAGTATTCAATCAGATAAGAAAAATTTTCTACTTTTAGAATGGCAAGAGTTAAAGTGCGCCCTTCTCCATAATACTCATCAAAGCGCTTTTGCAATTTTTCCCAATTGGCTAAATTGGTGTCACTGTTATAAAAAAAAGCTCTTTCTAATTCTCGATTTTTTTCTTCGAGGGTTTTATCAATGTAAAATGAACGCAGAGCTTCTCTGACAGTTAACGCTAAGTCACTACCCTGCCAGGGTTTAGCTATAAAACGGTATAGATTCGCTTTATTTAAAGCCTTCCCCACTTCCTCGCCCGAAGCAAGACCGGTGAGCATAATCTTGCGTATGCTCGGATTTGTTTTATGTGCTAAGGCAAGAAAATCATCCCCGTGCATAACTGGCATGGATTGATCACAAATAATTACGGGTATATCAATTTGTTTCAGATTGCAATCGGAAATAAACTCGAGAGCAACTTCTGGTGTTTCGATTAATTCAATGTCATACTCTTTACCGAATTCTCGCTTCAGTTGATGGGATAAACTTTGGAGAATAATTGATTCATCATCAACACAAAGAATAATAGGTTTTTGTCTATCCTCTGTGTTTGGAAAACTTGCCATTATAGTATATCTCTAAGCAAATGCTTGTTAGCCTGCATTTTGGGTAAAATAATAAATAGCCCCTGCAATCGCAAGACCAGCGATAGTCGCAAGAGTAATCTTAATCCAACTCCAAGGTCTATCTCCATTTACTTCACCAGTTCTGGCGTTAATTACAAAACGATAAATCTTTTCGTTATAACGATAACTAGAAATCCAGAGCGGTAATAGTAAGTGCTTGAATTTAACTTCACTGTAGGTAGTATTCAAAGATGTAATTTGCTGTTCGTCGCCACCAATGTCGGATCGAACCTTAGAGCGAATTGGTCCGTCCATTTTTTCTTTGGAAATAGAAAATCCTTCTTCCAAACCAATCTTATATCTTTCAGTTACAAACCCGCTTAAATAACGAGCATCATAAGGTTTTAACTCCTGTAAATCCCAAGGCTCTAACTCATCAATCATCTCATGTGGTAAAGACTTAGAAGCACAAACTAAAATATCATCAAAATCAACTTTTACAGAACCGGATGCCGGATACCAACGAGTATGCCGCACTTGTCTCGTTTGTGTTTCGCCTTTGCTGTCCGTATAAGATTCTGTGGTATAATAGTATTCGCCTCTCTGCCCAGTGTAACGAGAAAATGTATTTGCGTCATAAGTCCAATAAGGTAGATACACTCCGTCCATACCACTTGTATTAGCGCGTTTGCTCAAATCATTTGGAGCAAACCAGAGTCCCTTAATCCAATCCATGTATTTCTGCTTCGCCTGCGATTTATCAACATGAAAAGGAAGAACACTTTCTGGAACAAACATTGCTTCCTGTCCCTTAACTTCAGCAACCATAGGAGAGCCACAGAACGCACAACGGTCAGATTGCCCCGTCATAATGGAATTAGCCCCACATCCGCTACACTGAATTTCTTTCCCACCACTTACAACATCGGTAGCCTTAACTGAACGGGCATTTTTTACTGCTTCGTTAAAATCATGCTCTACGACTTGAGTAGTTGTGGGAGAACCACCAGTAGTCCCAGAAGCTGGAATTACTACAGCTTGCTCATGACCACAATAAGCACATACAATTTTGTCTGTGCCGGGTTTGAAGGTAAGTTTTGCTCCACACTGAGAGCAGGGAAATTCTTTTTTTTCGGTAGCGGTTTCTTCCATTAGACTCTCCTTAAACTATTATTGTGGTGGGAGGGGAGGCGGAACAGAGCCAAAAAGTCCAGCAGTTTCTTGGTTCTCACCTGCTTTTACCCAACTAGCCATTCCATTTTTCCAAATGAGGCTATCTCGTGTTATCTGCCCATTCGAAATAGCGGTACGTAGTTGATCCATGTTAAACGGACCTTGTTGTTGTCCATTCACCGCTACAAAGTAGGCTACGCCACCAGGAATTGGAGGAGGATTTGTATTTTGTTGTTGGTTATTCATCATTCCGCCCATTTGTTGTCCCATACCCATACCCATACCAGCACCCATTCCCATTCCCATCATACCACCAGAGCCTTCGTTTTGAGAAGCGTTTAACATCGCGTCACCCATTTTGATCTGGTTGACTTTGTTTACATCCCTAATCATGGCAGCACCAGTATCGTCGTCTAGGAATTTCTGGAGATTAGCCGGTAGAGAAATATTTTCAATAATGAATTTTGTAATTTCAAGACCTAATTTGCCAAACTCTTCATTTACGAAACCTTGTATCTTAGCGCCTAATTCCTTGTAATTCCTAGCGACATCTAAAACTGGAATATTCATTTCGGCTAACGCATCCGTAAACTCACTGACAAGTAAACTACGAAGTTGGTCTTCCACATTTTCAATGTCAAAACTACTAGATGTTCCAGAAACTTCTTTCACTAGTTTTACTGGATCAGCAACTCGAATCGTATAAGTTCCAAACGCACGCACTTGCACTTGGCGAAATTCAGGATCGCGTAACATGATTGGATTTTTTGTTCCCCATGTCAGACCAGTATAAAGCTTTGTATTTATAAAATATACTTCAGCTTTGAAGGGGGAGTTTAGACCATACTTCCAACTTTTTAGAGTTGTGAGGATTGGAATATTTTTTGTAGTGAGTTCATAACGACCTGGTTTAAAAATATCGCCCATCTCCCCTTCATTTACAAAAATCGCAGTCTGTGATTCTCGCACCGTAAGTTGTGCGCCATTTTTAATTTCGTTTCCGTGACGTTCAAATCTATGCACAAGCCCAGAAAGACTATCATCCGTGTATTCGATGACATCTATAAATTCGCCTTTCAGTTTATCAAAAATACCCATCTTTTATCTCCTTAGAATCAAAATGAATCCAATAGAAGTATACTTATCTCTAACCTAAATTAAGCAATAAAAAAAAGGATTTTAGAAAAGTTCAATGATTCTGTTTGTAAAAGGATAATCCGCAACGGTTTTGTAAATTCATTTATGTAAAGCTATACCCACAGCTTTGTAGGAAGGTCGTAAATTCTTGGTTTTGGTCTGGCTTTTTCGATTGTTTGCTAAACTTTCACATGATAATTTCGTGCAAAGTTCTGTAGGTTACGGTGCAACGTCCAAGAACTTTGTAGTTCAAGGTTGGGGGATGTTGGAACTACAAAGTTCAGTTCAGCTTGAGCAATAAGATGCCGCAACCCTAGTATGTCCAGCTTGAGCAAATAGACAAACAGCCAACAGCGAGATTTACCAAGAACAAAAAGCTATACATAAGATTCTCAGGAATTAAAGATATTTTTTCGAAAAATTTTAGAGCCCAATACTTCGAGCGATAATTTCTTTCATAATTTCAGTCGTGCCTGCATAAATAGTTTGGACTCTCGCATCCAGATAAGCACGGGCAATTGGATATTCCATCATATACCCGTAACCCCCGAAGAACTGGAGGCAATCGTCTGTATGCCGCTTTTGCATTTCGGTCGAATACCATTTTGCCATTGATGCTTCGCTTGTGCTAAGTTCTCCCGACATAATGGCGTTAACCGCTTGGTCACAAAAAGAACGACAAACTTCTAACTCTGTTTTCATCTCAGCCATTTTAAAACGGATATGCTGAAAGGAACCGATTTTTTTTCCAAATGCTTCGCGCTCTTTGAGATAACGTAGAGTAATTTCATGAACTGCTGCTGTTGCCTCTGTTGCTCCAACGGCTAATACTAATCTTTCTTTGGCGAGTTTGGTCATAAGGTAACGAAAGCCCTGTCCTTTTTTGCCGATTAGATTTTCTTTGGGTACTTTTACATCTGTAAAATGCAGTTCGGAAGTATCTTGTGCTTTGAGACCAATTTTTTCGAGTCGTCTACCTCTTTCAAATCCGGGCATGTCACGCTCAACCATAAGTAAACTCATTGCATCATCACTAGTCTTAGCGGCTACTATTACGTAATCCGCAAGTTGCCCATTACTGATAAAAGTTTTAGATCCATTTAACAAGAAATGATCTTCTTTTTCGATCGCGGTTGTGCGAATTGCTTTAAGGTCAGAGCCAGTACCGGGCTCGGTCATGGCTATAGCTAGAATTTTTTCACCAGAAATGCAACCGGGTAACCAACGTTTCTTTTGTTCTTCATTTCCGTATTCTGTAATGTACGGAGCGATAATGTCATTGTGAAGAGAAATAAAAAAACCGCTATTTCCTACACGAGATGACTCTTCGATGATGATAACATTGTATAAAAAATCAGCGCCAGTTCCACCGAATTCTTCTGGGACATCGGGACAAAGTAAACCAGCTTCTCCTGCTCTCCGCCAAATTTCTCTTGGGACAATTCCGGCTTTTTCCCATTCTTCGTGAAATGGCTTTACTTCAGTTTCAAAGAATTTACGAGTAGATTCTCTGAAACTGTTATGTTCTTCTGTAAAAGGTAAAACCCGTTTCACGGTTTATTGGTGTCTTTCGATGAAGTTTTTGATTTGGTTTTTAGGTAATGCTCCAATTGCTTTATCCACTAACGCACCATCTTTATAAAGAAGAAGAGTTGGAATGGATTGAATTCCTAAGTCTTGTGCAGTTCTTTGGTTGTCATCTACATTCAACTTTTTGATAGCCACTTTTCCACCGTATTCTTTGGATAATTCCTCAAGAACTGGACCTACCATTCTACAAGGACCACACCATTCAGCCCAACAATCTACTAAAACTAATCCAGAGCCGGTCTCTTGTTTGTATGTAGAATCTGTAATTTCTGCTAATGCCATATATAACTCCTTTTATGCTTCTTTCTATTAGATAGTTAAATATCTAACTATTTCTGTATTTTTTTTCTAATTCAATAGATAATTTTAATCAAAGGTTGTCAAGCTATGTTAAAGAGAAACAAGGAAAGAGGAAAAAATGAGGTGTAAAATCCTATTACTTTTTCTTTTTCTTCGGGTTGGCTTTATCGTTTTCGATGGTTTCGATTTTATTATTCAGAGATTCGATTAATATCTTTGTTTTATCTAAGTCATCTGTGTTGCCAGTTATTTGGAAAATTTTTCGGTTCATTTCAAGCATCGAGACTGATTTTTTCAAATCTGCGGTATCATTTGTGGAAAGGTCAAATTTGGTTCGATACTCTTGGGCTGTGAAGTTAGCAAGTTCAATAATTAGGTTGTAGTGTTCTCGGCGAACATAATAATAGGGGTTATCAAGGTCATTTTCTCGTTCAAAGGCACGAAAATCAAAAAAGTTTTTTGCAAGTACGGCTAATTTGAAATAAATTTCAGGCCAGCTCCATCTCCATTTGCTTCCCTGCCCATAGGCATCGATTACGTTTGCTATAGACTTGCGAAAGCTTTTTAGAAAATGCAATCTTTGGAGAGGGTTTATTTCTGTGATTTTATCTAGAAGTTCGCGGTTTTCATCGAGTCCATTTTCATGATCATTTCCTACCACTTTTTCCATTGCGGACAGCACTGCGTAAATCTCTTTTCTGGCATAGTTTAATTGTTCTTCTGCTTTAAGGTTTCGAGTAATTAACGACACTTCATTCATACCTACGAAGGTGTTGATTAACTTAATCGAATTTAAAACCAAAGCCATTTGGTAATAAGGATCCATTGCCTTGTTTGTATTTTTCTTCATCTGAGCCTTATAAAGACTAACCTCTTTTTTGAGGTCTTCGATATAAGCCTTAAATTCTTTTAGATTCTCAATATAGGCTGCGGTTTGTTCTTTTGTCAGTGCCATAGATAGATACTAATTAGAGTATCGACTTTTCGAAATATTTGTTATAGAAATTATTAGAATTGTGAAAAAATTAAAATGGATGAAGGTTGTCACGGACAGTTTTCAGACGCGCGAGGATTGCGATAGAATAAGACTAAACCAAGACTTTATCAAAAAATGAGGTCGTGTAAAAGTTTTTTTCACCCAAACACAACCCCTAGTCAGGAGATAAAATTCGTCCACTTCTAGATTTTGGAGAAGGTTTTAATTTGCTACCTTTAGAAAAGTAGTAACTTCTAGAAAAGGAGTATCAAAAAACTCTTTTGTAATTCTCAAAACTTCTTCTAAGTTTAAGTTTTTAGAAGTAAAAATCTCTACACTTGATTTAGGTTTATCAAAAGAAATATCACCAGCTATACAGGAATTTTCTACCAATTGAAACATGGAATATTCTTTGGCTTCTATCCTTTGCGCGATGTAGCATTTTCCAGGTTTCTGAATACTAATCACGTCACTCAGCATTTTTGCGTAGTGTATAATGGCTGACTCGTCCTTGATGATTTTGCTATCTGAGTGTTCAATTAGAATACTCGTGTGGTTATCCCAACTGCCTTGGTTATGAATTACTTCTTTTAAATTAGCGATATCTTTCATACTAAACATATATAATTACCTCTTAAATTTTAGGGAATCTATGGATTCCATTCTTTCTGATGTCTTCTAGAGAATTATTGATTGAATTTGTTACAAAGTATTACAAATTATTCACGAATCCTCTCGATTGAGAAACTGGATTTAAGAACTAGAACTAGGAGGAGGTAGATTATGTAAGTGGGAATTAAAATAGGAGTTAAAATTGTAAGTAAAATGAGCAGACTTGAAGTAATTCAGGAGAGAATTGGAAAATGGAACTACGAAATTAAGAAAATGCAAGTAATCTCGATTCTCATCTCGCTCTAATTGCCTTAAATCCTCTTGTAAATAGATATAAGAGCTGAGATTGTATTCATCCGAATACTCAAATGATTTGAAAGAATTTGCACCAGTCTTGGAAAACTTCTGAAATGCCTTGGCTTGAGAGAAAGGGACAATGGATAGAGTAAGTAAAAACGAGATAATAAACCCGATTGTCACTAAAAGTCGCATAGATTTTCTGATTCTTACCTTCATGTTTCGTCTCTCTGAAAACGATACCTTATTCATTCAACTCATGTCAAGTAATAAGTAAGTCGATAAAACTGTCTTAAATAACCTTGCATCTCCCTTTAGGCTTTTATTCTGATTAAACGATTATTTTTATTTTCCGACAATAAAAATAACGCTGGCTCGATGTAAGGATTATTTTTTCGCCGAGGTAACGTTAAAAATAATAACTTTCTTTATTTCAAATCCTCTGGAAAATAAAAATATGAAACCATATCGACTTGTACCAATCTTACTCTTGATTCTATTCCTAAGTCCCATTTACGGGGAAGTAGATTTGAATTATAATTATGATTATGAAATGAACGGAGTAAAAACCAAGTTTTCTGAATGGGTTCCTTACAAACTTCACAAATGGAATCCAAAATTTCTGGAGGATTACTACGAACTCTATGGTCTAAAATTACACTACGGCGAAAACGAACTAAGAAAGGATATTTACTTTTTGAAAATTGGTCTAGAAAGTAGATTCCGTCATCCAAATAATTCACTCTGCAAAGTAAAAAATGAAAGGGAATATCACAAATATAGACTTCTCTTGACCATGCATATTAATTTACAAATCATGCGCGCCTATATGCGAATAGCCTCTCTCTACGACAAACGACATGTATACTTTCAAAATCTAGATTATGCACACGATCTAAAAAAATCTTTCAAAATTGCAGAAGGATTTTACAAAGAAGCAATTCCTTATTGGAAAAAAGCAGAGGATCTCGCTAAAAAAGCAAATGAAATAAAGGACGAAATTGACTTAGGAACAATAGAATCAGAACGTTTCGACATTGTAAATGGTAAACTCAACTTCGGAAATATCATTAACGATCATCTTTCTAAACTCTCTAAAAAACAAGAAACTGTAGAAGAATATTTGAAACAGAATCCGGAAGCCGACAAACCCCCACTATAAGGTTTGCCTCTGTGGCAAATCGTTCTAATTCTCAGGATGTAAAAATCTTATAGAGCTAATGATATTTGTGAGCATAATGGATAATTCTTTATCTGGTCGTTCGTCGCTATTGTAAGTGCATACAATCAACTTGGATCCAAAAGAAATCATGTATACTAGCCAGAATCTTTCTTCAGAAATAAATTCGCAGGCTTTTATTTCGCTGCCTAAATTATTTTTGAAACTGGCGATACATTCTTCATCGTATTCAATTTTATGAATTGTTAAAAATCGCGCTAGTTCTTCAGAGAGATTATAGTTTCCTAGCTTATTTTCAAAGGCAGAAACTTGTAAGGCTCCAGCTCCATCGGGATCAAAAAAAGCCGGAATTTCTTCAATGACTTCTACTTCCCAATGCTCCGGGAATGCAAGCATGTACCAGCCATTTGGAGAGCGATACGGTTGATAACTTAAATCATTCATACAATATTTTCTTTACTTGACAATGTTAGCAACACAAAATCTTTAAAATATGTGAATCAAAAAAAAACAAAAACAAAAAAATTTTTTTTCTTAGTTACAATTTT
>JAGOHK010000153.1 GCA_017996175.1 Leptospiraceae bacterium
GGGAAGAAAGACCTGACATTGATAAAATTTATATGGACGCGCTTCATGCAATGGGACAGCAGGGCGGTTGGCCCTTAAATATGTTTCTCACACCAAATAAAAAGCCGGTTGCAGGTGGGACGTATTTTCCGCCGGTATCAAAATATGGTCGAAAAAGTTTTACAGAAGTTTTGGGAATTCTAAAAAATGTTTGGGACACTCGTAAACAAGAATTGATAGATTCATCTGAGGCACTCGTTTCTCATTTACAGAGTGAAGAATTAGCGGTTAAGGCTGATTTAACTCTTCCTCCCGAGTCAGCTTTTGTGAATGGTTTTCAAATGTATGAAAAGTTTTTTGATGAAACCTTTTACGGATTCAAAACCAATACAGTAAATAAATTTCCACCGAGTATGGGACTTTCTTATTTACTAAGTTTTTATAAAAAATCTAAGAATCAAAAAGCACTCTTTATGGTAGAAAAAACTTTACTCGCTATGAAAAAAGGTGGGATATACGATCAGATTGGTGGCGGAATTAGTCGTTATGCGACAGATCATAGATGGCTCGTTCCTCATTTCGAAAAAATGCTCTACGATAATTCTCTTTTTATGCAAGCTCTAACTGAGTGTTTTCTTGTGACTGGAAATTCTTTTTATAAAGATTCTGTTTACGATATTGTAAATTATATTCGTCGGGATATGACTTTAGAGGAAGGCGGAATCGCTTGTGCGGAAGATGCAGACAGTGAAGGGGAAGAAGGAAAATTTTATATCTGGAGTACAGAAGAATTTCGTTCTATATGTGGTGAGGACTCAGAGATTCTAGAAAAATTTTGGGATGTTACAAAGGAGGGAAATTTTGAAGGGCATTCGATTTTAAACGAAGTCTTTGAACGAAATTTTGAAAAAGAAAATAATCTAAATCCAAAAGAATTCAAGTTACTATTGGAAAGAAATAAAAAGAAATTACTCGAACATAGATCTAAAAGAATTCGCCCGCTTAGAGACGATAAGGTTTTAACTTCCTGGAATTGCCTTTATATAAAAGCACTCGCTTTTTCTGCAATCGCTTTTCAGGACAAATCCTTACTCGATGATGCGATCAAAATTTATGAATTTATCCAAAAGAATTTATTCGATGAAAATGGTAGACTTCTCAGAAGATATAGAAATGCAGAGGCAAGATTTTTTGCTTATCTTACGGATTATGCCGAATTGGCGTTAGCCGCTATTTATTTATACAAAGCCACGTACGATGTAAAGTATATTAAATCTGCTCATAGTTTGACGGAGGAAACAATTCGTTTGTTTCGTTCTCCGAGTGGTGCTTTTTATGATACAGGAAGTGATGGAGAAAAACTTATTCGTAGATCAATAGATGGATACGATGGAGTCGAACCATCGGGTAATAGCTCTATGGCGCATGTCCTTAATTCACTTGCGTCACTAGGAATCGAAACAAATCGTTACGAAGAAATAGCAAACTCCATTTACCGGTATTTTTCGGAAGACCTAAACTCGCGTGCGATTAGTTATCCTTCTATGCTCTCGGCATATCTATATACATTGAGTTCTCCAAAACAAATTGTAGTTCTAGCGGATAAAGACAACGTAGATGCTAAAGAAATTTTAAAATTTCTAGAGACAAGCTTTCTGCCGGATGTTATAATCGTTTATGCAACTAAGGATAAAATTTCGGAAGAGAGTGAAATTCTTCCCGTTCTAAAAGGGAAAACTTCGGATAAGCCGCTAGCTATTTTTGTATGTCAGAACCAAACTTGCGACTTACCAATATTTACCCTAGAAGAATTAAAACAGAAAATATAAGGAGATAGTATGAACTGTAAAATTTGTGATATTCATCATTCTAAATTAATTCCAATGGTCGTAGGTGAAACTTTTCATTGGGTTGTGCGGCACTCTGAGTTTTCTAAGAATGCTCCGGGGTATTTATACATTGAGCCTAAACGACATGTAGAGACTTACAATGATTTGATTCACGGAGAGTTTATGCAGCTTGGCGAATGTATGAAGCTTGCTACTGAATGGATTTACAAACATTTTAAACCGGTGAAGCTTTATACAATAACGATTTCAGAAGCAGTTCCTCATTTGCATTTTCATCTTGTGCCTCGGTTTGAGGAATCACCGAAGGGAATTGAGTTTTTGCAACTAGCGCTTTCGGGTCATTTGCCGTCAACACCTTATGTGCAAGCGGAGTTGGAGAGAGTTGCTGGATTGTTTGCGGATAATTAGGGATTACCATGCGAAGGCGTTGGGCGCACAGCGCAGGGAGGAATGGACACAGATAGAAGAGGGGAAAGCTAGGTTTCATTTTCAGCGATTCATTATAATCGACAGAAAGTAGACGTGCGAGATATTCTTACTCACTGATATTATGTAAAAAAGATAAAATTATGAAATTTGAAGTTAAATTAAGAATATTAGATAATGCTAATGAATTAATAGCGGTAGCGAAATCAATTGCCTGCGGTAGCAAGCCCGCCGCTAGGCGCAAACTTCATTTGAACGTTGGGCTCACTCTACATTATCATTTCTTTTGTTAAGAAATGATAATGTAGAGTGAATTACTTATATGGAAGGAGAGATAAATCATGATTGCAGAATTAGAAAGAGTGCAAACTAGCTGGAAGGAAGTGAAAGATTTTTTGTCCGTTCCTCACTCTAAAAAAGAATACAACAAAATTGTTTCCCTATTAGACCTAGTGATTGATGAAGTAGGGAATAAGCAGAATCATCCGCTTGCACCATTACTCGAGACCCTTGGAAGTTTAGTCGAAGCTTATGAAAAAGAAAACTTAAAACCGATAGACGCAAAGCCTATTGAAATTTTGAAATTTCTAATGGAAGAGCATAATATTACCCAGAAAGATATGAAACAATTAGGAAGCCAGGGAGTAGTCTCCGAAATTCTAAACGGCAAACGAGAATTAAACGTTCGTCAGATAAAAGAACTCAGCAAACGATTTGGAGTGTCGCCTGCTGTATTTATTTAAATAAAAGAATCGAGACTATGAAAATACTTCTAAGGCAAATTTTATTTATCCTCTTTCTTGACTTGTTAGGTAGAAAAAGCTATTCTGAAAATAATAATTCCAATGAATAATTTAGTTTCGATAATTTTAGTGTTGTCATTGTTTTGTATTTTTCACTGTGATTCATATTATTTGGTTAGAGATATTAAAGTAAAAGACTATAGTAGAGAAATAAATGCAACAGATAAAAAAATAGCTTTAATAGGGTTTTGTCGATGGATGAATGGGCGACATTTACTACCCAAAGAACGGCAAAAAAAAATCGATTTTTATAATTTATTTAAAGAAGAGCAAGGAGAATGGAAAGTTTACAATGATTCATGGAAGACAATAGATTTTTTCTCAGCTCTTTTGTCAGATAATGTAGTACAGTCTTCGCTGTATTGCGGTGATTATAAGTCGTTCATGAATTTCGGAGTTTCCGCTCGAACATTTCCGAATGATGAAAATAATTCTACGGAGATAAGCGAGGATAAAATTAAATATTTTGTTAAAAAATATTTGCAAGAAGTTAAACACGACGGACAATATGAATTGTCTGATTTGATTGAAGTAAAGAATAATAAACCTGTAATAATGAAAAAGGTAGATTACTATGTTATGGGTGTATTGAACCCGCCATTTCGAATTAGTACGACAGTAGGAAAAATTGTTCGTATCATAACTTTACCATTTTCTATTATTAGTCTAGGAACAATTCCATACTTTGATCAGGAAAAAGCGGATATTAAGTTTATCGTTTACGATGGAAAGTTAAATTACAGTAAAACGATTCAATTCGATCAGGAATATTGGGATATTAATGCTTGGTGGTTAATGCTTGTTGTTCCCGATCCAGATAATCTTAATTTTAAATTAATGTCATCTCAACTTGGATATAGACCTTTCCCTGAATTTATTTACCAGAATGATGTGAATAAATTTTCATATGAGTTATATGAAATAATTAAGAATGATATTAACTTGTCGTGTGAGAAGAATGGATGCTAAAAAAAGAGACCCAAATTTACTGTCTTGCCATCAACAGATTTATAAATTTTTCTCCTTGACGGATATGCTACAATGTAGTATATCTAAAAAATGAAGAAATACAAGTCAAAGTGGTTTCAGAAATGGGCTAATAAAAATAGCCTTTCTGATGCAGCTTTGATTAGGTCAATTCAGGATTTAAAAGAAAATAAAAGTGCTGTCAAACTAGGTTTTAATTTATATAAAGTAAGAGTCGCTTCTCATGGAAAAGGAAAAAGAGGAGCTTTTAGAACTATTGTTATTTATATATCAAGTATTCGGGCGATTTATGTTTTCGGTTTTTCTAAAAATGAATTGGATAATATTTCAAAAAAAGAATTAGAAGATTTTAAGAATTTAGCGAGAACGTATACCGATATGGATGAAACGGATATTGAAAAACTATTAAATCAAAATGCCATTTTTGAATTGGAGGAATAGAATGCCAAATAGAATAAAGGAAGCAATAGCTGATAATGTGCAAGACATTGTGAATGCAGGTATAAATACAACGTTTACAAAAAAACAATTAGGAGAACTTGGTGTTAAAATTCCTAAAGCAAATATGAATCCATCGAAAATAAAAAAAGTAAGAAATAATCTGAAAGTGAGCCAGTCTATATTTGCACAGTTATTAAATGTCAGTACTGCTTCTATTCGACATTGGGAGCAAGGTTTAAGAGAGCCAACGGGTTCTACAAAAGTTTTATTAGAATTACTATTAAAAGAGCCACATATACTCGATTATAGAATTTCAAAACTAAAAAGAATAACCGCTTAAAACTATGAAACTCTCGCGTACCCGGACATTTTTTTCAAATAAGAGAAGAGGGGGGATGATCCTTTTTTTAGTGGCTATTATTGGTGGGTCCTCGTTTGTGATTGCGAACCAGTATGCGGGCGACCGGATGATTGATTTTAAAATTGCCAAGGCGAACGCAGACGGGTTCAAGGCATTTTTACTAGCGAGGGCGGGGTTACAGGGTGGAATCGGGGCGCTCAAAAAAGTGCCGGAAGAAATTTTATACCAGTCAGGAATTGCATTTAATCCACCGCCAATACCTATGGCTGGGGGAACTATATACTATCGAATTTCCGCAGAAGATGGGAAGTTTAATATCAACGACTTAATCAAGAGTTATGACAATCTCCCCAATCTAAAAGTGCAGGAGATGTTGACTCGACTTTTCGAGCAATTAGGGATTCAAAGGGATAAAATTTTCCCAATTATAGACTGGATGGATGATAATTCCGAGGAGATGGGTGGAGGGGCAGAAGTGTATTATTATCAGAACTTAAAACCTCCGAGAAAAATTAAAAATGCTCCCATGTATTCTCTTTCCGAATTGACTGCCTTAAAAGGTTGGAATAGAAAGATAGTCTACGAGTCTTTGAAAAATCCAGACAAAGAAAAGAATGTTTCGAAAGATTTCTTGTCCGAAGAAGAAAAATTACTTGTTACAGATAGTGATTATGTATTATCCAATAACATTACGGCTTATTTACCATTTAAGGATACGGGGGATGATCGGATTAATATCAATGCAGCTCCTTATCACGTTCTCATGTCGATTTCGGAATTTATGACTAGACAAGCTGTTATGAGAATTTTGAAATACAAAATAGAAAAAGGCGGATATATAAAAGAGATTAATGATCTAAAAAACTTTGCAGAATTTCAAATTAAAACAACTAGTATGGGATCTTCCACTTCGAGTTCTCCTTCTACATCTGGACAGGCGAATCCCGGTCAGCCTCCGCCACCACCTAGTTCAAGTGGTCAAGCGCAAGCTCTTACTTTATTCGACGAAATTGCAGGAACTGGATCTGCTGTTTCTACAGGAAGGGTAAAGACTAAGGGAGAGATATATAGAGTAGTAGGAGTTGGCACTGTAGGAACTGCGACGCGCAGAGTTAGTTGTATTTTTGATTTAACAAACGATCAGATCTTATTTTATTCCGAAGATTAAAGAATGTATTATACGCAGTACCTTGCAATCGATTATGGAACCACCCATATAAAAGGAATTTTATTTAGGCAGGTTCTAGGAAGTGTTACCATTTTGCGCCACGAGACTTTGCAAATTGTATCTCTTCCCGAAAAAGAAGCTGATGAATACGAATACAATATTGTTCGTTTCATTCAGAGTTTTTTCCCTGAGGAAACAAGTTTTTTAATTAATATTGCAATGGATAATTTATTCATTCGAGACTTGGTAATCCCATTAAATTCCGAAAAAGCTATAAAAGAAATTCTTCCGTTTGAGGTCGAAAACGTAGTTCCGTTTCCGATTGAAAATATGGTGGTTCAGGGTTGTATCTGGTGGATCGGAAAAGAAGTTTCTAACGTGGTTGCTTTTAGTGTACACCATGATGAAGTAGAAAAAACATTTAAACCATTTATGAAAAATGATATTCAGTTGAATTGTATTTCGACTGACGCATTTACTTTGAGTGCTGCCATTCATTACCACCAAACTAAATCAATCACAGAAAAAGTAGTTGGGCAATTGGACATTGGTGGTAAACTGAGTATTTTCAATGTAAATAGCAGTGGTTTATTAAGTCATTCTCGTTTTTTTAGTGGTGGAGGATTTTTAATCACCGAAAAAATTGCACAGCTTCTGAAGATTGATTTTAACAAGGCAGAAAAAATTAAATATAATTTTAATTTTAGTTTTGATTATATCGAAGAGGAATTTAAGTCAGAGTTTTTGAAATTACACTACCTCACTCTAGAGCAATTCGAGCAGATAATAGAGATTATCCAGGATTCACTCGATCAAATTGCTGCGGAGATAATTAAAAGTATATACGCATTAGCCCCAATACACCGACCTTCCGTGATTTATCTTTCGGGCGGAGGTTCTGCTTTTAAAGATACAGAAAAATACCTTACAAATAAAATTGGAACTCCTGTTGTTCGGTATACATTTTTAGAATTAGAAGATCCTTCTTTTACAACTGCACTTGGAATTGGCTATCATAACCGAATGAAAAAATCACTTCGAGTGGATTTTTTGACACCAGAGTTTTCCAAACTCATGAAAAATACCATTCGGTTAGATGCATTTAAGCCACATTTAATATTAGCCGGAGTTTCATTATTTATTTTACTTACTGTATTCATTGTTCAAATGGTTGTGGATAAAAGAAAACTTGCCGCTTACGAGACGGAGCTGCGGGAAAAATTCAAACAGGGTTTTGGTTCTGAAGTTTCAGAAGACGATGATGTAATGTCGGTAGCACTTGGTAAAGTAAAAGACGAAAATAAAAAATCCGAAATCGTAAGGCTTTTTTTAAATAAAGAAAATATCTTAGAATTAATTTTAGATTTAAACCAAAATTTTCCTTCTAAAGATTTTGATTTTATTTTAGACCAGTTCACCTTAGATGGAAACTTGGTTTCTATTTATGGAAGAGTCAATGAATTTCAGGATATAGGGGCGGTTCAGTCCGCTCTAGAAAAATCGCAGAAGTTTAAGAATGTCAAAGTAGTGAACAAAAACTTGATTAGCGGAGTCCCAAAGTATAAAGTCCGTTTTAAAATTGAATTAGAAATTTTAAATACCTCAGATAAAAATACGAGTAAAGAAGAGAGCAATGCTGAGTAAATTAGATGAAAGAGAGAAGTTATTTGTAATTGGTGGAGTGTTGGTTGTTTTTATCGTACTGTTTAGTTTAACAGTATCGAAGATATTGGAACAAAGGAACAATCTCTCGGAAAGTCTTGCGGAGGCAAGGGGAAATTTTGCGCGTTTAGATAAAGCGATACAAGATTATAATTATTATCGCTCCCTCAAATCAGGAGATGAAATTGATGTAACCAGTATCTATGCTAAGCTAGATCAAATTTTAATTCGTTATGGACTAAAAGATAGAGTTCTCACACAAAAAGATTCCTCTACAGTAATTAAAAAAGAATACAATAAAATTACCATTGATATAAGTTTACGCTCTGTTAAACTCCCTGATGTTTTTAAAATGATATATGATATAGAAGTCATGAAACAGATTAATAGTAAAGTGGATTATATGAATTTTATCAAACCACTTCCAGGTAAGGAAGAGTATGACGTAAATATTCGATTTTCCTCATTTACGAAGGTAAAAAAATAAAATGCCTGAAGAGTTAGAAGAAAAAATTATTGAATCAGAAGAAGTCGATGAAGTCTTAGAAGAGGATTTCGAAGAAGAAGAGTATACATCATCTGAATTGAGTTGGCGGCAAATAACGATTTTAATTGGCGCTGGGATTTTTGCTTTTTTACTTTCGATCGTGTTCCTTTTCCCCTATGAAGAATTAACTAGAACGTTTGTTACCAAAAATGCACAAGAGAAAGGATATGTTTTAGAATTTCGAAAATTAAATCTATCTTTATTTTCAACCAAATCTGTAGATCATTTGATTTACCAAACAAAAGATAATTTAGAAGTTCGTGCAGAGTCCATAGAAATTGATACAAGTATTTGGGATTTAATCAAACGCAATTTTAAGGGGAATATTAAGATTACCTCCCTCAATTTAGAACTGAGTGAATTTGCGTTAAAGGCAAACTCTGTCAACGTGGATGATTCCAGCCTGATAGGATTTGACAGAGAGTTAGTGAATATGAATGGGGCGTTTAATCTTCAGATTTTTGATGGAGCTATTTTACGTTCTCCCGCGATTCCCATGATAGATACCTTACAGGGCGTTACTATAAAAAGTATTCTATTAAATCTTAAAAAAACTTTAAACAGTAATCGCCTTACAATTGAGAAAGGAGTTTTTACTCTATCCATTGCAAAAATTACAATTAGTGGTTATATTGAATTAGCCGCGTCTTTTCGTGATTCCCGTATAGATTTAAAATTATGTCCCAAGTTAACAGAAAAATATAGTGCGGAAAGAGAAGACATCGCATCTAGTCTTCAGTTGATCACAAAAGATTTGCCTGATGGTTGTATTCCTGTAACAGGTACCATTGGCGCGCCAAAAGTCAATATGCCGGGAATTCAACAGCCACCACCCACTTCACCATCGGTGTTGAACCCAGTTCCTGAAACTCCACCCGGACAGAACGGAAATTAATATTCAGTTTTTTCTACTTGTCAAAAATACCAGCCCGATCTAACTAAAGTTATGGAAAATAAAAACTTTTTTATCTCTCATGACATCAATTATCCATTTCTCTGGGGAATGGATTTATCCCTACCTGTTATTTTAAAATCAGCATTGAATATTGACGGGGTTGATATTTCGGAAGAGGACAAACGTACTTTGAGAAACCTGAACAAGGAGAGGCTTTTGTATTTTAGTAATCATCCTTCCACAATTGAGCCACCTGTTGCTTACTATGTAGCTAACGTTATTGGTTCCCGTTTTTATTATATGGCATCGCGTAACGTCTTCAACTGGGGATTTGGAATTGTGGGAGAATTAATAAAAAAAGTAGGCGCATTCTCTGTATTATCCGGTGGGGCAGATAGGGAATCTGTAAAGATGGCAAAATCCATTTTAGCAGGGGATAAGGGCAAACTCGTAATTTATCCAGAAGGAATGTGCTCCGGGGAAAATGATAACCTTGTTCCATTTATGCCTGGGATTGCGCAAATTGGTTTTTGGGGTTTAGAAGATGCACGCAAAAAAGATCCAAGTGCTGATGTAAAAGTGTTACCCGCATTTGTGAAATATTTACTATCTGGTACAGAAAAATCCCTTTACCGAGAGATTGAATCTTCCTTGGAAGTAATTGAGCGCAAACTTAAAATTACCCCCGGAAATAAAAATCTACTTAGAAGATTTCTAACTGTTGGTCGAATTTTACTAGAAGATGCAGAGAGAGAATACGGAATATCTCCCATCACGGATAAAGATTATGATTATAGGGTTGGCGCTATCAGACATGCTGCACTAAATCGCGCAGCCGAGAAATTAGAAATTAAATTTGAACCAGATGAAGACGCAATTCATAAAATCAGAGAAGTATTTACGGTTCTTGACGGAATCAATTCTGGATTAGGAAAACAAACAGTAAAAATTTCTAGAAGAGATTTAGAATTTGTCCAAAAAGATGTAGATAGAGCTTATCTATTTTTAGTTATCAAACCGGAATATTTGTTGGCTTATCCGAGCGCAGAAAGGTTTATGGAGTGGCTCTATCGGTTTGAAAATTTAGTTTTAGGTGCAACAATTCCACGAGCAAGACGTGCAAGAGTTGTCATCGCAAAACCATTTGGTTTAGCTGAATACTATGACGGTTATAAAGAAAATAAAAAGAAAACAGTCGAGGAAGTAACAGTGCGTTTGCGCAAGGACATCGAAAAACTTCTTACAGATTGTATCCCATTGAGTAAACCGATTGTAACCCCTTTTGATGTTGGGGCATAATGGTAATCAAAAATAATAAGGAACTGATTACTAGGCGAAGGCGAAGGTCGCGAATACTTGGAGCGAAGGGTGGAATGCACACCGATAGGGACGATATAAAATACGATGTTTTTATTTATGTGTTATGGAGTTAAATGAAATGGGATTAAACGACGAGCGCAATGATACGAATAGGAATATCCTAAACTATAGACCATCGTTCAGTT
>JAGOHK010000154.1 GCA_017996175.1 Leptospiraceae bacterium
ATCATGGGAAAAGCATCTGAGACTCTCGTATTAAAAAATGGTCAAAGATATTCAGGGGTGTTAATTGAGTTAAGTAATTCCTTCCTTGTAATAAGTCCAGAAGGAAAAAAAGAAATTCCTAAATCAGAAGTGGAAAGAACTGAATTCTAAATTGTAAAAACTACTGCGAAAAAGTAATTTACCAAAAAACTACTTTTTCGCATTGTTTTTGTATCTTTGCATTTACTTTTCTCGAACCTAATTCTTTTGCTTTTTGGTAATCCATACAACCGTTTTTAATATCACCTGCATCATATTTTGCTTTACCTCTATAAAAAAAAGCATCTGTATAGTTTATTTTTAAAGTTAATACTTTATTAAAATCTCGAATAGCTTCGTCTAATTCATTCATTTTAAATTTAGCTAAACCTCTAAAGTAGTATGACTTCGCAAAATTTGGATTAACCGCAATAGCATAATTAAAATCCTGCACAGCCTTTTCGTAATCCTTAAAAATCAATTTTATATATCCACGACCATTTAAGGCTTTCACATCATTCGGATTTAATAAAAGAGCCTTATCATATCCATCTAGAGCCGTTTTATAATTTTTTAGTCTAAGATAAGCAGTAGCTCGGCTATTATAAGCTTCCATATATTCTGAATTTAGGGAAATAACTTTGTCAAAATCTTCAATGGCTGATTGATACTCTTTTAGTTTTATTTTTAAATTCCCACGATTCATATAAGCATCTAAGTAATCGGATTTTAAAGAAACCGACATATTAAAATCATCCATGGCTTCTTTTCTTTTACCTAACTCTGAACCGAGCAAACCTCTATTGTTATATGCTTCCGCACTTTCTGGGCTCAGGGAAACAGCTGAATTAAAGTCTTCATACGCTTCTTTTTTTTTGCCTAGATCCTTTTTTATAAATGCTCTATTTTTATATGCGTCTGCATTTGTGGGGCTAATCGATATTACCTTATTCAAATCTTCTAAAGCTCCTTTTTTATCTCCTCGATTTGATTTAATAATACTTCTCTGAAAAAAAGCATTTGCATAATCTGGTTTTAAGGAAATTGCTTTATTATAATCTTCTACGGCTCCTTCGACATTTCCCAAATCAATTTTTACCTTTGCTCTTTTGGTATAAAAAATTGGATAATCAGGCTGTAAGAAAATTGCTTTATCAAATTCTTCGATTGCACCTCTTTTGTCTCCCCTTTCAAATTTGGTATCTCCCAAATTGGCATAGTAGATAGGAGGTTTTACGCTAAGGGTGGCGTAGTCCAGATTTGAATTATTGCTTTGATTGGTATCATTTGCAAATAGGATAAAAGTATTCAGTATGACTAAAAGGAAAAGTAGAACTTTCATTGAAAAGTCTCCCGATTAATATTAATTCTTAACACAAAGAACATTCTTTGTTAATGATTTTAGCATGATCGTTTCGTCCCCATTTTCCATGGAAACCACATGCGCTTTCTCACTGTCATATTGGATAGACCAAAAGTCACAGGGATATGGGCAAGCATCCTTTCGCCATGGTAAATTAGAACCGTACAAGGCAGAGAGCTCTCTAATCGAAGGTAGTCTTGCACCTTTTGATTGGCAAACTTTACTGGCTTTTGTCCAATTGGAACTAGTCTTAATTCGTCCCCAATTTTTACTGTTAAAGGAATAATAGACCGTTCCATCTGCGTCTAACGTCTCTGCTTCTTGTGATTTCCAAGTTACTTCGCTGTAGACTATGCTTTTTATTTCACTTTTTGGATAGGTCTTTTTTATTGTAGCACTTTCTTGGACATCCACGTCCGATCCGCGCAGTTTTGCTTTTACGTTTTCAAGGTTTTTTCCTGACTTAAACATAACTGTGTCTGATTTCAATTCAGCTAAGGTCAAAAGTAAAATGAGTAATAGTATTTTTTTTTTCATAATCCAATTCCCTACTTTATGAAAACGCTCCGTCCTTCTTTTTGTTCGGTAATTTTCCCATCGATAACTACACATCTTGCGGATCTTTCAAATACTTGTTCGACTATAAACTTTGCCAAGTATCTATAAGTATTAAAATAACCTGGTTCTACTACATAGCCCACGAATCCAGATTTGATTCCATGAAAGGTTCCTGCATTGATGATGATTTTATTTCCTTCTATTTTCATCACTCGTAGACTAACGGTTTTTTTCTCGTTTGGATTCTTTGAAAACCCTTCTACATCTTTGTATTCGACCGGATAATACCCATCTGCCGCTTCCTCTGCCAAACTTTTCGCAATCACTTTATTATCCGCAAAACTTTCTTTTATATCCATTGCAATTTTTTGAATATCTTTTCTATTTAAAGAGAAGCCGTTTGATTGTTTGTCTTTCAGAAGTTTTATTCTTCCCGTGCCCGCCAAGATGATAGAGTCTCGAAGTGATCCAATAAACTCTACAGTATTTTTTTCATCAGCGCTTAGATCTTTATCGTTTTTAAATGCCTCTACAACAGTTTTATCTGCCTCAACAGCGGTTTTAGCTTTCTCAATAGCGGTTTGAGCTTTTTCGAATGCTGCCAGTCTGTCTTCTTCAGTCTTTTTCCTTTTCTGTTCAAGGTTTTTAATACCCAATGTGTTTACTATTCGATAATCAATATAGAGAAAACCTTCCTCCCAGTCTATTGAAGTAATGTAACCCATTAAAACGCCGTCTAATTGTGCATGATTATCTACGATATTGTCTTTTTCTTGTTGCGACTTATTTAATACCTCTCGCGGAGTTTTTATAAAATCACTCTTTTTTTTCTTTCGGTTTCTCTTTTTTTTCTTCTTACTTTTACTTACTTCCTCCTCCTCGTAATCCTCCTCTCCTGTCCTGTCTTCGTATTCTTCTTCTCTAAAAGTTTCTTCTTGTTCTTTTGTTTCCAAATATGCTGGGATTTTTTCGATTTGTTTTAGATCTGCTCTATCTAACAAATCAAAGCGGCTTGTTATGAATAACTCGGAAGTAAGTATATCCGCTAACGTATACCGAATTGATTCGGTTTTTGGATTCTGAGTTTGATCTATGAATGTAAGAACCGCTAGCTGGTATTTTTGGGACTGGGGCTCTTCTATAGAAACGATTTTGGTTTCCGTTGTCCCAAGAGATGGAGGGCTAATTGGTTCCTTTGCTTTGTGTTTTCTTCTGATTTCGGAAATTTCTGATATTGTTTGCGGATTTCCTAACTTAAATGCTTTATCATAGTATACTTGCGCTTCCTGTTCGTTCGTTTTTAGTAAAGAGTAATAACAAAGTGCGTATATGGAAGAAAGGTCTCTAAAATCATATTTAGTTAGATTAGGATCTGATTCCAAGGCTTTGCATTCTGTAGCTATTGGTTCATTTTTTTGAAATTTTACTTTGATATTGTTTAAGGCAAACCTTGGATCATCTTTTGTTCTTTGCATAAGGTCACCCATTCGCGCAGACAAGTCTTCTTTTAATTCGGCTAAGTATTCATCGAAGTTCTTAAACGTTTCTAATTTGCAGGCTGTTAAGCCTTTTTTCTTTTCCATGTAATTGTTGATTTTATAGAGTGCAATTTCCCCGTTCATACTTGCCATTTTTTGATAATCTTGCTCAATCGTTTTTTCATTTGCGAGATCATAGTAGGCAAAGAAGTCTTTGTATGCTTTTACAATAACTGTAGCAAGGTTGGAAAGTCTCCTTTTTAGTTTTATAAGTTTTTCTCTATCTTCAATGCTAAAAACCTTAAATCTTTTTGTGCTAGGAGATTCATTGAGTAAAAGTTTTTCTCCTGGTTTATAATCCTTTGCTCCCTTATCCTCTTTATCCTCTTTATCCTCTTCCGTTTCTTCTTTCGCTTCTTTATCTTCCTTCACTATATGTTCTAGATATTCGTTCTTGAATGCATCTCTGCCTTCTTTGGTATTGATGAACGCTATTTCTTCGATGCGCAAGTCTCCCGCTAAATCACATTCCTCAAATTTTTCTTCAGAAACTTTGTTCTTTTTGCTGTTTCCTTGCTTTTTATATTCATCAGTAACTTTTCTGAATTCCTCATACCGGCGTTTTTCACTCATATTTCGCTTCTCAAGATGCTCAGACTCCCTCAAAGTTTTGTCAGGAAGTGGTATGGTGACAATTTGCCCATAGTCAACCTCTGGTCCGCTACTTTCAGGTGCCAGTTTTGTGAGTTCATCGTCGTTCAATTTTTCCTTTCCGACTTTTGTAGATCGGGTGAGGCAATTTCTAAGTCCTACTAACCCTCGGAATTTTTGATAGAGGTTGTCGCAGAAGAGTTCCTTCTCGAAGCGTTCTCTCAGAGACTTGTAGGTTTCGGAGTCTTTGCCGTATTTAGCAAGGGCAAACTGCAAAACGGATTTATTGTATTTATCTTTGATGGCAACTTTTGCTTCTTTCTCTAAAAGCAAATCCATAATGACACTATTCTTTTGGCTGACCGCCCACATGAGCGCAGTATTTCCTTCTTTATTTCGTACATCTTGGCTTCCTCTGGAGGTAAATAATTGGAAAGGACTCCAGTTGAAATCGAAAAAGAAAGGGAATATACAAGAAGTTCCCAAGGGTATAGTCCAGCACGAAGGACCGAAGCCCTTTTTTAACATTTGCTCGTCCCCATTTATGGAAGCCATGTATACCCGCTCATGAGAGGCGGTCGCACAATTTAGAAGCGAATAGAAACATAGTATTAAAAAAGCGTAATTTAGAAACTTCATAGATTTCACTAGTTACCTGTATTTATCCTTTTATGTGTGCCAAAATGGTTATAAACACCTGAATAGTCAATCAAATTTAATATTGATAGGGAAAAAAATAGTAAATGCTAAGTTATTTGGCATAAATTACGTACGTAGAAGGATTGGCTTAAGCGTATTATTGAATACTAGAAATCTCTACTGGTCTGTCTAAAATGGATATTCGAGAGCCCATAAAAGTCTTGACTGGAGAGGTGGAAATAAATTACCGTATGGATAAGATAAAAATTTAGCGAAAATTAACCTTAAAAGAGGTAAAAAAAATGCGAAAGAGATATATAATTATTCTCTTAATAGGATTCATGCTTTGGTCAAAGGTATCGACCATCGCCAATTCAAGTAAGAAAGCACTAAAAGTAGACAACGAATACATCCAAACCCTAAACGACAAACAAGGGAAATGGCTTATTCCCAGAGAAATTCCCGGGAGTATAGACTCTTATTTGAAAGAAATCGACTCAAACGAAGAGGAATTGCGTCAGATCAACCAACTTTCTTCCTCTGAGCCAATTCCTACAACCAGACCTCTTTTTTTTCCATTTGGAGAGAAATACAGTAAAAATTTGTTAATCCAAGGGAAAGGACGAGAAATCATCCAATCGGACTATAGAGAGCTTATATGGCCTGTTGGGACGCCCAATTCTAAGATTTCCTCTAAGTTAGGACTTAGAAGAAACTTAATGCATACTGGGATTGACATTGCTTGTCCTAACCGTTCACCTGTTCTAGCAGCCAATGATGGGATTGTACTACTTTCCAGAAACCAAGGTAACTACGGACTTGCAGTAACCATTCAACATAATATTAACCAAATCCAAACTTTGTATGCCCATAATTCTATACTACTTGTAAAAGAAGGGGATACAGTTTCTAAAGGACAGATTATCGCTTTTTCGGGAAGTACTGGTCATTCAACTGGACCACACTTACACTTTGAGGTTCGATACCAAAGTGTGATTTTGAACCCGGAGCATTATTTCCCTAGCGAAAGCGATAAATTGGCAGTTTTGAAAGAAGTGGATTTGTAAAAAAGGGGAGACGAGACTATCAACCAAAAAATATCCACATTTCCACTCCGAAAATGGACGAAAGAAGTTCATTCTAGCCTAGTCTGGGAGATATGTAAATCTCCCGGAATTGCAGCCTTTGATTTTGATAATACTCTTATCCGAAACGATTTCGGAGAAACCGTAATGAATTCCCTGATTCTTTCGGGACTTACTGAATTAAAACCTTTTTTTCCCGATTACTTTAGAAACAAAACAAAGGCAGAGAGAGTTTGGAGACTCAGAGAGAGAAATCCAAACCTACTCAAAGCATTTGTCTGGGAAGAATATTCCTTTCTTATGCAAAGGGATGGAGTGGAGAAGGCATATCGCTGGTCGTCTTTTTTATTCTCCGGCTGGAAAGAAAAAAAAATTCGTTCGTTTGCTAAGAAGATTTGGAAGGCTGAGCTAAAAAGAAAAGAGGATTTAACCGCCGTTCGCCCCTACAAAGAAATGTTAGGACTGATAAAATTCTTAAAGGAAAATAACTGGCAGGTCTATATAGTCACCGCTTCTCCTGAATCCATTATCCAAGAAGTCAGCTCGGTTTTTTTTGTTCCAGAAAAAAATGTAATTGGAATGAGACTTTTGGAAACAGATGGAATTTCTACGCCCGAAATCATTGAGCCTTATACTTATGGACAGGGGAAGGTAAATGCTCTGTTAGAACGAGCTGGGGCTAATCCTGATTTAGCGTTTGGGGATTCTGAAAATGATTTCCCATTACTAAAATCAGCCAAACGATTTGGAGTTCTAATTGACAAGGGCAACAGAGAGTTTGCCGATAGATGTAGAAGCATTGGTTGCATGATCCAGCCGGTATTTCAATAAACTATGAATATACTTTATATAATTTCTGTTCCCATTGGTAATGATCGCGATATTGCGATGAATGCAATTGAAAAGCTGCAACAAGCAGATTTAATCATTGGGGAAGAACACAAAGAAACCTCAAAACTCCTAAAACTAAATGGGATAGATAAAGAATTCGAGTTGTTAAATGAACATTCGGATGATACCGAAATGAATCGTTTACTGGAATTAATGAAAACAAGGAACATGACTTGTTTGATCTCCGATGCAGGAACACCAGGAATAGAAGATCCCGGATCAGGGCTTGTGAATTTAGCTGTAAGAAATGGAATGGAAGTAAAAATAGTTCCAGGACCGAGTGCGCTTACTTGTGCATTAGCTCTTTGTGGATTTCGAATTTCTCCCTTTACATTTATAGGATTTTTAAACCGGGAGGAGGATAAACGGCGTCATGAGATAAATAAGTATTTGTCCCTTGGTCACACCCTAGTGCTGTACGAAACTCCCTATCGGTACAAAAAAGTCATTCAGGAATTCCAAAAACTTTCCCAAAAAAACCATCGTATTTTCCTAGGACTAAACCTTACATCGGAAGATGAGATTCAATACCGAGGAACTTTAAAGGATATTGTCAAACTATTAGACAATTTTCCTAAAGCGCCCCCTGTAATTGTAATTGAGAATTAGCTCGAAATTCATTTCTGTTACAAGCCGATTCACAATAGGCTTTCATATCCTCTCTACACGCAGTACAGGTTTCTCCTGCGTTTAAATCTTTGGCTACTTTTAGGTAGGAACAACTCAGGTTGATTGCTTGCTCTACAATTTGATCAAACGGAACTCTGGCGCAGTGACATTTATTCATAACTCCATGATATTGAGACCGATTCTCATTGTCAAGTTAAATTTTCTGATGTAACTAGTAGAATTGTATAAAAGCATAGATTTTTGAACGCAAAGTGTCCTGAAACTGCATTTCTCTGTGTCTCCGTGCCGGCGCCGCCTATGCTGAGCTTGCCGAAGTATGGCAATGCTTTTGCATAGTCCCTGCCTTGAGTAGTTACCCTCACTACCTTGTATAGATTCTGCATACTTCCTAAAGAAATGGGATGTTGGAAAAATGCTTAATAAGAAAAAAGCTTGCAGGATCAATTTGATTTCTGAAAATCGAGTTATGCTTTCTCAAACGGTGTTACTACAATTGAAAGAATTGACTGATGAGTCTGACTATGATTTATCAATCCAAAAATTGATTAAAGGATATATAGAGTCAAGACTTGAATACTATAAATTGGTTGATAAACAATTTGAAGAAAAAAAGGGAATGCCTTTTCAAGAATACCAAGATACTAAATACGAAGAATGGGATGGAACCAATTGGAATTTAAAAAGTGAATTTCATGATTGGGAAGCCGCCGTTTCCTCCATGCAATACTTTTCCGACTTAAAAGAAAAATGGTCATTAGTCAGTTCGAAGTAGAATTACGATCCGCTTTACAAAATCTAGATTTTGTCGAGAGCATTTCTTTTTCTTACAATACTGAAATGTCAGTTAAGGGGAGAGTGACTCTGCAAAAAAATTATATTTTAGAAGTTCGATTTACCGAGATGGGGCAAAAATATAGTTTTACTTTGTCGTTCACTTTACTCTTAAACAATGAACGAATCTGGGGATTGGACAAAGACAATCGAATTGGTTGGCATATTCATCCATTAGGAAATCCCAAAGCACACGAACCAATTGAACCAAAATCAGTCTCAGAAATAATTTCCATCTTTGAGTCAACTTGCAGAAATTTTATAGTTGAATAAAAAGAATATCCTTTTCAAAGAAATTCTCGGCGATAAATAATTGACTCTTCTTAAAAACTCTTATGAAAATATGGATGAGCATCATCTATACTTAAATAGTATCCTTCGATACGCTCAGGAGACAATTTATTAAAACCACTCTAGCTCAAGTATAGTTTACTTTTTTAGGCTGACAGTATTTTGAAAAAATTCTATTTTGCAGAAATGAAAAAAATCTACCTAGCAGGACCAGAAGTATTTTTGCCAGATTCCATTCGAATTTTAGAAAAACATAAATCTATATGTAAAAAATATGGCTTTGAAGGATTATCGCCATTTGACGGAGAGATGACAAATGAATCAGGACTGGATAAAGCTCGGAAAATCTATTTAGAAAATTGTAAACTCATTCGAGCCTGTGATCTTGTAGTGGTAAACTGCAATTCTTTTCGCGGTGCTCTCGTGGATGACGGAAGTTCTTTTGAAATTGGTTTTGCAAAAGCTCTCGGAAAAATCATTTTTGGATATATCCAATCGAAACTTCCACTACTTGAACTTGTGCAAACAAAAATTCCCACTAGTCCGCATACTTCTGGGTATCGTGTGGATAATGACGGTTATCTCTTGAATGAAGATTTCGGAAATTCTATCAATCTCATGTTAGAGTTTTCTATTTTGGAATCAGGCGGGCGGTTAATCGAGGGAAATTTTGAGGATGCCATTCAGTCGATTGGACAGAGTTTGATTTAAAAAAGATTACCAGGCGAAGGTCGCGAATACATGGAGCGACGGCAACTGAATACCGATGATTGAGGATAATGTCATTACTCCGCAAAGGGAAGATAAACAGAGATTCGACTATTTTTAGATAATGTTTTATTATCTAGGCTAATGACTAACCTTTCGGCTAGTTTTGCTCTCTGTAATCCATTTAAAGATAGCGCTTGTTTAGATATTTGTTTTAAAGATAATGTAGTTTCCATAATCTTCATTCATAATCGTATAACAATATTTTGTAAACAAAATTCCAAACAATGTCCAAAGTAAATAAATTTCTTGCCAGCTATGCTTGTAAATTTATTCTCAACACTGAAATGAATTCTGTCGGATAATCGCGCGAACCTCTAAAGGGGAGTGAGGAAAGTCCGGACACCTAGGAATGAATGAACCGGATAACATCCGGAGTTTATTTTTCGAAAGAAAAATAAGCATGGAAAGTGCAACAGAAAATATACCGCCTGATACAAGTGGCAAAGTTGCTTTAGTGACCAAGCTATATTCGGGTAAGGGTGAAATGGTGGGGTAAGAGCTCACCGCCTCGTTCGTAAGAAGGAGGGCATTGTAAACCCTTCATGGTGCAATCTCAAGTAAGCAACCGTTATGAGCCCATTCCGCCAGGTTGCGGGTAGAGAGCAAAGAGTTTTAAGGTAACTTGAAACCAAGATAAATGGTTATCCACTGCATAAGGGGTTAACACTCGTTAGGCAGAGACAGAATCCGGCTTATAGACAGAATTCATTTCTTATTTTTTTTCCCTCCATTTTCTGCGCAAGCTTTTGTTTCTCCAAATTCGCATGCTTTTTTAAAACTTTCTAAAGATTCTTCAGTGCGTTTTTCTAAATTATAGTATTTTCCTAAATCAAAGTAGGCTTTTGCGTTTTGGGAATCTTTTTCTAGGATGGACTTTACAGTTACAATTGCTTCCTGGTTGTTTCCTTTTTTGGAAAAACAAAATGCCATTCCGAGTTTTGATTCATTATTTTCTGAATAGAGGGAAATGGATTGTTTATAAAGTTCAATCGCCTCGTCGTATTTTCTTTGTTTTCGTTTAAGATCGGCTAATCCTTTGTAGGCGTAGGATTTTACTTCTTCGTTGCCTAATTCAATTGCGCGATTGAATTTTTCTTTTCCTTGTTCGTATTCTTTTTTTAGAACTAGAGTGGAACCTAGTTCATTGTAAATCATATATTCGTTTGGAGTTAATTCTTGTGCTTTGTTGTAATAGGAAATTGCAGTAGCAAAGTCTTCTTTTTCGATATATGCTTCCGCAGTGGCTCGCAGATAAATGCTGTTAGACGGTTCTAACTCAATGCATTTCTCAAAGTATTTAATAGCCTGGTCGAACTTTTTTAAACTAAAATGTATATTAGCAAGGTTGTCGTAACTCATAACAAATCTTGGTTCTAGTTTGGCAGCTTTTAG
>JAGOHK010000155.1 GCA_017996175.1 Leptospiraceae bacterium
TCATTTTACTGTTGGTTATAGTTTGAAGTTTTGATAATACAATGAAAGAAATTTTAGCCACAGAGACACTGAGTAAAAAGGGAATTTCTTTATAAATTTGCAAACATTTTTCTTCCAGATTTTTAAACATTGAGGACACTGGAGGGATACACGGAGAACGCAAAGAAAAACGTTAAAAAGAGAATCTCCGTGTATCCTAGCACCAGCGTTAGAAATTTGTGTTCTCTGTGGTTAAATTCTTTTTTTATTTTCATACAGTCATAGCAATATAAGAAACATTAGTACGGAGGGGAAAAAGTGATTAATTATTTTAGTGACTTACAGAGAAAATTGGTTTTACGAAATGGAAGATATACTTTTTATAAATTTATTTTACCTACCTTTAAGAACTACTTACTATTTCTTTTTTTGATTTTTTTAAATTGTAGTCCAAACCACTATTATTTTTCTACCATCCAAGGATTTGATACAGAAACAAATCATAAAATTAGAAATTTTTTATTGGAAACGAAAAACTATCCTAATAGAAAAGTGGCGACTTTCGATGGAGATGGAACTGTTTTAGGACAAGCTCCTCATTACATGGCAGATGAATGTCTGTATGAGGTTGCTCGTGATAATCCAACGAAAAAGCCAGATGTAATTAAAAAAATGACAAAACTTTCCAATGTTTCAATGGAATATGTTCAGCTCAGAGTAAAATTCTTCGAAGGGGATAGTGTGGATTATCTCCGAGAACTTGGAGCTAGTTGTTATAAAAAATATTATGCGGGTAAAGTATATAAGCCCATGGTCGATTTGATTAAGCTCTTGAAAGAAAATAGATTTGAAGTGTGGATAATTACTGCTAGCCCCGAGGCAATGTACCAAAAGTTTTTAAGTGAAGAACTACAAATTCCAATTACAAATATAGTTGGAATCAAATCGGTAGTTCGAGGTGGTATCATCACGGGAACCATGGTAGAACCAATCGCGCAGGATCATGGCAAAAAAGAAGCAATTGAAACATTTGTCCAAGCGCAACCGTTGTTAGTCGGTGGAAATAGTCGTGGCGACAAGGAGATGATTGAGTACAGCAAGAATTTAAAACTTATCATCAATCCAGACGAGCATGTCGCAGAAGACCAAACAGAGAGTATTGCAGAGTATGCGCGAAAGAACAACTGGCTTATTGCCAAAATTAAAGACGTTCCATCGCAGGACTTTCCTTATATTTCTTCTAAAACTTTTAATATCAAGAAAAACAAAACCAACGAATAAATATGATCAAACAAATAATAAACTGGTTTCAGCCATCTATCGCTAAAACGCGTCTTTCAGAAGAGGCAATCCAAAAAAAATATCCTGTTTACCGGTGGCATGTTCTAGAATCTACATTCATCGGCTACGCTGCATTTTACTTTGTTCGGAATAATCTTTCTGTTGTCTCCAAGGAAATGGGAGAGGCACTTCATTACGATAAATCGCAAATTGGAGATATACTCGCAGTAACCGCTATCACTTATGGACTTGGGAAGTTTGTAATGGGTGCGTTATCCGATAGAAGTGACTCTAGAAAGTTTATGGCTGTAGGAATGTTTCTCACAGCACTTGTGAATTTTGTATTTGGTTCAGTTGAGAATTATCATTTGCATTTATTTCTTTGGGGGCTAAATGGATTTATCCAGGGAATGGGCTGGCCTCCTTGTGGTCGTTCTATTGGACATTGGTTTAGTTTAAAAGAGCGCGGAAGTGTATTTGCCATCTGGAATGTAGCGCATAACGTAGGCGGGGGACTTGTGGGGATGGTCGCGGCTTATTCCGCTCACCATTGGGGATGGAGATCTGCTTTCTATGTTCCGGGGATAATCGCACTTATCTCTTCAGTCTACATCTACTTGCGGCTAAAGGATACACCTCAATCAGAAGGACTTCCTCCTATCGAAGAATACAAAAACGAAAAAACCCTACACGCAACAACAGAGGAGACAGAGCGAGAACTAGGAACAAAAGAACTACTTGGAAAATATATTTTTAATAATAAATTTCTTTGGTTATTTGCATTTGCTAACTTTTTTGTATATATAGTTCGTTATAGTATGCTCGATTGGGGTCCGACTTATTTAAAAGAAATCAAAGGTGCGAGTCTTACCGGTGGTGGATTTAGTGTATTCGTTTTAGAATTTGCCGGAATTGGAAGTACGATTCTCATGGGTTGGGTTTCTGATAAAATGGGTGGCAGACGTGGAATGGTGAGTTTACTCTGTATGATCCCCATCTTTTTTGCTTTCGGGGTAATTTACTATAATCCGCCAGGATTTTTATGGATTGACTTGACGATGCTTGGAGTCATCGGCTTTTTCGTTTATCCGCCGGTGATGCTTTTAGGTGTTGCAGCCTTGGATGTTACTTCAAAAAAAGCAGTGGGGACTGCTGCTGGGTTTGTTGGACTATTTGGTTATATCGGTCGAACAACACAGGCAAAAGGTTTGGGCTGGCTTGCAAATAATCCAGCGTTCGGTTGGAATTATGTATTGTATGCAATCCTTGCTGCAACCTTGCTTGCTATTTTGTTTCTGGGATTTACTTGGAATATTAAACCTAGAGAATAAACTTTATTTAATGTGAGTTCGAAATAATAAAATTATCCTTTATGTCATCCCCGAAATTTTCTATCGGGGATCTCAAGTAATATAAAATCCTACTTAGAACTACAGATTCCCGATAGCATCTTTTTGCGTCGCTCAATGCTGTCAAGTTAAGGATTTTTACAGTTCATTTCGAACCGAGCACTTCAGTTTGTGCGAAGTGTGAGAAATCTATCTGGCAAACATAGTATTAGGTTTATCTTATAGTTGGTTTGTAGAATAGACCTCTCACAATAAAGAAGTTCGAGGTGACTGTAGTAAGTTGCTTTCTTGATTGTACAGCATTGCCGACAAATTCAAAATCCTTTATTGTATTCACGTTATTTAACTTCCATTTCGTTTGTCCCACTCCAAGTTTTAGGGGGTGGATTTATAATAAAGTTCTCGCATCTTTCTAAATACATTTTTACTAATTGGTCATCTGGATTTATTTTATATAATTTTTGAAAAATTGTTTTTGCTTTTTTGAATTTCTTTTTTTGAAATAGTTCCTGCGCTGTTTCAAAATCCTTCGTCTGGGTAATAGTTATTTTCCTCTGTTCCGAAAAAACTTGGTACAATAAAATTGGATTCTTTTTGCCCTTCACGATTACTTTGTCTACCAATCTCAAATCAAAATGTTTTAAATTTTTTACAGAATCTTCCCCAATTAAAATTTCGCAGTGGTAGTATTTCGTTAAACTCTCAATTCTAGAAGCTAGATTTACAGTATCCGAAATTACAGTTGCCTCCATTCGTTCTATTTCGCCTACCGTCCCAAGAATTACTTTTCCTGTATTTATTCCGATTCCAATTTCGATTGGTGGATACTTTTGTTCCTTTAATTTTTCATTTAAAATTTTTAATTGGGAAGAAATTTCAATTGCAGACTTAACAGCATCTTCCGGTTTCCCCGGAAATAATGCCATGATAGCATCTCCAATAAATTTATCGATTACTCCATGGTTACTCCTGATAATAGGACCAATATCTTTTAAAATATAATTTAGAAATCGAAAGTTTTCTTCTGGATTCATTTTTTCGGAAATGGTAGTATAACCCCGAATATCCGTAAATAGCACGGTCATTTCTTTTTCTACTGCGTCTCCGAGTTCAACATCTGTAATCAATTTTCGATTGAGCATTTCGAGTAAATAACGCTGAAAAAATAACAGCAAGTGGAATGAATAATGGAACTATATTATTCGAAATCCCAGGATAATTTTGTAAGTGGGTAATATAGGCAAACCCGTTCTTTGCTTCTTGCATTGTAGTAAAACAAATAATGTATAAAATATAATAGAGGTAAGTAGTTTCTTTTACGGAAAGAAAAATAAACACATTATAAAATGCCATTACGAGCATAATACCTAGATAAATTCCGTAGAGATAATTCTCAATCGAAGCTTGCACAATATATTCGTCCTTCTCCCATAAATTCAGAGAAAGAATCATAGACGTTCCTGCCTTTAAGTATAGATAATACTCTTTTTCTTCGCCGGTCTTTAGAGTAGTCGTAAATAGAAAACTTTTATTGGGAATTTCTTTTGAGGATAATGGAAAGTATGTTCCAGTATTTATTTCTTTTATCAATTTATTATTTGCATATTCATATACTTTAAATTCTTTTACGTGAGGATGACCAAATTCTAAAATCCAATCCTCCTTCTTAGAAAAATTCTTTAACTTAAAATTTAGCCAGAAATTATCCTTGTTAATTCCTAGGTTTTTTGAATTGGAATTTATTTTTTTAAATAAGTCTAAATTTTTTTGGTCTCGAACGTCTCCCAATTCTAACTTTGCGTTTTGTATGAAATAAATTTCAGGAGTGATGTTTTTAAATTTCTCGCCTTCTTTTATTTCAATGATCGCATTATTTTTTGTTGTTGAGTTCTTTGTTGTAAGATTACTCTGAGCTCTGACGGTGAAAGTCCAGAAAATACACAATAGAATACCAAGAGTCGAATGTATATTTTTTGAACTATTTTGTTTCATAAATTATATTTTAAGAGTTAGGAATGATTGAATCAAGTTCTTTTCTTTTTGAAATCATTTATTTTCTTGAAAAAACTGAATCCAAATTTTAGTTTAGTAGCATGGCAAAAACTGTTGTAGAAGAATTAGTATTTGAATATTGGGATTGTGATAAATGTGGGCAAAAAGCTATTCGTGGCGATATACGAACTTGTCCTTCCTGCGGAAATGCTAGAAATGAAAATATCAAGTTCTATCTTATGGAAGGAAAAGAAGAAAAGGTAGAAGATAAAACTCTGGCGGATAAATTTAAAGCAGGAGCAGACTGGCTTTGTTCTTTTTGTGAAACTTTAAACTCTGTAACGGATAATAACTGTTTATCTTGTGGAGCAACCCAAGAGTCTAGCAAGAAGAATTATTTTGAAGTTCAGAAGGAAAAAGAGCTAAAGGCTGCAAAAAAAGTAGAACAAACCAAACCAATGTCGGAAACTAAAAAACCTTTCAACTGGAAAAAGTTTAGTATTTGGGCAGTAGCAATTCTTGGAAGTTGTATTGGCACTCTTTACTTTTTAGGAAAAACACATAACGTTACTTTTCAAGTTGTAGAAGTAGCATGGGAGAGAACAATTCCCGTTAACCGCTATACTACAATCCAACAAACAGATTGGGAAGATGAACTAAAAGGGGATGATATAGTAAAAATAAAATCTAACCAAGAAATACGCTCTTATGAAGATAGACAGGTTGGAACTAAAACAGAAAGTTATACGGAAAGTGAACAATATCGAACTGGCTCTAGAAGAGAATGTAGCACTAGTTATCAATCTACAGGATCAGGTGCATCTAAAAAAGTTACTAGTTGTGATGATGTTCCGACATATTCCAGTCGTACTGTTCGTAAGACACGAGAGGTTCCTGTTTATAAAAAGTTTCCTATTTATGGGACAAAAGTAATTTATACGGCAAATCTATATACTCCTCTCAGAGAAGATACTTTAAGAGGTAGAGATAATGAACCAAGATGGCCAGATGTAAAACTTGGAGTTGGGGTAAATGGCAAAGAAGACCAAAAAGGAGAACCAAAAGTTAGTTACATAGTAGAATTGAAAAAGGTGAACCCAGAAGAAAAAGCAAAAGACCTTCAAAAGATTAAAACAACAGAAGAAAAATTTCGTAACTATTATATCCTAAACGAGGCAGTGATTCGCCCCGTAAATATATTCGATGATATAGTTTTGGAAAAAGGCGAAGAAAGAGTTGAAGAAAAAAAAGAATACAATCAAAATTAAGGAGAATATGTATGGCAACTAAACTTTTAACTTTATATAACGAATCCCCTGTCAATTCGCTAGTGGAATTTATTCGCTCTGATGTGAGGATACTGCAAATTTTTCTCATGGGAACTCTTCTCTCTATTGGAGTATTCTTTCGGGACTTTTCGATTTTGCCACTTCAAATCGGGCTGACCTTTCTAGCCGGTATACTTACCCAATTTCTTTGGATGCGAATACTCAAAATAGAAATTCCCTATTTTAGTACAATCATTACCTGTCTTGGACTCTCTCTTTTACTCAGAAGTGACTATATTTGGGTGCATCCACTTATTTCGTTTACTGTAAACTCTTCCAAGTTTATCATTCGAGTGAGAGGCAAACATATATTTAACCCTGCTATGTTAGGTGTAATCCTCGGTATCAGTTTTTTGCCTGGGACATGGGTTTCGCCAGGGCAGTGGGGATATGAATTGACCGTTGGTATTTGGCTAATTGCATTTGGATTTATTGTTTCGGGCAGAGCTAGAATTTCCGAAATTAGTTATGCGTTTTTGTTTTTTTACTTTTCTCTACTTGCTTACCGAATTATAAATTTTGGATATAGATGGGATGTGTTATTCCATCAACTTCAAAATGGAGCGTTGATTCTATTTGCTTTTTTTATGATTACAGATCCAAAAACAATTCCCAATCACAAAATCGCGCGTATCCTCCATGCACTTCTAGTTGCTTGTGTAGCTTACGCCTGGGCGTTTCAGTATTTTAAAACGAATAATTTAATCTGGGCTTTATTTTTATGCTCGCCAGTTGTAATTTTATGGGATTTACTATTCAAAGAAAAGAAATATGAATGGGGTTCGAGTTAAATTTGTTTTCTTGTTGCTTAAATCATTAAAATGCTAAAAACTATACTAATAACTGACTTTACGCAAAAAAAGAAAAACACGAATTTTATAGAGCAATGTAGAATATTAGAAGAATCTAATGAATTCAGTTGCCTGCGGCGGCAAGCCCACCGCTAGGTGCCAGCCTCTTTTGGACGGTTGGCTTACCTTGCGTAAGGTGAGTATTTCTTCTCCGAGCGATAGCGATCGAGCGGAAACGAACGATAGTGAGTTGGAGGGAGAGCGCGGTCGAAACTCCCCTTTAAAAAAATACAATGCTAGGGGAGATTTCGAATCGCCCTTATAATAAATATAAAGAGGTAAATTATGAAGGTCAGAAAAAATACTTTTCTTGCGATTAGCGCAATATTCTTGTTAACCGTAATTCCCGTTAAAAAAGTTTTAGCGTTTTGCGGGTTCTATGTTGCAAAGGCAGATGCAAGTTTATATAACCAGGCTTCGCGTGTTGTAGTTGTGCATAATGACAATAAGACGGTGCTTAGTATGATGAATGACTACCAGGGTGAACTAAAAGATTTTGCACTTGTAGTTCCAGTTCCAACTATTCTCGAAAAAGATCAGATTCATGTAGGAGATAGTAAAATCATAGATCACCTGGATGCGTACAGTGCGCCTAGACTCGTGGAATATTTTGATCCAGATCCCTGCCAGCGTTATGAAGAAGAGGATAGTTTTTGGGATATTCGAAAAAAAGCTCAAAATTCTCCAGTCCCAACTTCTGCTTCAGCGGAAAAAAAAGATCTTGGTGTAAAGGTAGAAGCCTCTTATACAATCGGAGAGTATGACATACAGATATTATCCGCTAAATATTCTGACGGACTCGAAACCTGGCTCAACCAAAACGGGTATAAAATTCCAAAAGGGGCAAGTGAAGCCTTAAAGCCTTATATCAAACAAAAACTTAAATTCTTTGTTGCAAAAGTAAATCTAAAAAGTATGGCGCAGGGGCTAACATTTCTTCGCCCCTTACAGTTTGCATTCGAATCTCCCAAGTTTATGCTTCCGATTCGTCTCGGGATGTTAAATGCAAAAGGGGAACAGGATTTACTCATCTATATGCTTTCCCGCGAAGGTCGTGTGGAAACTACGAATTACCGCACTGTAAAACTTCCGAGTAATTTAGAAATTCCTGCATTCGTAAAATCAGATTTTGGAAATTTTTACAAAGCGATGTTTGTCGAACAGGCACGGAAAGAAAATCATAGTGTTGTATTTACTGAGTATTTTTGGAATATGTCTTGGTGTGATCCTTGCGCTGCCGAGCCTTTATCGAACCAAGAATTGCAACAGCTTGGAGTATTTTGGATAGGGGATAATCCGAATCAGCCGAAAGGTTGGGGTGGTCCACCGCAAGTCATGGTGACCCGTCTACATATTCGTTATAACAACCAGACATTTCCAGAAGATTTAGTTTTTCAGGAAACTAAAGACCAAGCTAATTTTCAGGGACGTTATATTATCCAACATCCATGGAAGGGGAACCCTAACCAATGCTCTCAGGCAAAAGAATATTTTAAACAACTCAGGGTTCGAGAAGAACAACGTGCTGAGAATTACAGGCAATTAACCGGTCTGGATTTAAAAGATATTAAGTCTAGAATGAACTTGAAGGAAGAGCCAAAAGAAGATAAGCTATGGTGGAAAAAAATCTGGAAGTAAGAAATTACCACCGAGGACACCGATAAAAGAACGATAAAAAATACGATTGTTTTTATTTTGGTTTTGGAATTGAATAATATGTCGTTATGAAACAGAGAAGAATATTATAAATCAAATTAACATCGTTCCGTTATCGGTGCTCTCGGTGTCCACACATTCGACAAAGCTCAGTGCAAGTCGGTGGTAATCTGTAATAGTTGGACAATATTGACCGTAGACCAAATATGAGTATAAGAATATGTTTTACTCTAATCCTATTTTCGCTTTCTCTTAATGCTGAGGCGTTTCGTGTTGGGGAAGTTTTAAAGTATGATATTAGCCTCTGGAAAATGACAGTGGGTTATTCTACAATGTCTGTTAGCGGTAAAACGATAGTAAACGGAGAGGAGTGTTTGATCTTCGAAACAAAGGCGGAGGGGACACCTTGGATTAACCGCTTTTTTAAAGTAGATGATCGGGTTAAAAGTTTTTGGAATCTAAAACACAAACTTCCTGTATACAGCGAAAAAAAATTACACGAAGGATTTTATAAAAGAAATCATTCTGTTTATTATGATATACTTAAAAAAACAGCTCATTGGGAAGGAAAGCGGTTCTCAGGTAATACTGATATAATTAAAAGAAATTTTGTAGAGAGCTAAGTTTTATAATAAGATGCTACTTGGTTTAGAGTCTCGGAAATTTTTAGTAGTTCTTCTATTTTAAAACTTATCTCATCTGTTAGAGAGGATTGACTTAGAATATTCTTAGTTATATCGCCTACCGCTTCATGAATTTCTAAAATTCCTTCTTTTTCTTCGATAGAAGCAGTACGGACTCGCTCTGATATCTGACGAATATTATTATATTCCTGTAACGTAGATTGATTTAGTTTCGCAAGAGAATGAAAGAAACTATCTACATCTTTCAACTGGGAGCTAACATCGGTTATATGCATATTGATTTGTTTTACAGATTCAATACTTTTTGCTGTTGTAACAATTCCGGAAGAGGCAGAAACTTGATTTGCTTCAATTAATGTTTTTATCTCTCCAATACTTTTATTTGTCTGACTTGCAAGTTTTGCAATTTCTTCGGCTACTACCGCGAAACCTTTACCAGCTTCTCCAGCTCTAGCTGCTTCAATCGCTGCATTCAGGGATAGAAGATTGATTTGTTTTGAAATTGCTATGATTATAGCTAAAAACTTTTGCATTTCCTTAGAACTAGAATTTATTTTTTCAATTTCTTCACTTGTACGGTTAAGGGATAACTCTCCCACCTTTGCAACTCCAGAAATTTTATCCATACTTACAAGTGAGTCTTTCATTTTTTTACTTACATTTGTAATCATTTCATCCAAAGATTGCATACTTGCATTTAGGTTTTTTATATTTACCGTTTGTGTTTCAATTTCTTCTGCAACCATTTCAAAGCTATCTACTATATGTTTGATTGCACCAGCTATTTCTTCAGATGAGGCAGCGCTGGTTCTTGCGGAATCTGCTCCTTCAGTAGATATTTTTTCCAAACTCATAGAGATGGCAGATAATTTCTCGCAGGATATTTTAATATTAGATGCACTTTCTAACATATTATTATTCATTCTTTTGAGTGCGACTGGAATATTTCCTAATTCATCTGTGCGGCTAATGTCAAATTCTAAATTTAAATTTCCATTTCCCATTTCACCCGTGATATGAGTAATTTTTTCTATAAATCTAAGAATATTTTCTGCAAAAAAATAAGTTCCTAAAAGAAATAGAATTGATAAGAAGAGTCCAACACTGATTAGCCAGTAAAATATACTTTTAATTTCTTGAATAAATCTCGTTCTAGGAATGTTGACACTCACCATCCAAATAAGGTCAGAATTTTTCAAATGAATTGGTAGAGTATATGTCAAGACTGTTTGTTTTGTGCTTCCGGATTCTCTTAGTAGGTAAGCTTCTTTTTTATTTTTTACAATTTCTAAAATTTCGTTCGAACTAGTTGTTTGTTCAATTCCAAGTCCTATATGCTCTTCTTTTTTTGCACTGATTACTTTTCCAGTATCACTGTAAATAACTATATAACTCACCTTACGCAAAATAATTAAATTATGGGTTTATAAAGTACGATACTTTTTATGTGAACAAAGAGATTTTTGAGTTATATACAGATTTTTTAATTTCATCTTTTCGGCTAACGACGGCAGT
>JAGOHK010000038.1 GCA_017996175.1 Leptospiraceae bacterium
AAAGGACGAAGATAAACATGGCAGAAAAGGCAATTCTCAAGATTGGCGATAAGGACTACGAATTACCCGTAATTGAAGGGTCAGAAAAAGAAAAAGCAATTGATATTACAAAACTCAGAGCACAGACAGGATATGTTACTATTGATAGTGGATATTTGAATACTGGAGCGTGCACAAGTGCGATTACTTTTCTCGATGGGGAACTCGGAATTTTGCGCTACAGGGGAATTCCTATCGAGCAATTAGCCGAGAAATCTACGTTCACAGAAGTGGCACATTTACTCATCTACGGAAAGCTACCTAGCCACCAAGAACTTTTAACATGGAATGAATCTCTTACCAAACATACTCTCATTCACGAAGACTTAAAACGCCTATTCAGCGGATTTCCGAAAGATGCTCACCCGATGGCGATCATGTCTTGTATGATTGCGTCCCTTTCTACTTATTACCAAGATTCGTACGATCCAGAAAATCCAGAGCATAGAGAAATTTCTATTCGTAGACTGCTCGCAAAATTTCCAACGATAGCCGCTTTCTCTTACAAAAAATCTATCGGTCAACCAGCAGTTCATCCGCAAAACTCTCTTGATTATTGTGGAAATTTCCTGAACATGATGTTCTCCGTTCCAGCAGAAGAATACAAAATCGATCCAGAAATAGTAAAGGCATTAAACCTACTTTTAATTTTACATGCTGACCACGAACAAAACTGTTCCACTTCTACAGTTCGTTTAGTTGGTTCCAGTCTTGCTAATATTTACGCGGCAATTTCTTCTGGAATTTGTGCCCTTTGGGGACCACGACATGGTGGAGCAAACCAAGAAGTTCTCGAGATGCTAACTGAAATCAAACAAAGTGGAATGTCCGTAAAAGAAGTTGTTACAAAAGCAAAAGATAAAAATTCTACTTTCCGTCTAAGCGGATTTGGTCATAGAGTTTACAAAAATTTTGACCCGCGTGCAAAGATCATTAAAAAAGCATGCGATAGTGTACTTCTCAAAATGGGAATCAAAGATCCACTTTTAGACATTGCAAAAGAATTAGAAGAAGCCGCTTTACATGACCAATACTTTGTAGATCGTAAACTTTATCCAAACGTTGACTTCTACAGTGGAATTATTTACCGTGCACTCGGAATCCCTGTGAATATGTTTACCGTAATGTTCGCGATGGGTCGCCTCCCTGGTTGGGTTGCGCAGTGGAAAGAAATGATTGAGTCACCTGATATGAAAATCGGACGCCCTCGCCAAATCTACACAGGACCAACAGAAATTTCTTACGAAGACGCAAAGAAAAAAGCTTAATTAAATCCCCCTACCTCACCCCAATTTTCTTGTTCCTGAAAAGTTTTCTTGAACTAAGCCCCTCTCCTCAAAGGAGAGGGGCGAGCTGGAAGCTGGGGAGAGGTCTCAACTCCTATAAAATATTTGAAACACCTTACACCTATTAACCTCACAAACGCAACTGCCATGTTAGTCCTAACAGGACATCCGTGGATATTTCGGAATAAATTTTCGAGATATGAAAAGGATTTACAAGATGGGGACTGGTTACTGTTACTTGGCGCGGGTAATAAGGAATTAGGCGTTGGAGTTTATTCAAATACAGGACTTATTGCAGTTCGCATATTCTATTTTGGAGAAAATTTTAGTTTAGAGATACTTAGAAATAAAATTTCTAAACGAATAGAAAAACGATTTCCCTTGTTGGAATATACGAATAGCATTCGATGGATTCACGGGGAAAATGATAATTTACCCGGAGTTACAGTAGATGGGCATGGAAAATGTCTCACTGTAATGTGTTATTCTACATCTCTGGAATCATTCGCTAGGTATATTAGCAAATTTGTATATTCAAAACTTCTAATATACGAAAAAGTAAAAGTGAAACCAGAAGTTTTAATTCTAACTAGCCCAAACAGAAAAGGTTTTGAATCTAAAAAGACTGGCTACAGGCTACTTAGGGGAACAAAGCCAGAGCAAATAGAAATCAATTACCGTGGTATTGATTACTTAATAGATCCTTTCGGACAAAAGTCTGGGATGTACAACGACATACGAAACCTAAGAGACTATGTTTTAAATAAAAAAGGATTTTTCTCAAATAAAACAATTTTAAATCTATTCTCGTCTAACGGGTTACTATCCATTTGCCTCGAACAGGCAGGATCCGAATTAGTGGTATCCTTAGAAGATAGCAGAAAAGCAATCGCCGTTCACGAGTCCAATTTACCAAGGAACAGAAACACAAGGTTTGTGTCATCAATTGCATCCGAGTCATATACATCTACAACAATGCCAGACTCCTCTTCCGTAAACGAAATTCGAAGCGGCAAACAAATAATTCTAAAAGCTGATATTTTTAAACAGTTAAAATCTATATTAGAAAATCTGAATATACAATTTGACGTAATTATTATCGATCCGCCTAGTTTAACGGCTAATGACAAAGATAAAGTCAATGCTAGACTTACCTACAAAAGATTGGTTTCTGAGTCGATTCCTTACCTTAAAGAAAAAGGAAGTCTAATTCTATGCTCTTGCTCCAATCGAATTCATCCAAACGACTTTGAAAAAATTTGTAAAGAAGCAATTACCGAATCAGGAAGAAAAATTAAAACCCCTGTTCGTTTGACAAATGAAATCGATCATCCAACACTTGCAACTTTTCCAGAAGGCAATTACTTTAAAGCTCATATCTATCATGATCTATCTAGCATTTAATAAACCATTCCAAGTTCTTTCGCAATTTAAGCCTCTCGATGATAAAGCTACACTTGCGGATTATATTCATTTACCCGAAAAACCAAAAGCAGTTGGACGACTTGACTATGACAGTGAGGGTTTACTTCTATTATCCGATGATATTCGCTTCATTCAGAAAATGACTGACCCTGATGAAAAAATTGAAAAAGAATATCTAGTACAAGTAGAAGGCATTCCTAAGAATGAAGATTTAATAAAATTTACGAAAGGGATTCGAACACAAACGGAAAACTACAAACCAGCGAAAGCAAATCTAATCCAAGAACCAGAATTTTTATGGGAAAGAAATCCACCAATTCGAAAACGCCTAGCTATTCCCACTTCCTGGATAAACATCATTATCCGTGAAGGAAAAAATAGACAAGTTCGAAAAATGACTGCTTTCATTGGATTTCCTACTTTGCGTTTGATTAGAGTGAGGATTGGAAATATTGATCTGGGTAGGTTAAAACCGGGAGAATTTATAGAAATACAACGTAAAACTATTCTTTCTTAAAAAGTTTTCGAAACACTAAAAGACCAATTGGGGATAATGCTGATACTCCACCAATCCAAATCCAAATCATATAATGATTCGGGTAGAATTTTGTGCCCTCTGGAGTATAGGTAGCAATGAGCCAACCCGACATGGGACCTGCAATCATCTTAGCCAGAAAATACGGAAGATAAGAAAGAGAAATATAAGTTCCTTCTTTACCGATAGGCGCAATCTCAGCAGAAAACTGCATTAGCCGTGGCGACCAGATTGCTTCTCCGATTGAAAATATTACGATAAACAAAATAATTCCAAATAGGATTGGATTTTGTTTTTCTACGCTTAATTCCAGCCAGTCAACTAAAATGAACTGTCCAAATAAAGTGCCCTGTAAAGGTTCAAAAAAATTTACAGGGATAGCCGCTAAAAAAATGGAAACCGTAGATAGTAAAGTTCCAACGATTAACATTGAATAAGATTTAACTTTTTTAGTAAAATACGCAATGAGTGGAACTAAGAAAATTATAATTACAGGATTTAAAATTCCATAGATTGATCCAACCTTTGCACCTTCGCCTAATACGCGTATGCCGTATTTTGGAAATGTATAATTAAAATGATAGAACACTAATTTTACGAACACAAGAATTCCAAGCATAAATAAATAAATCCAAAATGGTTTTTCCATAAATACAGTCTTCATTATCAAAATCGTTTCGTAAAAAGATTTTCGAATTTCTAATAACATAGTAACAATAGAATTGGATTTATCCTGATGATTTGTTTTAATTTCTATATTCCCATTTACACCTACTGTAACACCATCTCGCATGGATAGAATTAAAATCATAGAGGGGATACTTAGAATAAAACTCATTAAAAAAATAATCTGGTAGGTTGAAATTTCTACGTTTAAAATCGGAATTGAATTCATTGTATATTCACCAAAGACTTCTCTCACTTTATCAAATATATATCCACCTAACGCAAACCCAACATTCATAAGGGTATAAAAAAGTCCAAAGCCTAGTGCAGTATTTTCAGGAGTGGTAAACCTTTTGATCCCTACAGACAAAACTGGAATCAAAAGTGCATTTCCGATTGCAACGGGGATAAAGGCAAATAGAGTAACAAACAATAAATGATTTGAAAATGGCATTACAAGTCTACCTATAAGCATTGCAAACATACCAATGACTAAAGTTTTTTTTACTCCAATCGCATCCACGACTGAGCCAACTAAAATGGATATACAAGTCATGAGAGTTGACCAGACACCAATATATGAACCTGCGGCTATATCATCTAAGCCACAATCTTTTGAAAGATATAATACAAACGCCATATTGGAAGCAGCGTACGCAGCATACTCAATTAACTTTGCAGAAAATAAAACCCATATTTCTCTTGGAGAATCTTTTAATCCTCTAGAGTAATTCCATATAATAAAAAAAAAGCCAAGACTGAGTAATGCGCCTAATCCGTATAAACCGTATTTCATAGATTAGATTTGTAAACTCCCAGATTCTCTTTTGATTTTAAAATAAAATAGGAGATAAAATTCTTTACAAATTTCCAACCACCCTCTTTAACATGAAACTCTTCAGGATGAGACTGAATAGAAAAAGCTGGATACTCTTTATGAACAAGTCCTTCAACCTTACAATGTTGACTCGTGCAGGCTACTTCTAGATATTCTCCCGAGATTTTTTTCACTTCTTGCTCATGTTTAGCCTTAGAGATAAAACTATCAATATCCCCAATGATAGATTTAAGTCTCGGATGCAGAATAGAAATTTCTCTAAATTCGTTGTATTTTTTTCCAGGTATATTTTCTCGATTCTCCACAAAATCAATAGTAGCCCCATACATCCAGGCAAATAGTTGGTGAGAAAAACAAATTCCTAAAAAAGGAATACCTTTTTCAATAACATTTTCCTTTAAGTCATTAGACAAAATATTGACCCAGTCTAAATGATCCGTAATATTTGCATAACTGCCAAGGGAGATAACGCCTATTACCCTTTTTTTTCTCAAATCTAATTTGACAAAATAATCCTTGAGAGTAACGTCCCCATCAGGATGCGATGGAAAAAAAACTTCGATATAAGAATCAATTGCTCCCATTTCTTCCATTGCCTTTGCGTGGAGATTGGAAATTACATTTATTCCATCACTAGATGGTTGTTTCAAAAAAGGGTCTATAATTAAAAGAATATTTTCCATGAATTAATTTTAACAAACTCCAAATGTTGGTTCCAACATTCATTTAAATAAAGTCATTGTAGTAAACAAAAATTAGACATCGCATTTGCATTTACTTGTAACCCTACCAATTTTCAGGAGATCGTGAATTTAGGCTGCGTTAAAATCGATTCATCCTCGGACGTTCCCATATTTCCAATATAACGACGATAACATCTAATTTATTAGAATAAATTATTTGACTAAAATAAAAGGGTTCGTTTTCTTGTAAATATATTCAATAAATAACATTTAGTTAAACAGGAGCATTTTTATGGCAAGACAATTCAAATCCGAAACAATCGCACTACACGCAGGTTACACAAAGGGAGATCCTGCAACTACTTCCAGAGCAGTTCCTTTGTACCAAACTACTTCCTACGTATTCAATGACACAGACCATGCAGCAAGACTTTTTGGACTCCAAGAGTTTGGAAATATTTATACACGTCTTATGAATCCAACAACGGATGTACTCGAAAAAAGAGTTGCCGAGCTAGAAGGCGGCATAGCAGGATTAGCCACAGCCTCTGGTCAATCAGCAGAAACTCTTGCCTTATTAAATATTGTGGAAGCAGGACAGGAAATTATCGCCTCCTCTTCTCTCTATGGTGGAACCTACAACCTACTCCATTATACTTTCCCGAAACTTGGAATCAAAGTTCACTTCGCTGATCCGTCTGATCCAAATAATTTCAAGAAATTTTTCAACGATAAAACCCGCGCTGTGTACGCGGAAACTCTTGGTAATCCGAAACTAGATACTCTCGACCTAGAAGCTATCGCAAAGATCGCACACGATAACGGAGTTCCTTTTATTGTGGATAACACTCTTCCTTCTCCGTATTTAATTAATCCAATTGAGCACGGGGCTGACGTTGTAGTTCACTCTCTTACGAAATTTCTAGGAGGTCATGGGACTTCTATTGGCGGTATCATTATTGACGCTGGAAAATTCAATTACGGAAATGGAAAATTTAAAAACTTCACCGAGCCAGATCCAAGTTATCATGGATTAAAATTCTGGGATGTATTTGGAAAATTTGAACCATTCGGTGGGGCTAATATCGCTTATATCATCAAGGCTCGCGTACAAGGACTTCGTGATATTGGACCTGCTATTTCTCCATTTAACTCTTGGCAAATTCTACAGGGAGTTGAAACACTTGCCCTACGTATGGAGCGTCATTCGTCTAACGCATTAAAAGTAGCCGAATATCTAAGCAAACACCCAAAAGTAACTTGGGTCAATTACCCCGGACTTCCAAGTGATAAAAATTATTCTCTCGCTAAAAAATACCACAAGAGAAATCTATTTGGTGCCATCCTTGGTTTTGGTGTAAAAGGCGGAGTTGCTGAGGCAAAGAAATTTATCGACAGTTTAGAAATTTTTTCTCTACTGGCAAATGTGGGCGATGCAAAATCCCTTGCGATTCACCCCGCATCTACAACGCACCAACAACTCACAGAAGAAGAACAAAACTCTGCCGGGGTTACACCTGATTTCATCCGACTCTCGGTTGGTCTGGAACATATAGATGATTTAATTACTGACTTAGAAGAAGCTTTAAAAAAAGTGTAACTATGTTTAACAAGGATTCCGTAGGAATTGTTCGCACACAAATAGCAAAGCTGCCCGACCTAACTCTAGAAAATGGAGCCGTCATAAGTCCGCTAGAAATTGCTTACGAAACTTACGGAATTTTAAACGAAAGTAGAACCAACGCAATCTTAGTCTGCCATGCTTTATCAGGCAATGCTCATGCGGCTGGATTTCACGAAGAAAGTGACAAAGCTGGTTGGTGGGATGGATACATTGGTCCCGGAAAAGCATTTGACACAAATAAATACTATATCATTTCCACTAACGTCATCGGTGGTTGCAATGGTAGTTCGGGTCCAACAAGCATTAACCCCAAAACTGGAAAGCAGTACGGCTCTACATTTCCGTTCGTATCCATTCAGGATATGGTGAGCGCACAAAAACTTTTAATCGACTCATTCGGAATCAAAGAATTATTCTGCGTAGCCGGTGGTTCAATGGGAGGAATGCAAGCTCTTCAGTGGAGTGTGGGTTATCCCGACATTGTTAAGAACTGTATCATATTAGCCTCAGCCTCAGAACATAGTGCGCAGCAAATCGCATTTAACGAAGTGGGACGACAAGCAATTCTTTCTGATCCAAATTGGAGCGATGGGGAATACGGCGATAATCCTCCTCGTAAAGGTCTAGCCCTTGCACGAATGGTGGGACACGTCACCTATCTTTCCGATGAACTTATGCGAGAGAAATTTGGTCGCAAACCCCCGCGTGGAAATATTAAAAATACAGACTTCGCTGTTGGTAGTTACTTGATTTACCAAGGAGAAACTTTCGTTGACAGGTTTGATGCAAATTCCTACATCTATGTAACAAAAGCCTTAGACCATTTCAGCCTTGGACGTGGAGAAGAGTTAACTCTTAATTTGGCGCGCGCAAAGGCAAACTTTTTAATTATAGCATTTAGCTCAGACTGGCTCTATCCTCCTTATCAAAGTAGGGAAATCGTAAAATCTCTTGAAGTAAATGCAATTCCTGTTACCTACTGCGAAGTAAATTTTTCCAAAGGGCACGATTCCTTTTTAGTTCCAAATCCCGAACAACATCATTTGATCCACCACTTTTTAGAATTTGCCCAAAACTTTTCTTTATTCTATGAAATCTAAATTTATACAAGAAAAAATCCTACGCCTTGACTTCCAATACATATTGGATTTAATCTCTACCGGTTACCGCGTATTAGACCTTGGATGTGGAGATGGCGACCTACTCTACCTTTTGAAAAAAAAAGGAGTCCGAGGACAAGGCATTGAAAAAGATGAAGAGTGTATCTACAAATGCATCGAACGCGGAGTCATTGTTCACCACGGAGATTTAGATGAGGGATTAAAACATCATATCAAAAAAAGTTTTGACTATGTAATTTTGAACCAGACTATTCAAGAAACCCATAACCCCGGGAATATTATCAAAGACTCACTTCGAATCGGAAAAAAAGTAATCGTAGTATTTCCAAACTTTGCCCACTGGAGAAATCGCCTTCAAATTTTATTTAGAGGCAAAACACCAGTAACCGACAACCTTCCTTACAGATGGTACAATACTCCGAACTTACACTTTTTATCAATCACAGACTTCGAAGAGTTTTGCGAGGTGCAAAAAATTAGAATTGAAGATAGTGCATTCTTTAGTGACACAAAACGTATCACTGCAAGCCCTAACCTTTTTGCCAAACTTGCCTTATTTGTTTTAAGTGAATAAAGTTAGTCAAAGCGTCTAACTTCTATTTGATTCAACTCTTGATCGAACCGTTTGGGGTAATGATAAATCGAATTGGATTTCCTTTACGATGATACAAATCTTCCAAACAATCATTTACATCTTCTAAAGGATGATGAGAAGTAATCGAAGTGGATAAATCGAGTTTGCCGCTCATGTAAAGATCAATAAGTTCAGGAATCGCGCGAGAGTCGCAGCCTAAAGAGCCTGCAATGGATATACTCCTATCAATTAACATAAAGGGGAAATTTACTTGAAGTGGATTTTTTCCAATTCCAGCAATTACCATTCGCCCACTCGGATTCATCGCACGCACGCAGTCTTCCACGTTGGAGTAATGTCCCGAAAAATCCAACATTAGATCAACACCATCCGTTAATTCTCGAAGAGTTTTTCCAGAATGTTTCACCGCTTTTAAATCTACTAATTCGTTTGCCTTATATCTACCTGCATTTTCTAATGCGCCTTTATCTACATCAAGTGCAATTACTTTACTTGCCCCGAGTGCACGAGCGAGGATAACGGCATGTATCCCAAGTCCTCCACATCCGTAGATGGCAACTACATCGCCTTCCTGAATTCGACCTACAAATTTTAGCGCATGATAGGGAGTAGACACTGCATCTGCGAGTATTGCTCCTTGGTCGAAAGGAATTTCACTTGGCAGAAGATTTAAGTGTCTTTCGTGGATAACTACTTGTTCTGCAAATGCTCCATTCATTCTATAACCTAAAACTTCTACTTGAGCACATAAGTTGTGTCTGCCGGCAAGACAGTATTTGCATGTCCCACATCCAAGCCCCGAAGAAACAACCACTCTGTCTCCTTTTTTGAACTTAGTGACATTTTCTCCGACTTCTTTTACTACACCTGATGCTTCGTGTCCTAGTATGCAAGGATAGTATTTTAAGCGGACTTGTTTGTGAATGGTCATATGAATATCAGATCCACATACACCACAACATTTTACGTCGAGTTTTACATCGTTTAACCCCATTTCGGGAACGCTAACATCTTCGATTTTTAAATGAGATTCATTTTTGTAAAGAACTCCTGCTTTCATCTTACTCTCCTGTTCCAAATCTAGGATTTGAAATTCTCAATTTTTCATTTAAAGATTCTTTTACTAAGTTCCAAAGTTCTGAATTCTCATTTGCGATTTTTTTCTTGCGGATATAGTCTGTTAGCTTCTCATTTAACGATCGACATTGTTCCATTTTTGCTAGATAGGTTTGGTCTTTCAAATCTGTATTGATAAATGCAATAGAATTTTCCCGAAGAAAATGAGAAACTCGTTCGATTTCTTTATCTAAAAAAGTTTCTCCATATTTCAACTCACGTCCGATTACACCTAACATATTCCAACTCACAAGTGTTTTATAAGAAAGTCCGTCGTTGTCTTTGATGGCAGGCAGGATTTCTTTGATAATCAAATCCTGAATTGCCTCTAGCAGCACGTTTGCATCTGGTCTATCTTGCATCTTCAATTAACCTCATCGCTTCAAATTCCATTTCACAAGTTCGTCTTCCGATTGCAGCAAGTTCAATTCCTTTATCCGCTCCACTTAAATGTCTCTCTGCCTGTTGAGCTGAGCCAACTGCCCAGCGGATATTTCCCATTATCTCCCAGTAGTTAACTTTTTTGGGATCGACTGGAACACCTGAATACTTTTCATAGAGGGAGTAAAATTCTTTTCGGTCAGCAAACCCACCTGCTTCTTTGTTTAATTTTCCAAATCTCCAATCTCTCATACAAAGCCAGGCAATGTCTTCGTGCCTATCGCCCCAGTGCGCAAATTCCCAATCTACAATTCCTTGTAGCCCCTCAGGGGATACCATAAAGTTGCCGGTTCTAAAGTCCCCATGCACTAAAACTTCTTCATCTGTTACCACTGCATTTTTTTCGAGCCAATTGAATATTAGCTCCATCGCAGGGTGTGGCTCTTTTAGTCCAGCGACTAAGTCTCGTAAATCTTGTACTGACTCAAGTGCAATTGCATTCGGAGTTTCGCCTTTATGGCGGGTGAGATTTTTTCTAAGTTCTTCTTCTTTGCAGGTAATTGGTGTTAGCTTATGAATCTTTGCCAGGTTCTCTGCGAGTTCCTCTGTGAGGGATTTTCGGATTTTATTTAGGCTTGGGTCTTTTACGATATAACGTCCGGTTGCTTTACCAGAAATTCTCTCCATGAAGTAAAATGGATTTCCAATCAAACTCCGATCTGTTTCTAACCAATAGGGCTTTGGGGTTTTTACACCACTGTTAGAAGTCATTTCGCAGACTTTGAATTCGTCAATTCGGGAAAGGCTTGCAAGTAAAGACGCACCTTTGTCTGTTCGAAAGACTAATCTATGTTCGCCGCTAAATTCACCTGAGTCAACTTTTAAATCTAACAGGTAATTATCTTGGCAGGCTCCACCACTGAGTGGGATCATTTCGGTTACACTCGATTTTCCGGAAAGCCGATTTGTTAGGTAGTTTTCTAATTTGTTTTTTAATTCTTCTTGGGTTAGGTTCATGGGTTCTTATTATTCCAATTTCAACTTTTTTACCTTGCTAAATTGAATAGAATTTGTCTAGATTTTTTCTAAAAGAGTTATGATTTTAAATTGTGTTTACCGAATGGTATGAGATTAGTTCTTAAGTTCGAATTACTAAACATGCGTAGTTAAAATTCTAAATTAAATAAGATAATCCTGTTTTTGATAGAGTTTTTCCATACCTTTCAAAATATGTTTGCTCTGCATATTCGTAACTTGTAAAATTGGTTATATGCGACAAATATTTTTTATCTGTTTTTTATGCTTTTTGGGATGCACTAGTTTTGCAAAACGAAATGAAAAATTTTTCGATGAAATCAAGAAAGATATTGAAGTTCATAATATAAAAGGGAAAACAATCGAGGCAGCGACAGAAAACGCAAAGTATAAAATCCTAGAGATTGGTCTAAATAAAATAATTGAAAATCTTGAAAATTCTTCTGGAGAGTTTAGATATAGTAGGGAGGATTTAGAACCTTTTTCTCCTGATACTTTTATTCTTGATTATTTGCAACTGAGGCAAAGTCGAAATCTAGATGGTTTTTTTGAAATCGATGCAAAGGCTCGATTAGAGTTAAATAGAACTCAAAATGAATTTTTGAATCCGCATAGAAATCATTATAACCTAGTTGTAAATATTGAGGAAGAAATTGATTTTCCGGATACTTATGATTATTCAATTACAAAAAATTCATTTTTATTTAATTTGAATGAATTCCGTTATTTGGATAGTGAGCAATTTCAGAAATATTTGATACAAGAAGGAATAACAAAAATTAAAGCACTTTCTAAAATTGAGGAAAAAAATTTAGAAGTTGCATCTAAATTTGGTGCAGAAATATTACTACTAGGTAAAACAAAAGCAAAGAAGAAAAAAACAAAAGAAGGAGACTATTGGGAAATATCCTTTCATTTAAAATTTTTAGATGTGGGCAAAAATGAAATTATAACTACGATTAAGACGGAATCTCTTTTTCCGATGAATCAGCAGCTTGATCAAATAATGGAATCAATTATAAAAGCATATAGGATTCCAATTTTAAGAAAGATTAATGAATACCGATTGCAACAAATCATAATTATCCTCAAAATAAACGGAATAAATTATCATGAGCTCTTAGAAAAGGGTGACTTTAATATCATTCGAACCCTTAAGGGAATTAATTCTATTAAGCACAAACCAAATCTAAAAAAAAACAACTTAGTCATATTAGAAGTAGAATCGTACTCCAATGGAATTGCATTGTATCAAAGACTACAAAGGAAAAGGAAAGAACTAGGCTTTGATTTTAAACAAAAAATAGTCAAGCCAGAATTAGTCGAAATTGAAATTTTGAAATGACTAAAACTTATTTCCCCAAAATCTCAATAAGTGATTGGCTCTAAGTCCTTTACAAATTCGCGAAGAATTTCTGCTGCTTTGAAAGGACTTTCTTGGCAAACCCATAGACCAATTTTTTCAAACCCACCAATCAATTGAGTAAAAGGTAAAAATTCAATATAAAGTCCAGCACCAGGTCCGTTATTAACTGCCACGTTGTAAGCTTCTTCTTTTTTCATCTTGTTTAAAATTAAGCGGATAATCCTAGTTGCCTCCTGCCACGCAAGGGAAACCATTTCTACTTCTTCTTCATCCAACTCGTGTAAAAATTTCTTAGAAGTATCTTTGACAATTAAAAACATATCAAAAGGTCTTCTCATAAAATAGGGAACCAGTAGAATTACCTTTCCATAATCTTTCACTACTAATTCTTGTGGATTATCTGTCAAAAGATAATCAGTAAAATAAATCCCATGTCGTTCATAAAAACTCCAGTTATTAAAAAACTGTTTTGGCATTATATTCGAGGATACAATTTGCTGGTGCCCATGACTAAGGGAGCCACCTGCTACTTTTCCAAAATTTTTAATAATTGATACATAACCATAGGTAGACTTAGTATCATTCGAGGAAAGAGAAGTTGGCATCACAGTAGACTCAAGTAATAATTTTTTTTCTAGAGCGGCTAATCTTGATAATACACAGACTGCATCTTTATGAGTTATATTATGCCAATCTCGCCCATGAAAAGAGGACGTCCACTGCAAAAAATGTAACCCGAATGAACCGATCTCTAGTCCACTGCCCGCTTCATACTGATGAGGGAAAAAGATAGGAAACATATTCTTATTAATAAAAGTAAATCCTTCTTCCAAGCGCATAATATCCATTATTCCAGTAGTCTTACCCTGACATATTGGACAGGACTCCTGTTTCTCTTGAATTTCTTCACTCTCTCCGCCAACGTTCGGTCTGCTCGCTCTAGAAGAATTATAAACAATCAATTCTCCATTTCGAGGATCAATTTGAAAAAACGATTCTGGCTTATAATTTGAAATAGAGGACTCATTCAAAAAAAGATTAAAAACATCCTTTATGTCAAGGTTATCGATTGATTCCGATTGTAGGATTGATTCGATTAATTTATAATCTAACTGTTGTAAATTTTGCATTTTCAATATTCCTTCACTTACTAAAGCATAGAATTTTGAATTCATCAAATCAATAAAAATCTATATTTGATTTTTTTTTAATTGATTCTTTCTTTCCCTTTATTATTTATTTACTAGTGGATTTAGAAACTGTAAAAAAAAGTATTTCCGGCGGTCAAGAGATTGAAATTACTCTTCACTCCTTAAACGAAACAACACAGAAACTTATCTATTCAAGTATACTTGAATTATTAACTTTCTATAATAGAGAAAATCAATTTGCCGCAGTGTACACAGCACTATTTGAAGCCAGCATGAATGCAGTAAAAGCAAATGCTAAAAAAGCATTTTTTAAACAAAAAGAGCTAAACGTTTACGATGAATTCGACTATAGGAGTGGAACAAAACTTTTTAAGTCACAAGTAAATAACAACAATTTACCCAAATACTGCGAATTAGCAAAAGAGGATGGTCTATATATAAAAATTCTTATCAATCACTCTATAGACGGAGTAAAAATTGAATTATTAAATAATAGTCAATTATTTGCAGAGGAAGAAAAGCGCATACGAACAAAACTAGCTCTAGGACAAAAGTATGTAAGCATCGTAGACTTCCACAAAGAAAATTCGGATACCACAGAAGGGGAAGGTTTAGGTTTAGTTACAAGTGTATTAATGTTAAAAGAAGCAGGGATTCCTATTTCTGATTTTCGTATAGGTTGTAAAAACGGAATTACCAAAACAAGAATTGAAATTCCATTTACTTCTAAGTATGTAAGTGAAAGACAGTTATATAAATTAAATTTTGACCAGCAAAATTTTTAAGCACCAGGAATATCTTCAACACCATCTGCATGTTTGGCAAATCGTCCTTTGCCTCTAGAGTGAACCGGCTCTGAACTCTCCCAAGTCCAGCCCCCAAAATGCGTCATCTGAAACTCTGCGAAAGTTGATTGTATTTCTTCTCTAGAGTTCATCACAAAAGGACCATATTGCACAACAGTCTCTCCAATCGGCTTGGCTTGTAATAATAGAATTTTAACCTCATTATCCCCACTCTCTAGAAAAATATCTTCATCCGATACCAACTCAATGCTATGATAAGGTTGAATATCAGTATCCGCTACTTTCAAAGAAGTCCCTCTGTAAAAATAAATAATCCGATTTACCCCTGAATTCGTTGCGGGTAATAACCATTTCGCTCCCTTATCCATTTGTATAATCCAAATAGCTAAAGAATTTTTTGAGTCAGAAGCCCATGAATTTGGTGGAGGACTAGGGGCTTGTAAACCGCCGAGTTTTCCTGCAATTATTTCAACCCTTGTCATTTTCTCATTCTGATCTTTATATTTGTACATTGGAATTTTTTCTTTCCATAACATTGTAAAATGAGGGTCTACCATTTTATTTACTTTGGGTAAATTTAACCAAATCTGAAAAAGTTCCAGCTTATTGTCCTTATCCTCATTTAACAGTGGAAACATTTCTGAATGCTGTATACCCTTCCCCGCAGTCATCCATTGTGTATCTCCAGCAGAATATCGCCCAGCAGCCCCAAGGGAATCTGAGTGATCTACAAATCCTGATTGGACGATTGTAACAGTTTCAAATCCACGATGTGGGTGACTTGGAAAACCGGGAATCTTTTCTCCATGATACATTCTCCATCCATCTTTTCCTGCAAAATCCTGTCCAATATTTCTACCTTCCAGAGATGCAACCGGCTCCATTTCAAAATTTCCTTTCGGATAAAAATCCTCGTGGTGTACACAAAATAAAAAAGGATCCAAAGTTTCCCATTGAAAACCCATACGTTTTATATTTTTAATAACTGATTTATTCATATTAATAATATCGCAAGAGGTTACTACTTAGTAACCAATACACCTTTACTGTATTTAACTGATTTCGCAGCAGTGAGCGCATAAACAACTCCGGTGCCATGCGGTTTATCTTTAGACCATTTTCCTACATACAATCTTCGTTCTGATAAATACAACATTGATCCGTAGCCGCTACGTTTATCTTTTTTAAATTCTCCCGTATACCTGTCTCCATTTGCAAAAATCAAAACACCCGTTCCATGATAATTTCCCTGTATGAATGAGCCCGTATACTTTTCGCCTGACGTTTGTTTGTAAGTACCCTTTCCATTTGGAAAATCATTTTGCCAATCTCCGGAATATATATTTCCGTTCGTTTCAATTTGTTTTCCTTTTCCTGATTTAAGACCATTTTGAAAAGAACCCTCATAGCGAATACCACTATCACCGACGGATACACCTACTCCGTTTTCACAATCCCCTTCTATACATTTAGCTCTATCCTGTGCCTGAATAGAGATGGAAATCACAACAAGAAGAACTAGAAATATTTTTTGTTTCATAGATTTACTCACAGTATTTTTACAACGACACTATATAAAAAAGATAGGTTTACTTTTTTTATCCCACTAATTTATCAAAAGTTTCATTCCGATTTTTTTAATAAGATCGTATATATTGTATTATAAATATCGGATTTTTCTTGCACTCTAAATATCTAATAAGAAGGATCATCTGAAATAAATTTACCATTTTTTAAACTTCTTTTAAATTCCTGTCCTGAACGGAATTGAATTTAGCCAATTCCCTGTAATATGGCAGTCCGAAGTTCGAATTTTACTTGCTCTTTCCTTTCTTCTTTGCTTTCGCAGGTGATTTTCTAATTACCGCTTTTTGTTTTGCAACTACTTCTTTAACCTGATTTTTTGAAGTTTCAATCCCAGTAAGAGTATCTGTAACTTTCCATTTTTTTTCATATTCGAAAAAGTTTGGTTTAGCTACTTGAGATGCGTTTGGGATAAAAGACATTGCCCGCTCTGAGAGTGCTGTTATCGTCAAACTCGGATTAACCCCTAGATTTGCCGGAACCATAGAACCATCGCAAATCAAAAGATTTTTGTAACCATAAACTTGATTTTTTAAATCAATTACACCTGTGTCAGGACTATCACCAATCATACAACCACTGAGTATATGAGCTGTAGTAGGAATATCTAAAAGCACTTCATTTAAAGTACTACGAGCAACCCCACCCACTCTTTTCGCTAATCTACGAGCAAATTCATTTGCAATCGGAATAAACGCAGGTATATGCGCTCCATTTTCTTGCGTAGAAGTAATTGTTTTTTGGAAGGGCCAAATCAGTCTTCTCTTTCGAACAATTTTTATACTATTATCAACAGTTTGCATAACCAATAAGATTATAGATTTTTTTGCAAAACCGAATGGAGATAAAAAACGAATTGTATTAATAGGATGCAAAATAGAACTCCAAATAAAGCGTAACACGCGAGGCACACTTCCACCTCCGTCTACTAACGTTCCTGCGGCTAAAGTACCCATTGCATCCGAGCCGGCAGAATAACGAACAGGTTCAATATGAGTATGTTCATCTGCATAAATACTAGAAGTAATAGCAATCCCTTTTGAAAAATCAACATCCTTTTTCAAAGAGGTTACACCTACAATGGATTCACTATTTGTCCGAACTGTATTTCCAAGCATTGGAGAAAGTCTAGTCATGATTTTTTCTTGCTGCATTTTTAGAAGTAAACCGAGTGTCCCTAGAACTCCTGCGGATAATACTACGTTCTTCGCTTTAAGGATTTTCTTAGGAGAACCAAAAAAACCAGTTGTGGACTCTGTATGAATTTCATATCCATCACCCCCGTCTAGAGAAAGTGGAATTAGTTTTACAACTTTTGTCTCCGGCACAATAACCGCGCCTAATTTCTCAGCAAAGTATAAATAATTTTTATCAAGTGTATTCTTTGCATTAAAGCGGCAACCCACCATACACCCACCGCAAAAATTACAACTATTTCGATTCGGTCCTTCTCCTCCGAAATAAGGATCTACTTGGTCTTTTTCGTGAAAGTTAATTCCAACCGGAGTTCGAACAAAGGTATCTCCAACTCCCATTTCCTCAGCAGTCTCTTTCATGAAAGTATCCACTTCCCAAAGTTTAGGATTTTCAATTACCCCGAGCATTCTTTTGGCAATTTCGTAAAACGGAAGTAGTATTTTCTCCGCTCCCATCTTTTGAACTACTGAATTTTCGAAAAATGGTTTTGGTGGTACATAGAGAGTATTCGCATACACCAAACTTCCACCACCAACACCAGCCCCACTTAGAATCATAACATCATTCAGGAGGTTAATACGCTGTATCCCGTAACAAAAAATTTTAGGAAGCCAAACATATTTTGATAACGAGAAGCTGGTTTTAGGAAAATCTTCTGACTTCCATCGTTTACCCGATTCTATTACGGCAACTTTATACCCTTTCTGAGAAAGTCGCATTGCAGAAACACTTCCTCCGAACCCAGAGCCTACTACGATATAATCGTAATCATAATTATTCATGAATTAACCTCCAATCATAAATATCGCTTCCTTAAACAAAATTTGTAGCTAAAGACTTACGTAAATAAGATTTTTAAGTATTGTAACTTGTAAAAAATGTTTTTGTATGGTTTCAATCTTTAAACCAACAATTCAGAAAACTTTAATTTTGACAAACTTTGCTTCGAAAAATTATTTACTTCTTTTAGATTTCCTGCTATTTTAAGCACAAAACCTTCCTTATCCGCTGCCGGTGGTATATCAAATGACTCCCCCGCAACTTTATCAAACAAATCATATAAACTTAATTCGTTTGATGTTATACAAGGAGCAATTAATCCATTTTCTACTTTCGCAACAAATGATTCATTTACTAATTTTTCAGTCAATAAATCGAAATCTTCGCTAGAAATTTCCAATTCTTTTTTAATTTTATCAATTTCTATAAAGTTCTTATTCTTTAACTGGTACTTGTATACTAATACTAAATAGTTTATACATTGATAAAAAGTATATTTCAGTTCCTTCTCTGCATCCTCAAACGGATTTCTATTACTATTGTATCTATCTTTATAATGAAGAGTAGCTGTTACCTCTGCCCCAAAAAGCACAATGATTGAAAAACAATAAACTATAAGTAAAAAAATAGGAACTGCGGCTAATGCTCTGTATATCACCATGGTAGAAGTGGCAAAAGACCGAATATAAATTCCAAATGACCAGACAAAAAGTAATAGAATTACACCGGTAATCACAGCTCCAATTGCAGCAGCTTTAAATGGAACCCTGGTATGGGGAATCAACATATACAGCATTAGAAAGAAAATCCATATAGCGGATAACGGTATAAGTGTCTTGATTAAAGAATATACAGAAAGTACATTATCCCCACCAGCGATGGTATGCCACTCTAATGTCCCATTTTTTACATCCCCAATTGAAATTTTTCCGAATTCACCAACTGCGAGAATATCCCCGACAGCTTTTTGTTCTTTTAGCTTGGAAAATTCATCGTCCGTCGGAATATTTTCATCGTCGGGATTCATTGCAGTAAAGCCAAATTTAGGATTGATAGGTATCATTGCATGTAGCTTACCATCATTAGGCGCATACACTAATTGCCATTTATTTCCAAGATCATTCGAATACAAAATAGAGCCTATATCATTTAAAACAATAAGTTCATCTTTCCCGTCATCTTGCATATACCAGATTTTGGTGTAGGAAACTTTTTTATGCGATATATCTATCCATGTTCTTGCACCATCATTGGTTCGGAAAATTCCACCTTTTTCGCCAACGACCGCATAATTGTCTTTATCCAGAATAGCTAAATCAGTCAAGTTTAGGTTACCCTTTGTTACCCGCGAGTATTCAAAAGATATACCTCCATCGTAACTCTTCCAAAAATATCCGCTTGCATCTACGAAGTATCCATTTTTGGGGTCAGTAAAACGAATTTTGGTTGCTACCACTTTATCTTTTGAGTATAAGTAATTTACAAAAACTTTATCAAACTTGTTTTTGGAATGGTAATTGATAATATCTCCATTTCTCATTACGATAAACATATTATTTTCGTCTGCAATGGAAAAATCTATTACTTCAGCATTTTGCATTTCAGTTAGCGACCAAGTATTACCTAGATCAAACGATTGTAAAATAACTCCTTTCTCTGATATAGCAACCAGTTGATTTTTACGATTTCGAATTTTGATAAAGTTCTCTTTTTCTAATTTTGGGGTATCACAAAATGCATCTACATTTGTCTCTAAATTCAGACAGTGCATATTCTCAAAGTCAATTTTAAAGTCTTTTAGTTTAGACAAACGTTTTCCTGATTCTGTAATTTTTACAATCGTTCCGTTTTCTCCTGTTATCCACAGAAAATTATCAGACGAGCGGGTAATGGAATACAGGTGGGATGAGCGAGTAGCATCTGCAAAACGAGCAGCCATACCTGTAAAAATTGCGCCTAAGAGCGGACCAATAGAAAGAATAAAAAAGTAAAAAATAATTTTTTGAAAAAAAGGTCTCGGAGTCGATATGCGCCATATCTGATTAAAAGCAGCCTCAATCGTTCTTAGAATTGCAGTAGCAGAAAAAATTAAAACAATAAATCCAATCGCCCCAATTTGAGTGGCAGAATTAATAATTTCCTTTAGAGTCTCCAAATAGGGTGCTATATCTACTCGAATCTCATTCTTTTGTAGAAATGTATTAATACTATTAAATAGTTCATCTTGTTTCTCGTTTACACCTGAACTAATTGTTAAAAAAGCCAGGGCAACTGTAAGCACCGGAACTAATGAAACTATATTTGTATAAGCAATTGCGGAAGCGCGAGTCAAACAGTCATCTGCTAGAAACCTATGAACGGATACTAAGAGTATCCGCAGAGTAAGAATATAAGCCCTTTTAATCCCTCTTTTTTCTGGAACCAAATAAAATTTATCTAATGTTTTAATTTTTTCTAAAACTGTTTGTGCCATTAACTTAATCCTCACTTAAACCCATACAAAACCATACTCGAAGTGCTTCCTTTAAAAAATTTACTCTTTATATGATAATACGAAATTCGAAACCACTTAAAGTAATCTTTCCATGATCTAAAACTTCCCATGGATTTTAATAATTTTGCATAAAGTGGAAAATCTACTCCATGGTAAACTGTAAAGTTTTGAAATCCATTTTTATTTAGAATCTTTTTTAGATTTGTCAAGGAATAATAATATAAATGTCCGGGCAGATAATAATGATATTTCGGTCCTTCTTCTTTGGCTTGCCTGCCGTCAAAATTCGCTGTTTGAATTAATAAAAGTCCACCTGGTTTCAATAATTTGGCTAATTTCTCAAAAACCAAATCTGGTTTTTCTAAATGTTCAATTACTTCAATTAAGGTTATAACATCAAAAGACTCTTCTGGAAAATTCGCATCAAGAAGAGAACCATTAAAAGTAGGAATTCCTCTCTCATTTGCATATTGAGAGGAATAATCAGAAATTTCAATTCCGAATGGCTGAAACCCAGCTAATCTTGCGCGAGTCAAAAATCCGCCAAAAGATGATCCTATATCTAAAAAATTTCCACCGGTTTTGAATTTTTTGATATTCCGAAGTCTGGCATCCCAAACAAAACTTTCATACTTTTCATTATTACGCTCGTCAAGGTAAGAGTAATTAGCCGCACCAGAATAATAACTAGCGTTATACATTGCTTTTATATCATACTTATCTTTGGGGTATATAGTTTGTAAATCACAAGTATTACATTTATATATCGGTAAATCATAATAATTGTACGTTGAGCGATACAAAAAGCACCAGTCACAGTTATGATCTAACGGGCAATGTTTTTTTAATTCGTTATCTGGAATATCCAATGACAGATCCTCTCTTCTAATTTTCCTATTGGAGTTCTCTCCATATACCCAAACTCTATATTATTAAAATCCTTTAAAAGCAGTTTCAATTCATCCAGTGCGTATAATTTTACTTGTCCGCCACTTAAATCATGGAGTCCAATCGTTCCTTCCTTTGTTTTCAAATGAGTATCGAATGAAGACCGAACCGTTCCAACAAAATAACCGTTTGGCTTTAACACTCTTCTAATTTCCTGAACGATAGCCGCTGCATCTTCGATTGAATTATAATGCAATACTCCCCAGCTTACAATTAAATCAAACTGGTTGTCGTTATAGGGTAATAGGTTAGATGTAATAACAGTTGTATCAACACCCTGAATTGTTTCTTTTATTGAATCCATGGATTTAGAAGAGTAGTCACAAGCACTCACTTGAAATCCGTAAGACTTTAGTAGTATTGTATGTCTTCCCGATCCAGCTCCATGATCTAGAGCTGCACCTGTAGTGGGGATACGGGATAGTATGCGAACTAAGTTTTCGTCAGGAAAAACCAATTTAGATTTTTCTTTTGCATAATGACTATCCCAGATTTTAGGATTTGATTTATTCAAACTTTGCATTGTAATTATTCCTAACCATAGAGTCTAACTCGTCTGGATTTTTTATCTTGGAAGAGGAAACTCCTATTACCTGCACGCGACAGGAATTTCCGTCTTTAGTATCTAAGACATCTCCAATTTGTTTCAATTTTTCATTCAGATAAACTTTATCCTTTATAGAAATAGAGTCCGTCTTAGAGACAAATTTAGAATTACCTTCCGGAGGAGCAATAAAACAAATTTGAGAAAGCATTTCATTTTCTCTTTTAATTTTAGAATCTACAGGTAAAACAGCTAAACCCGTCATCAGTCGAATATAATTTTGAAAGTAATCATAAGAATAAAATTCAGGAATTAGACATTCAGGAAGATACTCTCCGCCCACCTCTGGCATAGCCTCGATTAAATAAACTTCATCTCTTGAATTAACTTTGAATTCTGCTACAAAAGGAGAATTTTCAAGACCGGTTAGATTTACAATATTTTGAGAAATTAATTTTATTTCTCCGCAAATTTTTTGCTGGGTTGTTGGTAAACGATGAGATAATTCTAAAAATGGTGGATAAGTAGAAGTAACCTTATCAGAAACTGAAACCAAATGAAATTTCTTATTTTGAACGAGACCAATGACTGTTACCTCAGAGCCTACAATAAATTCTTCTAATAAAAATAAATCACTCTCGGTTCTAATTTCCGAAATTCGTTTGAGTAATCCTTCTAAGTCTTTAAAAACTTCAATTCCTACCTTTGCAATATTGTTTACTGGTTTTAAAATACAGGGGTAAGAAATAGTCTGCAAAAACTTTCCAATTCCTCTTCCCGCTTGCCAGCTAAATGATTTAGGAACTAATATCCCATTAGCCCCTAAGAATGCTTTCATAGTTTTTTTGTTGTAAAATTTTTTAAGAATTTCCGAGTCAGTTGCAATTAAGTCAAATTTTTTTGCTAGGTAGGAAGCGGTTAAAACTGCTTTTCCGTACGACCTAACTCCAATTCCTATTAGTGGTTCATCCAAAATAAGTTTCAGAATACAAGCGTAAATTTTTCGATATTCTAATACAGAAAGAAATATTTTGATATCAGAATACAAAAACCCGGGCGCAGATTGGTTTTGGTCAATCGCTATCACCTTTAAACCTAGCTCTTTTGATTTTAAAATGAGAGGGAGTTGATTTTTGCCAGCTCCAACAGAAATAAAATACCCAGATTTAAACATAATTCGATATATTGAGATTGGGATATAGGGATACTTTTCAGTCAAACAAAGTTTTTTCTTGACTTAATTTCTAATCCATTTTTATTATGTCACATACGATATGGAAACGAATAAAACGCAATCTCCCATGAATGGGGCAAAAAAAGCAGCCCTATTACTTCTTTCCCTTGGAAAAGAGGAAGCTGCAAAAGTGCTTTCTCACTTGGACGATAAAATGATCGAGCAAGTTGTTTATGAAATGTCTCAGATTAGAATGGTCTCGAAAATCCAAAGAGAATCCATTTTGAATGAATTCAAAGATACGGTTGCAGAGCTGCAATTAGGAGAGAGAGGGGGATTAGAAACTGCAAGGGAGCTTCTTTCGAAAACAGTCGGTTATAATAAAGCGGATGAAATTCTTAAAAAAATAGATAAAAAAGAGATTGGACAAGATTTCGAATTCTTAAATGAAATTGAACCGGTAGTAATTAGTTCCTTATTAAATGGCGAATCTCCCCAAACGATTGCGGTAACTTTATCTTACCTGCAACCAAAAAAGGCAGCCGATATTTTAAAACACTTTCCACCAGAAATGCAATCCAACGTAGCAATTAAATTAGCTGCTACATCTAAAACTCATCCTGAGGCAATTTTACAAATAGCGAAAATTTTAAAGAAAAGATATGACTCGAGAGATAAATCAGAGTTAGCCCAAGCAGGTGGAGCCGAATCTTTGGCAAATATTCTAAACTATATGGATAAAAATGTAGAAGAGAATATTCTAAAAGAACTAAACGATAGGTCGCCCGATCTTGCCTACCAAGTAAAAGATAAATTGTATTCGTTTGAAGATATTTTAAATCTAGATGCAAGAGAGATGAGAACGTTAGTCAATAAGCTGGGCGGAAATGACCTATTAGTAGTCGCTCTACGCGGAGCTGGGGACGAAGTCAAACGGCATTTTTTCACTGCAATGTCCCAAAATCGAGCTTCTGATATTGTAGAAGAAATGGATTCAAGAGGTAAAACAACATTACGCGAAATTACCGTTGCGAGAAACGATATTCTAAAACTTGCAAGGGAATTAGAAGATGATGGTTTAATCATATTGAAAAAAAGAAAAGATGAATTTATATAGTAAAAAACATGGAAGTTAAAGAAGCTATTTTAAATAGAAAATCAATTCGCAAATATTTACCTAAACCGGTAGAGCGAGAAAAATTAGAGCGGTTAATAGAACTTTCCCGCCGTTCTCCAACCTGGAAAAATGCACAGGGTTATAAAATAGCAGTCGTAGAAGGTAATACAAAAGAAAAAATTATACATGGATTTTTGCAAGCAATTGAAACTGGAACAGCAGAAAATCCGGATTACCCCTACCAAGAATTTTATCCGTCATACACCAAAAGAAGAATGTTAGAACTAGGTGCCGCCTACTACGGTCATTTGGGTGTGGACAGGAAAGACAAAGAAAAAAGAAAAGATTTACTACTCGATAATTTTAAATTTTTCGGAGCACCTGTAGGTGTTTTTTTCTTAATGGAAAAGGGAATGGGTTACTGGCCTAGTTTGGACCTTGGAATTTTACTAGGAACTTTTATGATTGCTGCCCGTGACGAAGGACTCGAGACAATTGCACAAGCAAGTTTAGCAGCATTTCCAGACGTAGTTCGATCCGTTCTTGGTCTTGCGGATAACTGGACAGTTGCCGTTGGAATCTCCATGGGCTACGCAGATGTAAACGCTCATGCAAATACATTTTCATCCCCTAGAGTACCAGCTAGCGATATAGTAAATTTTTACTCCTGAAAGATTATTATTCTCAAATTCACTTTGACTGAATAGATTACATCATGCAGAGAAAAAGCCTTACTTTGTTTCTATTATTTCTATTTATCTATATAGAATTTCCATGGAGTCAGTTGTATTCTTTCGGCGCCCTTGGACCTTATTTACATAGCACAATTACGACTGAAGCATTAGTCCGAATGTCTCAAAATAAACCAATAGAAATAGACTTCACCTGTGCTTCCCAACTTTGGTATATGTCAGGGGAGAATGACTATAATCCGCACTACCAAAAAGATAAAACCTATCATTGTGATGACAATGACTTAATTGGATGTTCTTGGCGATTAAACCAACTTTTAGAAAAAGCTTATTCAGCACCTAGTAAACTACAAGCACTTCGATACACTGGACTTGCACTCCATATTGTACAGGATTTTTATTCTCATAGCAACTGGGTAGAAATTCACAATTTCAGTTTTATTTTAGCGGACATTGAGTCTTTCCAAAATTTCCCGCCTCCTTCGTATATCCAAACCGGATACTATCCTGATATATTTTTAGAAAATCCGTTTGCCCAATTTGAATGCTATTTTTCAGACAAAAATGCAATTAAATCTTTTATCTATGGGGCTACTCACGATTGCCTGAACAAAGATTCTAACTTTACAAAAAGAGGAATGACTTATGCTGAAAACTCTGCAATCACCTTACATGAATTAGCCGCAGAGTATTCCATCCGACATTCCAAAAAACTAATCGAAAAAGTATTTCATAAAAATATTCATCTAAAACTTTGTTATAGAGGTAAACTATCTGGCATTGGATGTAATTTACTTTTACTTAAACAACTAGAAAGTACGCAGAACTAAATTATTTTCCCACTTTAAGAAAAATTTTAATTTCCTCGTAATCAATTCTATCTAGTTGCAATTTTAATTTTTCTCCAAGAAAGTATGTCTTAGAAAATTTCTTTGCATAAAAAGAAAAATCATTTGGCATAGTCAGTTCAATTTCATTGGTAAATTCAGTAAATGGGACTGCACCCTCAGTTAGAATTTCATCTAACTCTACAAATACAACATGCGGCTTAATGCCAGTAATCGTTCCTGTAAATTCTTTCAGTCCGGTGGTCTCTACGAATCTACAAGCTTTGAGTTTTAAAATATCACGTTCTGCATCGGCGGCACGTCTCTCCTCTGTAGAACAATGAGCACCCATGATTTTAATTTCATTTGCAGTATAGGCGTACTCCTCTTCTTTAATAAGTGCCTCAAGCGCACGATGACATACCAAGTCAGGATAACGACGAATGGGCGAGGTAAAATGACAATAGTCTTTAAAACCAAGTCCCCAATGCCCTAGAGTTTCTCCGCCATAGTATGCCTGCATAAAACTACGCAGTAAAAAGTAGTTAAATATTTTTTCGGCAGGATGATTTGCAATTTCTACCAATGCCTTTTTAATGTCATCGTATTCGGTAGTTTTCAATTGGTATTTGAATCCGTAGAGTTTTAAAAATTCATTTAGGTTTTCTAGTTTGTCTTCATCCATTGTCTCATGAATTCTAAATAAGGCAGGAATTTTTTTCTTTCTCAAATGTTCTGCTACTTTGATATTGGCGGATAACATCAATTCTTCAATTAGAATATGGCTGTTGAGTCTTTCTTTAGTTTTGATTTCAATTACTTTACGATTATCTTTGTCTGTAACAATGTATGTTTCTTTGAAGTTTAAATCGACTCTTCCATTTTCAATCCTAGCTTTTTTAAGTCCACTTGCCAAACGCATAATCTTAAATAGCCAGTTGTTTGCATCTCCTTCTAGAATTTCTTTTTCTGCTCTCTCGTAAGTATAACGCTCATCTACTTTAATTACACTTTTATAGAACTTAGCTGAATAAATTTTCCCATTATAATCTCCTTCCATTTCTACCGTAAAAGCAAGGCGATTTTGTTTTGCAACAAGGCTACATAGATTTTCCGAGAGCTCTGGTGGGAGCATAGGAACTACTTTGTTTGCTAGGTAAACAGAGGTTGCGCGGTTGTATGCCTCTTCATCTAAACTAGAACCCTGCCTCACATAATAGGAAACATCCGCAATATGCACATAAAAACGAATATGTTTTTCTTCTTCCACAAAACTAATTGCATCGTCAAAGTCCTTAGCAGTTTCTCCGTCTATGGTTACTGTATATAAGTCGCGAAGATCGACCCTTGTATTCCAATCGTCTATCGTATCTTCTTTGATTTCCTCTTGAAAGTTTAAAACAACCGTATCAGGATAAACTTGGTTGTAATTGTATTTCATTAAGATCCGGTTAAAGTCAATATCATCCTTTTCACCGGATTCCACTTTGATAAAAGTTACTTCGAGAGTAGTTTGTTCTTGGAAGGCGTGTTCTTTTAGTTTTACAATCAGTACATCATTTATCTGAATCGACTTAGCGATTTCTGTGAGTAAAGTTTTTTTAGAAATCAGTCCTTCTTTTTCTTCTCCGGTCATATCTAGGAGTTTACCGTGAATATACCCTCCTTCCATATCAGTGACTTTCATTCGATAGAGAATTCTACCACGTTTTAGAATTTGTACAACTTCTCCTTCTAACCTATCTTTTTTTCCAATTCCAATTGGCATTACTTCAACGGTGTCCCCTGAAATACTTGTATCAATAAAACTTCCGGGGATAAACATTTCACTTCCAGAGGCTAACTTTACGAAACCGTCTCCCCTTCGGCTAAGAGAAATTGTCCCTGAAAGACTAAACGGTTTATGTATTTGAACTGTTTTTTTATCTAATGTAAGAAGTCCTTCTTTTTCTAGTAGCCCGAATAACTCTTCAATCTCGACTTTGCGTTCATCATCGTGTTTGCGTTTATGTTTTTCGTGGCGTTTTTTTTCTGACTTCCCATCTAAGAAGATTTTATAAATATCGGATTTTGTAACTTCTTTTCCTGCTTTTAACTTTAGGTATTCTACTATACTTTTTATAAATTTGTTTGGTTTCATTTTTTTCCTTTTTATATATGATTGCGATTCTACTAATAGCTATCGACTATTAGAATTATATTTTATAGTTATCCAGCTCAAACAAGGATTTATCAATTTGATTCTTTCTGGGAAAATCCAGAAGGTGGGCTTTTACTGCAAGAACGAAAACAACCAATATACACTACTTTCAGATTCTAGTTAGATTTTTATCCTAAAATTAGTCAAGTAGTTTCAAGAAATTTTTCTCTATGAACTCGGCGTTCTCAGTGACAAGATACTCTGAGTAGCTAAAAAAAGACTATTCAGGAAAGAAATTCTGTGAAATTCTGTGAAATTGTAAGCGATGAAATTCAACAAAATAAAGCTGATTAAGCCCTTAGCATTTTCCTTACTACTAGGATTCACCGCTTACTACTTAGTTAACAAAATCCAATCAGCTAGTATACGTGCAAAAGCTCCAACCGCAACCAAAGGAATTTTAGATACCTCAGATTGGGATTTTCCCAAAAAAGGATTTATAAAGTTAGATGGGGCATGGGAATTTTATTGGCAAAATTTCTATACACCAGAGGATTTTAAGAATTTTTCTGAGCAAATTAAAACTCCTCCGAACCTTACATTTCAGAATGTTCCATCTGTATGGAATTCCTACCGCTTGGATAACAATGATTTACCCGGAGATGGATTTGCCACCTATCGTTTAAGAATTAAAATTAAAGACTCGAATCAAATGTACGCAATTAAAGTACAGGATATATCCACCTCCTACCAAATTTGGATTGATGGAATTCTATTTTTCAAAGCGGGAAAAATAGGAAAATCCAAAGAAGAGATGGAGCCTTCCTATAAACCAAAAGTCATTGAGTTTAAACCAGAAAAAGAATTTGTAGAAATTATCTTTCAAATTTCTAATTTCCATCATGCCAAAGGAGGTTTGTGGAATTTTATCGAATTTGGTCTTGCTGAGACAATTGAAGATTCTAGAGAATCTCAGACAGGTTTTGAATTTTTTATGTTCGGCAGTTTGAGCATAATGTCATTTTACCACTTTGGACTTTATATTCTAAGGAGAAAAGATAGATCCACTTTTTATTTCGGAATGATTTGTCTTACTATATCTCTCAGAATTTTACTTACCGGGGAAAGATTCATATTTAACTTACTGGATGATTCTATATTTTGGTCTAGTTTGGTTAAGTTGGAGTTTATGACCGTTTACCTCACGGCACCTTTTTTCGTATTATTTCTTGAGTCGATGTATCCAGAGGATTCAGTTAAAATTATATCCAAAATTACTTTAGGATTGGGAATACTATTTAGTTTTGCTACTTTATTCATAGATACAACTATCTCTACTGGGTTAGTAAAGTATTTTCAGCTTTTACTTCTATTTTTAATTTTTTATACATTTTATATATTAACAATCATTAATATTCGAAAAAGAGAAGGAGCAGTTTGGATGGCTCTAGGACTTCTTATTTTTCTAATTACTTTAACAAATGATCTTCTTTATTTAAATAATTTAATTTACACAGGATTTCTTTTTCCTTTGGGTCTATTTGTATTTATATTTTCTCAATCGTTTATTCTTTCTATGCGTTTTTCAAAAGCTTTTGCAACAGTCGAATCCATGAGTGAAAAACTTTTAACGTTAGACAAATTAAAGGATGACTTCATGGCAAATACTTCGCATGAGCTACGTACTCCCTTAAACGGTATCATTGGTATCGCAGAATCGATGTTAGACGATTCAACCGAAGATTTTTCTAGAGATACAAAACAAAATCTTTCTCTAATTGTTTCAAGCGGGCGAAGATTGAATAGCCTCGTGAATGATATTTTAGATTTTTCGAAATTAAAAAACCATGAAATAGAATTACAAATTAGAAAAATTGATTTAAAACAAATTGCAGACCTTGTTCTAAAACTTTCTGAACCATTAATCACTGATAAAGATTTAAGATTAACCAATGCAATTCCAGATGATTTCCCTGAAATAGAGGCAGACGAAAATCGGATCATTCAAATTTTTCATAACTTAATAGGAAATGCAATAAAGTTCACCGAATCAGGGGAAATTAGAATTTTTGCAGATCACAAAAATAATTTTTCGACGGTTTATATTTCAGATACCGGTATAGGAATTCCAGAAGAAAAATACGAAGTAATTTTCCAATCCTTTGAACAAATGGATACCTCTATAGCAAGAGAATATGGCGGAACTGGTCTCGGACTTGGAATTACAAAACAACTAGTAGAACTACATGGGGGGAAAATATGGGTTAACTCCGTGATAAATAAAGGGTCTACTTTTTACTTTACAATTCCAACTTTGAGTTCAGAAGAAAAAATAAGAAAAATAAATGAGCCCGAAAAGAATGGAAGTTTTTTTATTCCCGAGGTTCAGTCAAAAACCCAAGAGCCTCTAGATAGAATCATTGACATACCTAAGGAAGAAAAACTCGCACAACGTTACACTATTCTTGCAGTCGATGATGAACCTATCAATCTGCAAGTAATGGTCAATCACTTAAAAGATCGCAGTTACCGAGTATTAACCGCAAATAATGGACAAAGTGCATTAAAACTTGTGGAAAATGAAGTTCCTGATTTAATTCTTTTAGATATAATGATGCCAAAACTTTCTGGTTATGAAGTTTGCAAAATACTTAGGGAAAAATACCCAATCCATACGTTGCCAATTATCATTCTCTCAGCAAAGAATCAGGTAAGCGATATTATCCTCGGTTTAGAATACGGTGCAAATGATTATCTTCACAAACCATTCCACAAGAAAGAGCTAATCAGTCGTATCCACAATCAACTTTCTATTAAGAGAGCCATTGAGGATAATAGTCGTTTGATTACAATGGAAAAGGAATTACAAACCGCCAAAAAAATCCAAGAGGATATTCTGCCGGATAAAATACCAACTCTGGAGGGAATTAAAATTAATACTACCTATCTGCCCATGCAAACTGTTGGAGGAGATCTATATGACTTTCATAGTATTAGCAAATCGGAAATTGGTGTATTAATTGCAGACGTTGCCGGACACGGAGTATCGGCAGCCATTATTATGGGCATGGTTAAACTAGCATTTAAAATGCATAAAGAATTTGCGAAGGAACCAGCTAAACTCCTTCAGAAAATGAACGAAACTTTGTATGGAATTGCCGGCAAAGGATATGTAACCGCAGGTTATTGTTATATCAACTTAGAAAAAAGACAAATTACATTTAGTAGCGCAGGGCACCCTGCTCTAATTTTACTAAAAAATAAATCTATTCCCTACATAGAAATGCAACCCAAAGGAAAAATCTTGGGAGCTTTTCCTAATATTCATTGTAATGACGAGACTCACACCTTTAATTTAGGAGATAAAATATTACTGTATACGGATGGGATATTAGAAGTCAGAAAAGAAATAAATGACGCGGTATTTTATGGGGAAGAGAATTTTAAAAAATTCATCCAAGAAAATCGTAAGCTCAAAGGTAAAGATTTTTTGGAAGCAATGATTGAAGATGTTACAAATTACAGAGATACAAACGATGAATCAACCAATTTTGAAGATGATATCACCCTTGTATCTATTGATATAATTTAATGAGACTTTGTAAAAAGATATGCCACAGAGGCTAATAATATATTAGACCTTAATGTAAATTTATGGGGATATTCTAGACACTTACATAATATACGCAAGCCAGATTGGTTTTCAGTAAAGAAAATTTTTTTAGACAGGATTAACAAGATTTACAGGATTAAAAATCCGAAAACCAATCTAATCTGAGTATATCTTAGAAAAAAATTCAATAAAACTCTCTGTGATTCAGTGTCTCTGTGGGAAAATTTTTGTTTTTGCACAGCCGCATTAATTTAAAAAATATCTTCGGCAGGAATTTCATCTATTTCTGGCATAAAATGTCCCGATGGCGGAGAATCAGCATAAACCGCTTGTGGGCTTCCTGTAGAATCTGAATTGGTTCGTCCACCTAGTAGCTGAAAATTTTCTACCCGAATCCGAATTTTACTCTGTTTTTTGCCGTCTTGCCCGTCCCAAATATTTTGTTCGAGTCTTCCTTCTACCATAATCTGTTTGCCCTTACCTCCATACTGCTTCAAGATTTCAGCGAGTTTGCCCCAAACAATACACTCAAAATAATTGACGGCGTCTTTTCTTGTACCGTTGTCCATATAACTTCGATTATTCGCTATGCTGAAATTAGCAAGAGATGTTTGACCTACGGTTTTAAACTCAGGGTCTCTTGTCAATCTTCCAATTAGAATTACATTGTTTAAATCATTTGCCATAAAAAACTCCTTTCGCGTTAATTATTCACCTTACATTCTCAATTTTGCATAAGGTCAGTTAATGAATTCTATTATATAAAGTACCCATACAAATTAGATTGCTAATGAGAAAAAAATTTTCAATTTATTGCTGTTTTTCTTTTTTCCCACCCATAGTTTCATTAGAATGAAAAATTTTGGAAAGGATTTTTTCAAACGAAAGAAGATGTTTGATATAAGCCTCTCGTTTGAAATGATTACGCAGTGGATTTGATTTTGTATTTTCTAAACTTTTTAAACTATATTTTCCGGCTTGCGACCCATCTTCTAGAATTTCCGAACTAGAGTTATAAGACTCCCCATCGACCTGACTTGTAATAAAGATTCTATCGTCATGGTCTGGATTTCCCAAAGGGTCGGCATCTAAAACTTCCACCATCTTTTTATCGGTAGTATAAATATTATGGGAAAAAAACCGACTTTTAATCTTTAAAAGTTTTCCAGTAGAAGGAACATCTCGATCCCCTTCTGGTTTAACGTTATTGTCAAAAAATAAAGTAATAGACTTATTTTTTTGTCCTTGCGCCTCTCCCCTTTCCCCTTCAATAAAATCAAATTGTTCTATCTTAATACAATTCGCTGGTTCGTACCGTTTTTTTAAAGGCAAACAATCATTACCCTGAGTAATGCCTTTGGTAAGAATTGTTTTATGAGGAAGCGTACCAATTTTCATAGAAAGAATAGTTGAATACTCTCCCAAAGCTTCATTTGCCTTTGAGATATTCTTATTTAACATTTCCTCTGATTTACGGATATTAGCCCCATACTGAGGATCATTTTTACTTTGGTGTATATAAATTGGAGTTTCTTTTTCTTGGGAAAGCAGGCTAAATGCTAACAAAATAAAAATGAGTTTATACTTCATTTTCCTCACCTCAATGCAAAAAGATTTTGGGACTATGTAAAAGCAAAGAAAATATCTCTCACTGAGGTCACAGAGAGTATTGGTTCTTTTCTCTGTGTTCTCAGTGCGCACTGTGAGAAATTCATACTTTTACACATTCCCTTCTTTATTTATGAGCTCGTTTCTGCCTGGACCCCAGAATTTCCCGAATTTTCGCCAGAGGATTTTGCATCTCCCTGTGTTTTTTTAGGACGGTTACCGTATTTTCTAAATCTATTTCTATATTTATTTCGCTTAAAAGGTTTACCGTCTTTAGGAGGATTTGCTCCTTCTGCAGGTATTTCAGCAGACTTCGCTACAGGAATTTTCTTTTCTTCTTGCTCTTTAGGGTAATTTTTTTCTTCCATTTTTTCAGCTTTCTCTACTTTACTAGCTGAATGACTAGGATTAGAATCTTTATGATTATGATTTGGCTTACTAAAACGTTTGGGTTTTCTATCATTTCGAAATGATCTAAACCTTTCTCGCTCGCCTGCTCCCGCTTCGTTATGAATCATTCTCTGAGATGGTTTTGGTCTATTGCGAGTAGAAATTTCCCAGAAGAAAGCAGATTGAATCGCTTGCTCATCTTTAACGGCTAACGCATTGATTTTAAAAAACATAAAAGCTTCGTAGAAAAAATCCTTCTTACGAAATACTTCGTTATGTGTAGGGTTGTTCTCTTCTGTTTTGAAAAATCTCTTCTGACTAGCAAAAATTTTAATAAGTCTTTCTTTGTCTTTTTTAGGAATTTCCATTCTATTACAAATTGGCTCAATTGCAGTTTTAATTGAATGAACCATGTTCTGTTTGTTCTTATCTTTTTCAAATGCGTCGTTAATTAAATCACAAAAGATAAGTGAAAAGAAGATAACAGATGTTAGCTCTTCTCTTTCTTGTAACATCCGATCAGCGATTACTAAGCGTTTACCGATGTTGGAGTCCAAAAAATCTTTCTGCCAGTTGGGATTTTTTTTGGATACGTCTAACGCTTCTTTAAAAAGTACATCTAACAAATGGTTTTCTGCAAGTCCCTGAAAAATCTCAGAGGTGCGCCAAGTACGAAATATTTTATTATACTCTTCTAACATTCTGGAAGAAGATGCTTTTTCTAATTCAAGTCTATTTCTTTTGATTCCGGCTTTTGTTTCCTTATCTAAATTGAGTCCGTGTAACATCTGAAATTTCACGGCTCTAAGCATACGAACAGGATCTTCTTTGAAAGAAACATCTGGGTCTCCGATAACTTTTAGAACTTTATTTTTGATGTCATCAAATCCACCAACAAAATCTATGATGGAATCATTTCTGGGATCATAATAAAGAGAATTGATTGTAAAGTCCCGTCTAGCCGCATCTTCTTTTGCGGTTCCGTAATTATTATCCCGTCTGAGCAGATAATCCTTATCTTCCGTTTGTTTGCCGAGTCTGTGGTCAGGAAGAGATCGGAATGTCGATACTTCGATAATTTTACCTTTGAACATTACGTGGACAATTTTAAATCGTTTTCCGATGATACGACAATTATTAAATATATTCTTTATCTGGTTTGGGGTAGCACTAGTTGCTATGTCAAAATCTTTGGGTTTTTTTCCAAGTAGTATATCTCGAACGCCACCGCCTACTAAAAATGCTTTATGATTGAATTTGGTCAATCTATGCATAATTTTTAGAGCATCCTCATCAATTAAGTTCTTTCGAATGATATGAGAATCTTTGTAGTAACGCTTACCTTCTGGATAGATTAGAATATTTTCGACTGTTTGAGGCTTTTTTTTAAAAAGGTTTGCTATAAATTTTATCATGTGTATATTGTCTAAGCTAGGATTTTATCTATTAAAATCAAGTATAAATTGACTATAAATGCTATAGTTGCAAATTGGAATCTTTAATAGATACGTAAGCTATAATGGAATTATCGGAACATAAACTCAGTTTGCTTGAGAGATTGACTCTCAAGTACTATGAATCCCAAAAAACTTTCAAAAAAGTTCATACTTTTGGCAAAACAAAAATATCCCTTCTGCTAATTCCACACTCCAATGATACTATTGTAAAAATTGAAATTTCCCATTATTTATTAGGATTTTTGCTTTTTATCGCTTCTAGTCTATTCATTTTAGGGTTAAGTTTTTTAGGATACTACCTTTATACTCGAAATAATCACTTAGATCTTTATATTCGTGGAAATACAGAAAAGGTTTTCTTTTTACACCACGATTTGATGGCAAATATCTTAGAAAGCACAATCGACGAATTGGTATCTGAAACGGAAGACTTAAGTAAAGTGACATGGGAAAAATCATTAAAAGAAAGTAGAATTAGCGAAGAGTTTGGGCACTTGAAGGAATCTTCTGAGAAACTTGCTACTGAAGATACAGAACTCTCATCGAATATGAAAATCTATATTTACACGGTCGAGAAATTTGCAGGTATTTACGCCAGCCTCTCGAAATTAAAAGCAAACTTCCAAAGCTCCATGGACTACCTTGAAACCAGAGAAAGTATTTTCGAATCTATGCCAAGGGGAAGACCACTGGGTCCTGGAGTTGGGCTGATTACTTCTACGTTTGGACATAGAGAAGATCCATTTTACGTTGATGTAGGGGAATTTCACAATGGAATAGACTTTGCCTCAGCCAGTGGAACTCCGATTTACGCGACAGCACCGGGTGTTGTTGCAGAGGCATTTGTTTCTGACGGCGGACTCGGAATGCACGTTCGAATTAACCATGAAAATGGCTTTTTTACAATGTATGGTCACTGCTCCAAACTCTTTGTGGCGGAGGGAGATATTGTAAAACGAGGGGACATTATTGCCCATGTAGGGGCTACTGGAAAAGCGACCGGTTCTCACTTACACTATGAAGTTCATATTGGTCTCGATGCACCAATTAACCCACAGGAATTTATAAATATAGATTAGTTTTTTTCCTCTTGATTCGAAATTAAAACACTCATCTCTGGTAAATAATATGATAGATAGAATACCAATTCCTTTTCTTGAAGGCATCTGGGGTGGTCCTTCCACCTTTTCCATTTTAATGCTAATCGCATTTTTAACCGGCTCAAAACTTCTTCCCGCAGAATACAAACGCAAAGGTCTAGTGCCTGAAGCAGCTGATACGATCGTATTTCTAGGTGTGCTCGGAACACTAGTTGGAGCGAAGATTTTTTACATCTTTGAAATCTGGGATCAGATTTTCGTAGTCCCTGGAATGTTTTCCTACCCTTGGACTCATTGGAATGGATTCCAAGAATTAAATGACCCAGCCTGCCACGTTTGCAAAAATAGCATGGGGCTATGGAGCTCTCTATTCAACGGGGGCGGACTTGTATTTTACGGTGGATTCTTATTTGGGACTCTTTTTATTTATTTTTATTTAAAGATGAATGAATACGATCTAGGAAAATACTATGATGGAATGGCTTCCACGATGGCGATTGGATATGCAATCGGTCGTTTGGGTTGCTTCGTTTCAGGGGACGGATGTTACGGTTTTCATACAGACGCTAATATTCCCCTACTCGTCTTTAATTTCAAAGGCGCTCACCCTTCCGGAGTTCCTGTTTGGAATACGCCAGTCATTGAATCAGCAGTTTCCTTTTTATTCTTTCTCTATTTTCATTACTACGCAAGATTTCAAAACTTCAAAAAATGGAGTATCTTTTTCCAATACATCGCCTTACACGGATTAGCCCGTCTTTGTATTGAATTCCTACGTGTGAATAAAGCAGTGTTTCCATTTATTGATCCACCGCAAATGGTAAATATTCCAGATGCAAATGGGAATCCAACTTTTCTCACCGGCTATTACTGGCATGGTTTTTCTCAATCCCAATACATATCCATTGCATTCATTTTGGTTTCAGCAGTATTTTTTATTAAAATGAAATTGTGGGAAAAAGAACCGGCGTAAAATTAACACGGATGATGGATTCGACAGACTCACGAACCGCACCGAGGTAGGCATATTGGAGTTTGATTACTTTAAAGGTAATAGCTATACACAAGCGAGATTGGTTTCCGGTACAGAAAATTTTTTTAGATAGGATTAACAAGATTTACAGGATAAAGAAACCGAAAACCAATCTGTTCTGAGTATATTTAACTCGTCACAGGATTTGCTAGTAGTTATGACTTTTAACGATGAACGCAATGCATGTTACGAATATAATTGTTTGATTAGGAGATTGCAAAATGACAAAAAAAACATTCATTTCAAAGATTGCTATAAGTATAATATTAGTTTTTTCAATATCTTGCAAAGATAAATTCAAAGAAAATATGAATTTACCAGCTACCAGATATGTAAATGCAGATGGGGGCTTGAAAATCAGAAATACGCCCTCAGTTGAAGGCTCTATTGTAACAGTTGTACCGTATGGAGCTACAGTTTCAGTTATAGAAATAGACGAAAAGGAAATTGAAATATCTAATCGTAAAGGTAGTTGGTCAAAAATTGAATGGAATGACAAAAAGGGTTGGGTGTTTGGCGGTTTTTTAAGCAATGAAATTATATTAACAGCTCCCAACTCTTTAGGAATGATTAAAACTAAAGGAGCAATTTTTAGTATACCCAATGACATTGAGAATCGTTTTGCTTTAGAGTTGTATCCTGGCGGAACTTTCAACGGATATTGTGGTAGTGGTCATTATGGTGGTGGCAAAATGTATGGGAAATGGGCACAAAGTGAAAATGAGGAAATCATAAATTTAGAAGGAACTGCAGATCTTGAATGGAACACTGATGAACAAATAAAAAAATCTATAAAGTTTTCAGGACTTGTAGAGTTAAAACAAAAAGAAAATACTTACAATATTTATTCCTATACACCAATTGTTCCAATAAATAAAACACCTTGTGAAACACAAATTAAAGATGGAACATGGATATCAAGCGAAGGGGTTGATGTAAATTATTTCTAACGTATGCAATGCGGATAATTGCCTGTATCCCAGAAGATACGGCTTAGTTGGTGAAGTCACAAACCTTTCTAGTCAATTATGGGTAAGGAAAGAGTAAAAAGATTATTTTGAGAAGTCATTGAATTCGATGTAAGAATTCTGAATAATACTAAAGAGTAATTCAAATTGTCATTCCCGAAATTCCACCCGATGCGATACTTCTGCATCCGCTACCGCCAAGCGATATCGGGAATCTCTAGTTCTAAGTAGCATTTTACAGTTATTGAGACCCCCGACAGAAAATTTCGGGGGTGACAATGAGTAATCTCTCATTACATTGAGTTCATGTTATCCAGTTTTAAGCTAAAACTTCTTCCAATACCGGATAATCAGTGTAACCCTTTGCATCAGCAGTATACAATGTATCCATACTAGGACTTGTTAGGGGAGCATTTTTCTCTAAACGAGTGACTAAATCAGGATTAGCAAGGAAAGGTTTTCCAAATGCAATTAGATCTCCAGCTTTAGATTCTAAATCTTTTTCTGCCCTAACTCTATCATAGCCACCACTTAGAATAATAGAATTTTTAAAATTCTCGCGGATTTTCTGAACTGTAGAAGGCTCTACTTTTGGAGCTCCCATAGAAGAATGATCTACAAGATGAATATAAACAATTCCGATTTCATTTAGCTTTGTCGCCAAATAGGAATATTCCTCTTCTGTCTCAGGAAAAGGTCCAACGTCATTGAAAGCACCGTAAGGAGAAATACGAATTCCTGTTTTTTCTTTTCCAATTTTTTCTGCGACTGCTTTTGTTACTTCAATTACAAAACGTGCTCTGTTCTCAGAGTTTCCGCCATATTCGTCTGTTCTTT
>JAGOHK010000039.1 GCA_017996175.1 Leptospiraceae bacterium
TTTTTGTTACTTTCTCCCAAACTATACTTCCAATATAATAGTAAAAATAGTATGGCAGAAAAACAAGACCCAATTTCGCGTTTAATGGAAGAATCTCAGTCTGGCAGGTCAGACTCTTACCGTATACTTTTGAATCAAATCAGTATTACCCTCTCTAAATTTTTAGCTAACCGAATCGGATCTTTTGATGATAGAGAAGATGTTTTACAAGAAATTTTACTTGCCATTCATAATTCAAGACATACCTATTTACCCTCTAAACCATTTTACCCTTGGATGTATGCGATCGCAAAAAATATTCTAGTAAAGTATTATAAAAAAATTCACAAACAGAATTCAAAGATAATCGAAGCAGAAATACAATCTTTAACGGCAGTGGAAAAAATAGAATCAGATGAGATAGACAGGACAAATGAAATTATCCGCCTTATCAATGACTTACCGGGTAAACAAAAACGAATCATACAGATGTTAAAAATCCAAGGCTTCAGTATTAAACAAACTGCGGCTAAGCTCAATTTATCTGAAGCAAACGTAAAAGTAATTGCACATCGAGGTTATCATACTTTGCGCAGGCTGGCAAAAAAATGAAAAGAGAGAAATTAATTCAATCTATTACCTCCCATCTTATACCTGTCAAAAGAATTTTTCCTTCCTGGATTATCTTTTTGATATGGGCATTGTTTGCCTCGGTGACAGTCCTAATTTTTGTTTGGAACCGTTCCGAAAATTTTTCCTTTTTATATATTCCTGAATATAAATTTGACTTAGTTTTTGCTTTTTTGACAGTTATTTCTTGCGGATTTGTTGCTATTTATACAAGTATACCTGGAAATAAAGTTAAAGGCAAATTCTTATTTACCCCCGTTACACTTTTCTCTATTTGGGTCTTTACTATACTTATTAGATTTTTTTTGAACATGGAAGCTTCGGTCTCCACTAATTTTTCTTATCACTATTGCACTAAAGATATTTTGCTAATGAGTGTTCCTTCTGCTTCTGTTTTAATTTATATCATCAATAGAAGACTTCCTTTAAAAAAGAATTGGATTGGTTTTTGGGTGGTAACCGCTAGTTCCTCAATGAGTATTATAGGAGTTTCTTTTTTATGTTCTAATGAACTTCCAACGCATACACTCTCGGTGCATATCCTTCCCGTTATCTTAGTCGGGCTAATGGGGACTTTCCTCGGAAAATTACTGTTTAGAGAGAAATATTAGTTTTCTATTTCTTGAGTTTACTTTGTATTTGCCTGCGAAATTTTTCCCAATCATAAGAAACTTGCAACTGTTCTAGTTCTTTTTCTGCTCCATAAACCAAAAAATCTAAAATTTCCTGTTTTTCCATTCCCGTGTTTTGGGAAATATCTGAAATAACACGATCCATTCGCCTTGAGTCTCTATCGTTTAACGTTAAGTTATCCGAAATTTTTGATTCAAATAGAGTTAACTCCACTACGCGGAAGCCCCTGCTTCAGAAAGAATACTTTCGGGGAGAGGAATTTTATTTTGAAATTCGATTCCTAAAAATATCATATCTTGATTTCGAAATTCTTTTGATAAATACCAAATAATCTTACCTTTTGCACTTGCAATATTTTCCAATTCTCCATCGGACTGACGTCTTAAAATATGGAATGGATATTCTCTATCCCTTGCAAGAAAAATCTGTTTATCTAAAATAATACATGCACCGCTCACGGAAATATCGTTCAATAAACATTCTACCGACTTACCGGCATTAGTCTCTACTTTTACTAAAAATTTTTCTTTATCCTGAATATAATACCGCTGGTTTTGTCTAACCTGTGTCATACTATTCCTTTTTTCCCTTAAAATTAATTTCTATCAATTCGTGTTCCTGTCCTTAAACAGATCAAAGTTTTTTTGCCGCTCCCAAAATACAACGAAACAAAATCTCAAACTAATAACTTAAGACCATTATAGCCAATCCGGTAAACCTAATATGAATTAAATCAAGGATGCTCTAATTCATTCCATTTTTATGCAACTATTAAATAGAAATTGCATTGTAAAAGTCATTCTTTTTACTTATGTCTCATGTTACTTTTTATAAAAAAAAATAACACAAAAAATAAGGCTTTTTTTAAATGGCATGAGAGCCTTAATATTAGGAAAGGAATAAGCATTGTCAAACTGGAATTTTTTAAAAACGACTATTGAAAAGGATGATTTTATCATCGACTGCAGAACACAAGCTGCCTATGAAGAAAGCACACTAAAAGGTGCTTATTATTTTCCTTTCATCAAAAAAGCATTTGGATCGGATACGGAATCACAAAAAAAAATGTATAGCCCTCTCAAGGGTGTTCTAGCATTAATTAATGAATCGGGTAAATCGAGAGTTCTCGTTTATGACGAAGGAATGGGAATGTTTTCCGCTAGGATGGTCTATCTATTACGTGCAATCGGTTTTCGGGAAGCCTATATGTTAGCCTCAAAATGGCCAATTGAGGGAGAAACCGAGAAAGGAAGTCGTTTGCTCGATTTCGAACCAAGTGAAAAACCAAAACCTCTCCCTGGTGTAGTAGACAAAGCATTTATGGAAAAAAATCTAACCCGTCTCCAGATTTTCGATACTCGGACGAAAGAAGAATACGATGGAAAACTTCCTCGTTTAACAAGTCCTGAACCGGGAACGTTATCCGGTAGACTTCCTGGGGCTTTTCTTTGGGACTGGCAGACTTTTTATGACCAAGAAGGATTTGTTATTACCCGCGAAATTTTCATCAAAAGATTGCAAGGTTTTCCGTTTATGCCAGAAAGAACAACTGTTCTTTATGATTATAATGGGGCAAGATCCTGCTTATGCGCTCTTATGCTGAAAGAAGTTGGGTACCAAGATGTTCATACTTATCAAGGTTCCTGGTTTGAATGGAGAAAATCAAATCTCCCCAAACAAGCCGTTTCTCTTTATGGAGCAAATGCTGCCGCTTCTGCCGCTCCAAGAGTTGGTGGAATTGACAAAAAGAAATAATAAGATAGCAAAAATTAGGAGTTTATTATGATCAAAAAAATAGTACTATGTATCCTTATGTCTATGTACCTACAATGCTCTATGAAAAAGGGTATGAGCGTATTAAAGGAAGTCTCCGAAAAAGGGGAGATAGGTTCCAATATCCAATACATAATAGACGGAAAAAATTTAAAAGTTTTCAATGAAAAATTTTCCTTTGTAGAATTTCCTCTCGACCAACCTTTTATTACTGTTGCGATAGGGGATGCACAAGTTAAATACAAATTAGCCGCATTTAAATTTAAAGACAGATATAAATTAGAATGTAAAAATCAAACGATTGATTCTATAGAACATCTTCCATCTGCAATAAAGATTTCAGGAATCCTTCATGATAGAGATTGTTACATGACCTATGACATGGTTTTAACCGAAGAAAATAATAAAACTTTGAATTTTTTTGTGACTGTCTCTGATAAAAAAGTGAATAGAATTAATCTAATTTATAAATCAGTAAAAGAAGAACAATTCTTTGGTTTTGGGGAACAATACACTCATTTCAACATGAAGGGCAAATCCCCGTTTATCTTTACCGAAGAGCAAGGAATTGGAAGAGGGGATCAACCGATTACTTTTGGTGCAAACCTCACACAAGGAGCAGGTGGTAACGAATTCACTAGTTATGCTCCTATGCCGCATTATATTTCTACAAATCATAGATCAGTCTATTTCGAAAATAGCGCATACTCCAAATTTAACTTTGAAAAAAATGATTACGTGCAAGTTTTATTTTGGGAAAACAACCTAAAAGGAACTATATGGGTTTCAGATAACCCTCTAGAACTCATTGAATTTTTCACCGCAAAAACGGGTCGTTACCAAGGTCTACCAGATTGGGCTTATGGAACTTGGCTTGGGTTACAGGGCGGAACGGAAAAAGTTAAAAAAGTTGTAGAAGAAGCAAAACTTGCGGGTAACCCAGTTACTGCGCTCTGGATTCAGGATTGGGTAGGAAGACGTGTAACTGGTTTTGGTGATCAACTGAAGTGGAGATGGTATGCACAGGAAAAATCTGAACTAAAAGATTCAGAGGGAAATCCAGAACCTGCGTATCCTAACTTTAAAAATTTTACTTCCGAGATGAATCGAGAGGGAGTAAAAGTTTTGGGTTACATCAATTCCTTTTTAGCAGATACAAATGAATCGGATAGTCCGAAGCAACCAATCATACAACCGAACTCTTGCGGCTACAAGCGATTTAACCCGTTTAGCAAATGTGTTCCCAACAGAGAGCCTGATTTATTTAAAAATCCCATGCTCGAAGAAGCAAAGAAAAAAGGTTACTTAGTGAAAAATCAAAAGGGAGAAGATTACCGAATTGAATCCATCGGTTTTCCTGCTTACTTAATTGATTTAACAAATCCAGATGCTGTTACTTGGACAAAAAATATTATCAAAAAAAATATGATCGAACAAGGGCTCTCGGGTTGGATGGCTGACTTTGGCGAATGGCTCCCATTTGACGCAAAACTCCACAGTGGAATTTCAGCAGAAGTCTACCACAATATCTATCCAGTAGATTGGGCAAAAGTCAACCGAGAAGCAATTCGAGAAGCTGGCAAAGAAGGAGAAATTGTATTTTTCACCCGCGCAGGTTATACAGGGTCTAATCGTTATTCTACCGCATTCTGGCTTGGAGACCAAATGGTAACATTTGGGGAAAACGATGGATTAGCCTCTACTATTGTTGGATTAAATTCTGGTGGTATAAGTGGAATCGCTATTAACCACAGCGATATTGGTGGTTACACAGGACTAAAAAATCCACCTTGGTATTTTCCATCTTACGACCGAACCGAAGAGTTAAATAGACGTTGGTCAGAAATGAATGCATTTACTCCAATATACCGCACTCACGAAGGAAATGTCCCTGCGAGATTCAATCAAGTTTATTCGAGTGTCTATAACAAGAAAAATAGGGATGAGATTCCTTACCCTGAAAATAATTCTGATGAGTTGAGTGTAAAAGCATTTGCTCGATTCGGAAAAATTCATTATGCGCTAAAGGACTATTTTGCGCACTTGGTAAAGGAAGCAAAGGAAAAGGGTTATCCAGTGATTCGTCATCCTTATCTAAACTATCCATCCGATTCTAATACATACGACTTGAAATACCAATTCATGGTAGGCGAAGACTTATTAGTATTACCCGTTTACGAAAAAGGCGCTGAAACAGTTACTGGTTATTTTCCTAAAGGTAAATGGAAACATGCTTTCACTGGAAAGACTATCATAGGCGGGAGAACTTTTACCGTCAATGCACCAATAGGCGAACCAGCGGTTTACGTGAAAGTAGGCGGAACTTGGTCGGATAGAATTTTCAACAGCATACAAGGCGCGATTCAGCAGGATTAAAAGATTACCACCTAAAACACCGAGAGCATCGATAAAAGACACGATATTTATTTAATATTCGTAAGTTGTTTTCATTTTTCATCGTTCTTTTATCGGTGTCCATTGGTGGTATTCTTTGAGAGGTTCCCTTAACTTAATGACCTTGAGCAAATGGTTTGAGCATTACTTCACCTTCTCCATATCATAACCGGAATAGGTTAACAGTTCTTTACCGCCAACGGTTCGAATTGAAACAGTATCTCCCTTTCCCCTTCCCAAACCGGCAATGACTGCTTCCTTATCATTGATAATTTGCAGAGCCATTTTCTGTTTAAAGGGAATATTCGCCGCCGGCAATCCATTGTTTTGAAAAACTAAAAATCCGTTCTCGATTTTTAATTCAGGATTTGCTAGCATACCGGAATTATCCGCATCATCGTTTAGAATTTTATATTTTCCAACACGAGTTTCCCATACATCTGGAATTTTTCCTTTTGACGGTAAAATTTTATTCCCCCAAATCATAACCGTTCCACCAACTTTCATAAATAGAAGTTTGTCATCTCCGATAGTCTTAAATTTTAATAATAAATTTCCCTGGCTAAGATTAAATAGCCCGAATAGTTTTATATTTGCGAGTTGCCATTCGTTTTCTTTATTGGGCAATATAAAGCGCGCACCCGTTGTTAGCCTCGAAAAAACTTTTCCATCTTCTACTTCTACTTCCATCAAGTTTCCATTTTGATAAACTCCTGCGTAGGAAGACATATCAATTTTAAATCCGTCGCGTGTGCTTGCGTAAGATTTTTTGTGACCAAACTTTGTCTCGAGTGAAATCTCTAAAGACTTCTTCGCAACTTGATGTACGAGAGATGCAGAAGTGATTGAATTAGAAAGCGTAATTACACCTAGTTTTTGTCTTGGTAGAATTCCGAGCATAGAGTGAAATAAAAATGTATCCCCCCCATGTTGTAAGGTAAAAATTTCATTTCCTAAATCGAATGTATTTAAGAAAAAACCAAGTCCAATTTGAAATTCATCATCATAAGGATTACCGCCATTTTGCACTTGGTACATTTGCTCTAGTGTAGATTCTTTTAAAAAAGTTAGCTTTCCAACTTTTCCATCATTCAAAAACATTTGAATGAATTTGGAAAGATCATTCACGGAAGAATTTAAAAAACCAGCGGGTAAATCTCTAAGTTTTGCTTCTTCTATCTCGGTTCCACCAAATCCATATCCCTTCGAAAAATCTAAGTTTTGATTTTGATTAATTTCATAGAAAGAATGATCCATCCCAAGTGGTAAAAATACTTTTTTAGTTACAACGTTAGAGTATATGTCATTCGAAACCTTTTCCACTATACGTCCTAAAATAGAATGACCGAGATTCGAATAAGAAAAAATTTTGTTTGGTGGATAACTAACGTATTCCCCATCTAGATCAGAAATTAATTTTTCTAAAGAATTGGTTTTGCCTTTTGAGAAAAAACCTTTCATCCTATCAGACGGAATTCCTGAATGATGAGTTAGAATTGAGCGAATTGTAATTGGTTTAGATTTTTCGAACCTTGAATTTAATTTTAGTTCAGGTAAATACTTTGTTATATCCGTATCTAAATTTAATTTTCCTTCTTCGACTAATTTCATTGTAATTACTAAATTCACAATTTTAGAAACAGAGGCTACACGAAAAATAGTATCAGCAGTTACTTTTAACCCTTTTGCCTTATTCGAAAATCCGAATCCTTTAGAGAATAATACCTCTTTGTCGGAAATCACGTTTACGCCTAATCCAATAATATCCGCATCTTTCATTTGGGCTGGAATAAACGAATTTAAGTATTGATTTAAATAAGTATAATCATCTTTTGGAATTGTCTTTGGTTTTTCAGGGAGAGAATTACACGTAGCTAATAATAAGCTCAGAATTATCAGAGTTAAACTAAATTGTTTCAAAATATTTTTTTGTAATTTCATGATTCCTTCTTTTAATAAAGAAGTATCCTTTTGGTGCAAGGAAATTAATTTAATATCCAGATTTCTAATCTCGCTAGCGCTGATTAGAAATCTGGAGTAGATAGGGATTGCCTGTCGGCGACACTTCGACAAAAGCTCAGTGCATCGCTTGGGGCTAATCGCCCCAAACCCCATTTTTTGTTAATTTGTAAACCGATTTTAGTCAATATTCATATAACCTATTTCAATTCTCATTAGAAATCTGGGTAATAAGATGTTGTTTTTATCTAAGATAAATTTCGAAAAAAGAATTTGTGTAAAGAAATAAAAATTCGGCGTTTATGACTTTACACAATAACAAAAGACTAGTTTGTATTTTCACAAGTAATCGTTACAGTCTTAGGATACCAAATAGGGAGTACCCAATTTACAATAATCTCCGCCAGAGTGTTTAAAAAACTTCTCTTCACTTCAACGGACGACCATTGCCCAGTTCCACATTCCTTTTTCAAATTCACAGGGTCACTTACTTCCATTAAATCCAGAATAATTAAATGGTGCCATTTAGAATGAGCTTTTCCATTTGAATTGTTAGCGTTAGTGTTCTTAAATGTAGTTACATGACACTCGATTAGAAAAAGACAAATAAAAAATAAAAGTAGGGAGTTCTTTTTCATAATTCACACCATACCCTTACTGACTTTGGAGAATAGATTACTAAAGTAATAAGACCCAATAATCCATCCTCAAATGTAGCTAGTGACTGCATTTGCAAAACTTTTTTTCCTTTACAGACGTCATTTACATCTACTGTTGCGGTTCCAATAAGCCCTGCTAAGTAAAAAGCCTTTCTCTCCTGATACGTTGGTTTACTTGTCAATGCATAATCTTTCTCACCGGTCGGTATCGTAACACTTGAGCATTGAACGAGTGATAATAAAATAAGTAATCGCAAAAATTTTCCTTTTTGAATCATATTTAATTTCTCCTAATGTGCTATTAGTTTTGAAAAAAAAAAAAAATAGCAAGAAAAATAAAAAATTAAATCAATTTTTTACTATGCGGAGAAGATGCATTAACCTAATTCACTACAAGTCTAGTCATTTTATCAGCAAGACCAATACTTGCAGTGGTTCCTGAATTAAATTCCAAAAAATCTGATTCCATTCCATCTGAAAATATCACCCCTGACTCAGGCATATGACTTTCGAGGATAATTTTATTTTGCTCCGAAATTTCTCCAGCAACAAGGTCAGCTCCACTCCACTTACTGCGAAACGGTTCGCGGACAATGAATATTAGCCTACGTTCATCCCATTCTAACCTAGTTGGATCTATGGCGGCTTTCAATCCTTTAAACCCTGCAATTCCTTTTGCCATATTAAAAAGCGAACTCATCCATCCAGTAGAGCCTGCCGGTGTAGAAATCACAACTCCACTTGAGCTATGCCTTTCTTCTCTACCTGAAAATTTAATCGTATATCTTGAACTAATATGTGTTTTAGCACCCACGTAAAAATCATTGAAGGCAAATAGCGATTGTCCATCGTTTAATTCCACTTTGCCCATAGTGATATTTCGAATACGAGGGCTTCCTTTTAGAAGTGTATTGATTGCGGTTGGAAGAGTAGAAATTTGAAAGGGGAGTAGTATTCCGTCAAATCTTTCTGGGTCAGGATTTACCGCAATAATTGGTTGCCCATTTAGATACTTGGCAGTATTTACAACAAGTCCATCTTGTCCTAGAGTCAACACAACATCTTTTGGTCCAAATACAAAGTTCGGAAGAAAACTTCTATCTATGACTTGCAATTTTATATCCGAAGGAATTGCGTGGGCTACTTTATCGCGTGCATATTGATAATTTGAATCTTCTTTTTCATAATCATCAAAGGATTGCCCCCTGGATTTTACAAAAAACTTAGCCTGTGCCTTTGTACTATAACGTTTCACACTTTCTTGTAATCGTGTCTCACGGATAACAAGGATTATCTTTTCAATTTCCATTCATTTCCTAAATTTACTTTCTAACTTAGAAATCATAAATTACTAACCTCCCTGCTTCTCAAGTAAACTATTTAATAAATCAGGACTAATATTCAAATTTCCAATTTTAGCGGCATTCTTCGAAAGATCACGCATGGCACGACTGACTATCTGCTGCGAACTCATTTGATTTGCCGCAAGTACTTCAAGTAACTCAGGACTAAGTCCAACAAGTGCATTTAGTTCAAGACGAAGAGCCTCTCCTTGTGCTTTAGAAATTTGAATTGTATTCTCAGCTTGGTGGCTAACTAATTTTTTGCGTTCTTGTTCTCTTTCTATTTCTGCTTTTAATTTCTGTGCTTCAATTTCATTTTGTTTTTCTTGGATTGCTTTTTGTGAATTCATCTTCGCCTCTTCCAGAAGACTTTTTTTCTCTTGGACAGCGATTTCGATATTCATTTGTTCTTCCCTGATTTTACGATTTTTTTCTTCAATAGCAATTTGAGTTTGAAGCTCGTTTTCTTTAATTTTACGTTCTTGTTCTACTCCAAAATTTCTACGCAAATAAATCGCTTCATCTGCTTCCTTTAGAAGAGTCTCTCTAGCACTTGCTTCGAGCGCACGAGACATTTCGGGAGTTGGACTGATTTTTAAAATAGCAAAATCTACTACTTCAATTCCTAATGCCGCCAAAGACTCGTTATCCTTAACTCTAGACTTGACATGGGCGACTAAATCACTTCCTGACTTGAGTGCTGTTCGCAAATCCATACCGGCAAGTTTTTCTCGAATCGTTACTTGAATAACGTTTGTTAGCCTCACAGGGAGTTTTTCAGCTCCATCACCAGTATAACGACCATACGTATCAACGGCAAAATCGAGTAAGCCGGCAAGTTTTGTTGGCTGTAATACGCGGTAAGTAAACTGTCCCTGAATATTTATTTCTTGGTAGTCCACAGTAGTCTCTTTAAAAATAAAAGGTGAATCTCCACTGGCGGCAGGCACTATCACTACGTTTGCGGAAGGGGCATAATAGAAAAAACTAAGACCTGTACCTTCTGCACGAATTTTTCCCTTGCGATACAAAATTACATAATCGGTAGGACGAACTTTTATAAATCGGATTCCAAACATGCATTCATTTTTACTAATAAATTTTTTCTGTCAAGGGTTATTTAAACTAGAAAAAAAGATTCCCACTGATTTGCACCGATAGAGAAACTTTATTTAAAGCTTATTTGAGTTTATCCGCGCGATGTGGGAACTTTGTCGAATCCTGAATAATTTAGTAAATTGGCATTGACTCCATTTTACACATGAGTATATTGGGTCTATGTCCACTTTACTCACGCGTTATTTAGTTCCATTTATTGAGGAAGATTTAAAAGAGAGAATGGTTTTTTTAGGTGGTCCAAGGCAGGTAGGTAAAACATACCTTGCACAATCTTTGATAAAAGGTTATAGAGACAAACACCCCGCGTATTTGAATTGGGACTTTCAAGACCACCAAGATAGAATTAAAAACAGACTTTGGCCCGGTAGAGAAAAACTAATTGTATTCGATGAAATTCATAAATTTAAAAATTGGCGAAACTTAGTAAAAGGATTTTATGATACTTTAAAAAATTCCCACTCTTTTTTAATTACTGGCTCTGCTAGATTAGATCATTTCCGAAAAGGGGGAGATTCATTACTTGGTCGTTATTACTACTACCGACTTCATCCTTATACCCTAAAAGAAGTTGGGAATACAAAAGAAAATTTACGAAGATTATTTCAGTTTGGTGGTTTTCCTGAATCCTTTCATAAAAAAAGTGAAAAATATTTGCGTCGGTGGCATATAGAGCGTATCCACAAGTTAATAAAAACAGATTTACGTGACCTAGAAAATGTACAAGACTTAGATAAAATTCAATTACTCGCAGAAGAATTACCGCGTCGAATTGCATCTCCTCTTTCTTACAAAGCACTTGCTGAAGATTTATCAATTGATTTTAAAACCTGTAAACGATGGGTTGGAATTTTAGATTCTCTCTACTATGCTTTCACCATATCCCCGTACGGTGCACCTAAAATACGTGCTGTCAAAAAAGAACAAAAACTTTATCTCTGGGATTTTAGCCAGGTAGAGGACTTGGGTGCACGTTTTGAAAATATGGTAGCCTGCCAATTATTAAAATTCTGCCACTACCACGAGGACACCGACGGTCAAAAAATGGAACTACGGTATATTCGCGACACCGACAAACGAGAAGTAGACTTTGTTGTAATTAAAAATAAAAAACCTCTATTTGCTGTCGAATGTAAACTGAGTGACAAAAATCTTTCTCCTGCTATCAAATACTTTTCTGAACGAACTCCCATTCCTAAATTTTACCAAGTTCATTTGGAAAATTTTGAAAAACAAATTTCGGACAAAATATCAATTATCCCCTTTGATGAGTTTTGCCTCTTAGAGAAGATGGTATAAGCTATTTTATCTTACAATTAGCAATTACGGGCAAATGAGAAGAAACCGTTTCTAATTCTTTTTGTCCACCTAGATCAGGTGAAATTTTATCTAGGTTTAAAACTTTTCCGATACAATTGAGCTGGGAAACATTATCCGTAAATATCAGATCATTTTTTTCGCCAGTAAATGTCGTTGGTTCAGAAATTAAATTTTTTAGAATTTGAAAATACAAAAGCGACTTTAAAAAAGAATCGGATTGGTATTTTATATCTGTATAAAAACTTCCACCAAAAAAAGTTTTTCTCTCTGAGTATTTTTGATAAACAAAATTGACTACTTTTTCAAAATCTATCAGTTCATTTTTATTTCCTGCACGAGAATGAAAGGGTAAAATAGAAACCTTCGTTCCATTCGTAAGCTCTAAGAAAAAGAAGCTAGGAGGTGCTCTAAAATCTCTCTTAGAATCGGGATAATCCACTAACTTCATTTCTATCACTTTCTTGTGATTTGCACAATTTATATACTTAGTTTCATTTAAAACTTCATCATTATCCCCAATTCGGTTAATGCTATCCTCACAAGAATAGTTTAAGCTTTCTTTCAAGAAAAGTGTTTCCAAATCATCCGAAAGACTTTCCTGATCTGTTTTGATATTAGTAAATGCCAGATTATCACAATTAGCCGCAAGAACGGAGATAATACTTTTTTTACCAGTCCAGATTTTTACTTTTTTGGAGTCCAATTTCTCTGCGTTCCAAAAACAAATCGAAAAAGAGATAGGTTTCGGTCTTCCTTCAAAATTTTCATCGACTGTAACGCAGGAATTTGAAACGAGAATAATCAGTAGTAACCAGTATTTCATTTAAACCCTGTTACCAACAACAAAATACATATCAATCTCTCCTTTGTTCTTTACGGCTATTTTCCCGCGATATTCACAGTCAAAATACTCTTTTACTAGTTGATATGTATGTTGAGAAATATTAATTTTTTCCGGTTCACCATTCGATCCTAAACCTGACGCAATATTTACAGTATCCCCCCAGATATCGTAAGAAAATTTTTTCCTCCCAATTACTCTAGCCATTAAAGATCCTGAATTAATTCCAATTCCTGCGGATAACAAAGATTACCTACTTTTTCAGATTTAGAATTCCAGAAAGTTGCTCTAAAAAACCTCCACTAGAAGAAAGAGAAATGGAATTTATTTTTTCGGAAATTTTTTCAATGTATTCCAACTCTTTTAAACGATAAAGGGTTGGATTTTCTTCCATAAGTTTCGCAGTATTTAGAAGGCTTCGAGTGGATGCTGTTTCTTCTCTGCGGGTAATGATATTTGCCTGTGCTTTCTTTTCTGCAATTAAAACAAGGTTAAGTATATCTTTAATTTCACCGGGGAGGATAATATCTTTTAGTCCGGCAAATGTAAATTCAAGTCCAAAGGTTTCTGATTTTTCTTTGAGTTTAGATAAAACAAAGTCTCCGATTTCTTGTTTTTTTTGGAGAAGTTCATCTAACTTTAGTGAACCAATGTATTCCCTGAGAATTAATTGCAGCCAAATATAGATTTGCTCCTGAAAATTTTTAATCTCTAACTGTTTAAGTGGATTTACAATTTTATACTGACAAGTGAAGTTGAGTCTAAGAGTGATTTTGTCCTCGGTCATTAACTCCTGCCCAGCAATATCAAGTTGTTGTTGTCTGAGATCAATTTTTGTAATAGTGGGGGTAACAGTGCCTACCCAGTAATAGTATTTTCCTGCCTTCAAAACAGATTGAAATACGCCGTTAAAAAACAAAAGCCCTGCTTCATGGTTTTCTACTTGGAATGAGTAATAATAACCTTGTAGTTTTAAATTCGTAAATAGGGATTGGTTGAATTCATCTGATGGAATTGGATTACGGGTGTCAATCAAACGAAATTCATGTTGTTTTAAAACATTCCAAAACGCATAACGTCCGGGTTTCAAAACTTCTGTAACAAGATTATCTTCATAGTGGAGACAGATTTCAAAGTCTTTTACCTCCACAACCGAAAGTTCGGCTAATAACGATTCGTCTTTTAAAAAAATATTTATATTTTTTTCTGTAAGAAAAGGTTTATTTAAATCCATTCGAACCAGACTATAACCTAGAAATGCAGGTAATACGTATTTACCTGCTTTTAATTTTTTAGTATAATTTCCATTCTTAAATAAAAGTCCTCTTTCGTCTTCCTGAATGATTGTAAACATAAATTTCTCCTTGAAAATTAATGCAAAGAAAGTAGAAAAAGTCCTCCTCGAAAAAAATACGGAAAAATTCTTGAGGCAAAACTCTATTCACCGGTTCACCATGAATGGGTGAATTCGAATTTTATCGGTATCCGAATTTTTACAAAGTACCAATTCGAGTGTCGTTTACTCTGTACTAGCCGCAAACGGCGCGAGAACTTTTTCTACTTTCAGCTTTGGTTTTGTGTAGACAGATCCAGAGTCTGTTGCCTTACCACTTGGCTATATCTTCCGTAAAAGATAGTGGGATTCGAACCCACGACGGATTCATACTCTTATCCAACACCAGAATACCTATTCCTAATTTTTAGTTTATAGGCACTGTAAGATCTTTTGAAATCTCCACGTCACGATAAAGGCAGAAATACAAATCCAACGGTATCTTATTGGAACGATTAAAATTTGGCAAGAAAAAGTTTTTTCGTAAATATTCCTTGCTATTTCTAATCGCTGGCAAAATCTTACGACTATGAATAAACTATTACTCTTTATTGTGCCCATTTTACTTTTAAGTTCTTGTGCAGTTAGTGAAAAAAACTTTCCGCGCGAAGACAAACCTTGGGAAGGTTGGGCAGGTTTACCAGATAAACCAGGCAAACAACCATTTGATTATTTTTATGTAAAATCCTCCGCTCGCGCATCCCAAAAAGCAATCGAAAAACAAAGCCTACTGATGTTAAGAGATACTTGCAAAGATGCAGCCTCCACTGTTGGCAAAGCAGAATTATTCGCAAAAATTTTAAATGACTCCACAGAACAGTGTGGCAGTGAATGTGAAGGATCTAAAGCAGAACAAACCAAAAAGATTCAGCCACTCCTCACAGAAATAAAAGTAAAAGAATGTAAACCCACAGCAGCAATCGAAACTTTTGAAGGAAGTGAGTGGAGAGAATGTGAATGTATTGTTTATGCCAATGTTACTGGCGGCAAATCAGTATTAGTTAGAACACTCAAAGATTAAAACTAATTACCGACTCGTAAAATTTTTATCTGATTTATCTACGTTCATTTGCTAAGGTTTAGAAAGATATTCCCAATAAGGCAAGTTACATTTATTGTAATTGTCTTATTATTTTCCTGTTCAAATTTTATTCATAAAACAATTCAATCCAAACGAGAAATTCCGGAACTTTGTTTTGGTATTCGGGAGAAACATGTAAAGTTAGACGTTAAGCCCTATATCATTGTAGAAAAAGACTTAAAAAAACTAAGAGAAAATTTTTCTGACAATGCAATTAGTGTCGCAAATGATATAGGAGTAACTGAATACTTGTTAGAGTTTCTCTCTCTTGGTGGTAAAAATAAGAATACTAGCAGAAAGTTATTTGTAATGAAAGAAGTGCAAGAAAGAATTTCTCTTTCACAAATGGAATTAAGTAGTATGATCGCAATTGCTGATTGTGAACGAGATAGAAGTATGCAGCTTGCCTCTCATTTAGATATTTTAACCAATAAGGAAATGAATAGGCTAGCAGTTCGTTCATTACTAAGCACGGTAACTGGAACATCTCTCGCCGCCATACTAGAATTAACCGGAAATACAAATCAACTTTACCTAGCGGCTGATGTTGTTTTTGCGCTGATTGCTGGTTACTTTGCTTATCAATCAGTAAATTTAGAAACGAAAGGACATTTAGGTCATAAACATAACTTACTTAGAGAGTTGAAGGATAATCCTCGTAAACCGGAGCTATTCTATTCTACAGTTTGGAATTTTTTAAACAACGAAAATTATCCAGATGAACCAACCGAGCGAGAAGAAATTTTGCGACTCTGGAGCAAATACGAAGTAACCGAAGAAGATGAAAAATTATTTTACTCTGACGGTGGAGATTATACCTCGCAACAACTCTATAAACTGGTTTTAAAATATGATACCTTAAAAACAAGAATGGCTTATATGCAACTAGAACTAAGACAACTTCTAGAGGAATTGGAAAACAAAGAACATGAGGTTTTGTAATACCCAGATTTCTAATCTCGCTTACGCTCGATTAGAAATCTGGGTAATGGTGACTAGCCTGCCGGCGGCTTATTGGGCTACACATTCGATACGCTTCGCTACTCAGTGCAAGTCGTCCAAACCCATTGAGTGTTAATTTGTAAATCCATTTTTATGTAATATTTATATGATCTATATCAATTTTCATTAGAAATCTAGGTAATAAAGTAGTTGACTTTTCGTTAAAATTTATGTCAAATGATAGGAGAACTCTTTTAGGAGAAAAACGAAATGAAATTTTTGAAAAGTATTATCTATTCTATTTTTGTTATGAATTTACTATTTGTAAATTGTGGTGATAAGGAAAATAAATCTAAAACCCAGACAGCGGCGTTGATTGCAGCTCTACCGATGATTCGATCTGACATTCCTTTTTTAGGAACTGAAACGGCAACTGGTACCAACGGACAAACTCCATTAACCGCATCTTCTGGAATTTATTCTAGTCGATACATCCCACAAAACTTTTCTCTCCGCATTCCTGTAAATCCTCAAAATTCCCCCTCAACCCAAGTGGATTTATCCAAGTGTTATATAGATCAAAATGTGGACTCAGGAGATTTAGCTAGTAGCAACTCTCGATTATGCGGAATAGCATTTGACCAAGTCAAATTAGAATTACACGCTCTATTTTTAGATTTAGCATTGCCTCATATACGTGCGCTCTGTCATAATAAACTACCCAAGTGCGATCTATCGGGACAGGTAATCGATATTACCCTATCCGAACCGGTTATGAATACAATTCAAAAACTTTATGACTTTTATGCTTATGTTGGCTTGCAACCTTATTTTCTATACAATGGATATGAATTAAAAAATGGAGCTAAGTTACCCTACGAGTTAAGTGTATACGAAGAAGTTGAACACCCAGTATACGAATACCGTGCTGTGATCAAACAAAGAGTGATTAGTACGCAAGGAACACAGGTCCAAGAAAGACCCGGAGCGGCTGACATTACAATTTATTGGAATAAAACTCGTAAGAATATTTTGTTCCAATTCCAAACCAATGTAGAAGTATTCAATTATAAAGTAAATGCTAGGCGAGTTTACGATTATTCTGTTCCTGACAGTAGAATTTTTCTGACTACTGAACTCGATTATTGGACAGAGTCCGAGTATGCGTTTCGATTCGGGCAGTCTGCTGTTGTAAAAGAATGTGCGTCAGGCGATAAATGTGTTCAATATAAAGGTATCGCTGGATTTTTTATTGGAAATGATGCGGATAAGAATGGTTTAACCGGATCGGAAGTTTACTACCACTCTCTCAGATCTTCTTCCGGAGTAGCGGATAACAACGGAGGAGTTTTAAAAAATTCCTACCCAGAGTCAGGACGTTTAGATGAGATGTTGGTTCACAGAGCAAAGAACGAAATTCTATTCCAACTAGAGCCAGGGGCGATACTCAATGGATGGAATATTTCTTCTTTTTCGCCCAACCAAAGTCCAGAACTTCTAACCAGCAATTATTACTGGCAAACCTTTGTTAGCCCGAATGGAGAAGTAAATACAAATCAAATTTCGTCTACAATTACTACTTCAACTGGCATTCCTGAGTTTCCAAAAATAATTTTCTGGCAGGCAACTTCAGAGCCTTTTTCCTCTTTGCCTCTAAATGGATTTAGAGTTACCGGAAATTCTTCTAGCGTTAAACTTCGATTTGCCGACAGTGTCGACGATAGTTATCGATCGCAGTTTTTGCCGGATGGGACTAGGAATTATTGGAAATCTAATTGATTTCGGACGTTTCGGCGAATCCTCGATTCATCGTGAAGGTGCGAAAACGCTTTCGCACCTTCACGAATTCCGCATAAATCTATCACTTCACCTGATACTCCTCCGCCATACGAATGCGGTTAAGCGTTGTTGGGTGCGAATGATAGTATCCAACAATCCACGGATGCGGATTTAACCGAGATTTATTGTCTTTCGCCATTTTAATTTCGGTATCAATAAAAGATTTTTTATCGTTTGTAAGAACTAACGCTTCCAAATCTGCCTCAGCTTCTTGGTATCGGCTAAAGGTATTCCAAAGCGGCTCAGTAAATATTCCAGTAATCGAAACAACTAAATACAATAAAGCCCAAGATGAGGGTGAATATAATTCATACAAAGTAAATTCATTTTCCGCCTTCGCTCTTTGGAAAATATAACCTACAAAGAGACAGAGTAAAAACATTTCTATAGTGTTTCCGACCGTGAACGTCAACTCATGATTATGCGTCCAATGTCCAATTTCATGTCCAAGCACACTAATGACTTCTTCCTCGGTATGATTCTTGATTAGTGTATCGTATAGAAAGATTTTTCGATTTTCTCCCCAACCGGTAAAATACGCATTCGTATGACCCGAATATTGGCTTTCATTGATGACGTATACATTTTCTACTTTAATTTTTGCGTGATCACATAGGTTAATAATTTTAGTTTTTAGACTTCCTTCTTCGATTGGGTTGTAATCATAAAAAATTGGAGTAATGATAATTGGATACAAAACAGAAAGAATTAATCCGAGCGCCATTGAGCCAATTGGGAGTATATACTTCCAAGTTTTTTGAAATGTCTTTAAAATAAAAGCAGCCCCGAGAGCGACTAACACGCTAAATACAAGACCGACTAACGTCGATTTAACTGTATACAAGACCCATTCTCCAAAAGTCATTTTTGAAAAACCAAACTCATGTTCGAGTACAAACCCGAAGTAATAATTAAGCGGGAGGGACGCGATAAATTCTATGAGGCTAAAGGATAATACAAACAGAGTTACCATTAGATAATAACGATGTTTCGACTTTTCCTGTAAGTAATTTTCAATTCGAATCGCAAGTGGGGTAAATACAAATAAACCCAAGACTATAAAATCAATCACTTGCGAAGCAATCCTGGCAGCAAATCCTCTTCTGGAATATTCAATCCCAGCATCAATATCGGACTGAGTAAAATATCGCAATATACTTGTATGTAAATCGGGAGAATCATCTCCCTGGTAGGAAAGGTATTTCATCCCGAATGTAAAAATGATTTGGAATGCAAAAAAGAAAATTAGAATTTTTTTAAGTTTCATTACTATTTAGACCTTAGATATTTTTGGATTTGTGGTTCAAAGATTTCAATAAGCTTTGCGTAAACATCCCGTTTAAAACTAACAATTGTGTCTACACAGGATTGAATGGGTATAAATTTTACAGATTCAAATTCTTGTTCGTGAATATGTAGATTACACTCATTAGCCGGATGATCCCAATACAATAAAAACCATTTTTGAATTTGACCAGCGTATTTTTTAGCCATTTTAATATCTAGGTCTTTCGGAAAGTCATAACTAATCCAATTTGGGTTTTCATACACTAACTCTGCGTCTTGAATTCCAACTTCCTCGTAAAGCTCTCTAATTACGGCAGCCTTGGGTTCTTCGTCTTCGTCAATCCCACCTTGCACAAACTGCCAATTATCCTTCATCCCAACACGAGCGCCAACTAGCACTTCGCCTTTTGAATTAAACACAACTACGCCTACATTTTTGCGATAGGGTTTCATTCTAGTTCTCGCCTGCGAAAACTAAAATAGAGTAAAACCCAAGTAAGTACTATCCAAACAGTAATCTGGGCATACGCATAAAAACCAAGATAATGAACTTGGGAAAAAGATTTTGCTACTTTAGAAAGAGAATTGTACAAACTAGTTCCAAATTGAGGTAACACCCAATAAATCACTTCTAGGATTAATTTTTTAGATGAGTCTGTCTCAATTACTTTTTCGAATGCGGCTTCATAAATTGGATAATTTACAATACTTGTTAGTAATACTAAAGCAAAAGATAATAATACCGCAGCAGTTCGATTGATCAAAATAGTAAATAGAAGTACGATACTAATTAAAAGTATATAAGAAGGAAGCATAGAAACCAAACTTAGCCATAACCCGGTGTCCATAGTCCTAGAACGCAAGAAATTAATTAAACTATAGGCAGCTATTATGATTAACGCATTTACAAGTATCAGAATAAATACTCCTAAAAATTTTCCTGCTAAGTAACTCAATCTAAAAATTGGTTTGGATAAAATCATCGTATAAGTTTTATTTTCAAATTCATCCGCGAGTAAGGAAGATGTGACAAGTGCAGAAATCACTAAACTCCAAACAGTTACAACAACAAATATAAATGTTGAGCCTATTGCAGCATCTTTAATCTCTTCTCCATTTGCTTGCATAGTAACTGATTCACAAAAAAAGTTCATGAATAAAAAGAAGCTGGAAATAATCAGGATAATAAATATTATCCTCTTTCTTAATGCCTCTCGAATTGTTAAGCTAGTAATTGTAAATATACTAGAAATAATATGACCTAGTATTTTTTTCATTTTTCCCCTCCCGTTAATCGTAAAAAAATTTCTTCTAGATTTTCATTCACAATTTCATATTTTAAAATATTTCCGCCATTTTGAATGATTTGAATTGGAAGTTGTTTTAATTCGATAGAATCTTTTGGGTCAAAGGAAATTTCATTTTTTTCGATATGAAGATTATTCCCAATAGACGCAAAATAATTTTTTAGGTTATCGGATAACGTTTCTACTTTTACGTTGATTTGATTTTTTGTTTTTGTAAGTTCATTCATTGAACCGCTCGCAACCATTTCGCCTTTATGTAAAATCGCAATTCTAGAACAAAGTTTTTCTGCTTCCAGCAGTCGATGTGAGTTAATAAAAATTGTCGCATTACGAGACTTATGCTCTTCTAAAATAATATTCCTAAGTTCAATCATTCCAAGTGGATCAAGTCCCGATCCTGGCTCATCTAAAAAAAGTAAATCTGGCTCATGAATGATTGCTTGCGCAAGCCCAAGTCTCTGCGTCATTCCTTTTGAAAATGTCCCCACTTTTACAGAAAGTTTGTCTCCAAGTCCAACGCGCTCTAAAACTGCCTTACACCTTTCTTTTAAATTTTTTTTGGGAAGATAGTATAACTTTGCACAGACATATAAAAATTCAAACGCAGTAAGGAAGGGGTGAATCATTACTTTTTCTGGCAAATAGCCGATTCGAGATTTGAATTCTATAGAATTTTTTTTTCCATAAATCTCAACATCTCCTCTTGTTGGCGTTGAAAAACCGAGTAGGATTTTCATGAGAGTAGTTTTGCCTGCACCGTTCTGCCCTATGAGCCCAAAAATTTCTCCCGCTTTAATGCTGAGTGATAATTTCTTGAGAGCGACAGCCTTATTGTCGTATTGTTTATGAAGGTCGTGGATATAAATTGGATTTTCATTCATTTCAATACAAATTTTTCTGATTACAAAGGAATGGCTAGTGAAAAAAAGGATATTAAACAAAAGGAAAGCAATGAAGCTAATTATTGGACGACATGGGGAGGCAGAATCTAACTCCCTAACAGGCTTAGATAAGGATAGAAGGCTTACTGAAAAGGGACGAGCTGATATTGCCCGCATGGCAGATTTTATCCTGAATACACCTCTAAAGGTTACACAAATTTTTCATAGTCCGTATATTAGGACAAATGAAACCGCAGAAATATACTCAGAAATACTTCAATTTCAAGGGAGCCTCAATCCAGCGAATTCCCTGCTGCCATCTACCGATTATACTGATTTAATTCCAACATTGAGTAAGTTCAGTAATTCTGATACGGTTCTTATAATCGGACATAACCCAGATGTAAGTTTTTTTGCAGCAAAGTTAATCCAAGATGAATCTCTTTCTAGAACCTTTGGATTCACTCCGGGGACTACAGTAGCAATCAATATTGCGAAAGAAAATTTTTTGCGAGGGCAATTAATATGGATGATTTCACCAGAATTTTTGAAAAGCTAATTGACAAAAATTACACATGAATATAATGCACTCTGCAATGAGAAACACACTACTGCTCATCTTACTATATTTGTTTGCCCAGCCGGTATTTGCTTTGGATACAACCATCATTTTAAAAGATGGGGAAATTCTAAAAGTAGATTTATTGGATGAAAATTTACTCACAATTGTATATAAGAAGAAAGAAGATGGTTCTTCTGGAATTCTTTCCAGAGAAGAAGTTTTAAAAATCATTTACAAAGACTTAAACCAAGACGAAATTTCCCAGATTAAAGCAGAAGAAAAATCTAAGATTCTAGAATACCGTAAACTCAAGAAAAAGAAAAAATACGATAACCGAAAACAGTATGAACTAGAATCAGAGGAACTCGAATTCGAACCAGCCTATATAGAAGACAGAGAAGAGCTTCCTCGTGAGCTGGCATATTTCCGTTTTAAAAAACGACGATCAAACTAATTTCTGAATTTCTCCCATGATGTCATTTTTATCTTTGTAAAAAACAGGTAATACTTCATTTTCAAAAACTATATTTTGATTTTCATCCAGTAAATAGGTAGAGCGCTTAACTCCAAGTAACCCCTTCGCATTGTACTTTTCACAGACTTTTCCATCTGAATCGGAAAGCAAAGGAAAGGCTAGTTTGTATTTCTCTTTAAACTTTTTATGAGACTCCACAGAATCCATATTGATCCCGATGATTTCGATTCCTAACTTCTGAAAGTCCTCGAACCCACTGCTATAAGAGCATAGCTGCTTCGTACAGACCATTGTTTCATCGCCAGGGTAGAAAACGATTAATAACTTCTTCCCTTTAAAACTAGAAAGAGAAATGCTTTCGCCCTCAGAATTGGGCAAAGTAAAATCGGGTGCTTTTTCATTTAGTAAACTCATAATATTTTTCCTATTTTGTTAACTTAACAAACCTGTCTTTGTGACTCAAATCTTTTTTGACAAGACTTGTTTTAAATCCAAACTCAGTGCTCATCTCTGCCACTTTATTTGACCAATCAGAATGAGTCTCCATATAAAAAAAGCCATCCACTTTCAAATGTTTAGATACGCCCGCTAGTAAGCGTTTGTAAAAACTTTCCGGCTCTTCTAAAAATAGTGCTAGATGTGGTTCAAAATTGACTACGTCAGCCATAATCGTGTTTTTTTCCTCAATGGGTATGTATGGTGGATTTGATACAATCAAATCGAATTGTGAATCATTCTGGAAAGAATCAAATAAATCACTCACCAAAAAAGTAAATTTTGATTCGGGGAGAATTTTTTCTGAATTTTTCAAAGCAATTTCTAGGGCATCTTTGGATATATCGCTTAACGTCAAATCTAGACTTGGAAAATCTTTTTTTAAACTAATTCCAATACATCCACTTCCAGCACATAAATCCAAAACAGATAAATTCTTGTCAGAGGAAATTTCTTTAGAAACCCACTCGACAAGCTCCTCTGTTTCAGGTCTTGGAATTAGAACTGCTTCATTTACAGAAAAATTCGATTTGTAGAAATTTTTATTTCCTAGGATATACGCAACTGGTTTAAATTCCCCGCGAGATTTGATTTTTTCACGGTAAATATCTTTTTCGGGTTCGGTTAGTTTTCTATCGAAGTTGGAATACAGCTTAATTCTTTCCATGTTTAGAACTTGAGAAAGAATTAGTTCAGCGTCTAGTCTGGGATTTGGGATTTGTTTTTTTCCCAGGAATTCCTGGGATTTTGTCAAAACGTAGAGAATTGTGTCCTTTTCCATACGTTTCAATAAAATAAAACTACCCTTTAAGGGATAGTTTTATTTTGATTGAAAGAGTGGTTTTGAATTAAGGATTTACAGAAATAACTTCATCTTTATTTACTAAGTCAACAATATGTTTGTACTCTACAGTACCTTTTCCATACTTTAACTCAGTTGCTCTTAGAAGATGAACATTCTTTTTGTATTTTAATTTTTGGATTTGATCGTCAGAACCAGCTTTGTATTTTTTCAAAGTGTTTTCTTCGAAAGAGTAGCAGCTTGCAAGGTATTTGTGAGCTGGGTATTCTTTTTCGTTTTCTTTGATTTCTAAGTAGAGTTCTAAGATTGGGATACACTGTGGGTAGTTCTGTGTATCGTATTCAGCCATAATCCAAGATCTGTATACAGAAGAAAGAAGAGTTTTGTATGCTTCAGTTTCTCTTAGGTCAGGATTAGTGATGTCATCCAAGTGGTTGATAGCTTTTGTAAAATAAGTAACGGCAGCTAATTTAGCAGACATTTTTTCGCGAGCAATGTATCTTTCTTCATTTGCTTTACGATCAATTTTTTGCCAGTACCATTTCTCATCGAGTCTTTTCTTCTCTGCTTGTTCTTTTCTGTATTGTTCAACACTTTCTCTCATTTTTAAGATTGTGTTCATGCCAGATTGGTAAGAAGAAAGGGCAAGTCTGTATTTGTTGTTTGCAAATGCTTTAGAAAGTTTGTGGAGTTCTTCGAAAGCTTTGTTGTAACCAGTGTAGTCTTGGTTTTTCCACATAGCTTCTTGCTTTAGAACTTCTTTCTTTTTCTTTCTTTCATCCTCAGATAAACCAGCATCTGTATCGTCATCCGCAACTAACTCACCTTTAATTGTATCGCCTGCTTCCGGACCTTCACCAGCATCTTTAGCAGCATCTTTAGCAGCAGGAGCAGGAGCGGTTTTGGAATCTTGAGCGAACAAGAGGTTTAAGTTAACCAACACTAAAAGAATAAATATACCTTTTATGATTTTCATTGTTTATACCTTTAAGTCTCTCTTTCAATATTTTTTAGGAAATACAAAGAGATGTATTTTCCTGAATAATATATCGGAAATAGGTAGGTCAAGGTCAATCTATAATTACGTTTTTTTCAGAAATGTAATTTATTTTTTGGTAGAGACATAAATTGCTAAAGTTCCTATGAATTTTCTTTAGTTTCATAAGAAATTGGAAAGAAAACCCTTTTTCCATACTTATGCCTGCGTTTTAGTCCATCCTAACAAGAAACAATTCAAAGATTACCACTGATAAACACCGAGAGCACCGATAAAAGATACGATAATTTTTGAATATACTCAGATTAGATTGGTTTTCGGATTTTTAATGATACCTAAGAATAATTTAAAGTGTCATTCCCAAAATGTTCTCTCGGGAATCTCTAGTTATTGAGACCCCCGACAGAAAACACATTCGACCCGCTCAGTGCAGGTTTCGGGGGTGACCGGAAGAATGATTTCTTACATCGAACTCACGTTATTCTTAGATTGTTCTGAATCCATATCATTTTTCCCTTAAACCCCGCGCAGGGCGGAAAAGCTTTAGCACTCGAATAGGTAGGAATCTTTGAAAGGTTCATTTTCTTAGGTAATTCCCTTATTACGGAAATCACCTATTGCAAAAAATAAAATTTAGTGCGATACTTTTTTGTATGAGAATTATCCCTATTATCCTCCTAGTCCTAAGTCTTGCCGAGTGCAGACATTACTTTGTCCGAGATGCGGCTAAATACAATTTAACGCAGGAAGAGGAAAATCTTTTGAAGAGTAAAAAGATTGGAGTAATTGGATTTCATCCTTCTTATAGAAGTCGATATTCTGACTGCTGTCAAATGAGTAAGAACATAGTTAGAGTTCTACAGTTCATTTATTTAACTACTGACTCTGAATCTCTTCCTTTAAAGCCAAATGCGTTTATGAAAGGGATCGGCAAATACAGAATATTCCACAAATTATCCGAGAGGAATACATTTAATGAATTGCTTAAATTCCGAAATGTAGAAGAAAATAAGCATAAACCAAATAAAGGAATTTCAGAAGAGAATCTAAGATTTTTTTTAAAAACATATCTTGATGAAACGAATCATTTGGGTTACGAAGAAATTTTAAACTCATTAGATTTATCAGATCCGCAGAAAATCTATCTAAAAGATAATAGTATTGATTTCTGGATTATTGGTTATCATTCCCCGCCTTGGATGAACATTACTAATGAGCCAATAACTCTTTTGACCCTTTTCCCTTTCATCGGTAGCATTGGTACTTTTCCGCTTTTTGGAAACGAGTGGATTAATTCCAATATATGGATATTCGATAAAAAATTAAATCTAATTAAAAAATTAGAATTTAAAAATGAGTATACTTTTTTTGTTGCATCTTGGGTGTTTTGGCAGGATGAAACCACAAGTGGAATAATTAGAAACGGAAATGATCCAACTTACATCTACGAACCAGACCTAAAGGAATTTTCGAAAGAGTTAGCGAAGATTGTGAGAGATGCTAAGTGATTTTTAATTAACTTTGCGTTATCTACTTGCAAATTCTCAGTTTAATTTAGAATAGCCTTATGTTATTTCTGACTCGTTTTCATAAAATACTTTTCCTCTTCCTAATTTTATTTCAAATAGAAATTTCTGCACAAGAGTCTACACTTGAGTTTGCGCGGTCTCTTCCGAATCCTAGAAGCCAGAATGGTTCTTGGATACTAGACCAAACCAAAATTTTAGAAAATGCGGGAGTTAAGGAAAATTTAAACCAAATCCTAGACAAATTAGAAAAAGATACTACAAATGAAATCGCAATCGTAATTCTTCCTACAATCGGGAAATTAGTTCCTAAAAATCTAGCTACAGAAATATTTCAAGTTTGGGGAGTGGGAAAACTGGGAAAAGACAATGGAGTATTGATTCTACATGTTCTAGACCAAAGGCGAATCGAAATCGAAACCGGCTATGGAATGGAAGGAATTTTATCGGACGTTATCTGTAAACGACTCTTAGAAGAAAGAACCGTTCCTTATTTTAAAAAAGGAGCTTATTCTGTTGGTCATGAAAGTCTTTTACGGATAATGGATAATATCCTCCGAAATCCTAAGAAACCCGCTACTAGTATTCTATCTTCCTTTAAGTCTGATTTACCGGATCCCGAAAAAGCTTCTGTCGATTCTATTTCTGAAGACTTGCTCCCTTTTTTAGATTCCGAATATGAGCTAAAAAAAATCTGGCGAATACGCTCTGTTTACTTCTTACTCGGAGGGTTACTTCTTATTATCTTCTACAGAGTTTTACTCTACCAAACCACTAGTCATTGGAAAATGAAATATGAATCTTACAATGATAGGCTTAGTTTTTTTACACCACTTTCGGTTTTTACTTATGGGCTAACTACGATTTTACTTACAGTTGGTATAACTTCGTTTGTTTATTCCTTTTTTGGAACCGAATATTTAATTCATACAATTTTCTTTTCTGGTGTAAGTATCATGGTTTTAACGGGTTATCTAGTCTCTAAAATGTATGACAAGTGGGAAGATTTTCTCGTTACCGCACCTCGCCTTTGTCCAAAATGTAAATCCAAGTCCATTCTCATCGAAGATAAAAATGACATTTACCGAATGTTAAACGAAGAGGAAAAATTTGAACAAAAAATCCGCGCTTTTAGTTTTGCAATTTATGAATGCACAAAATGTAAACACTTAGACAAAATAAAATCTCGTGGAACTAAATTCGGTAGTTATACAACTTGTTCTAAATGTAATTTTTTAGCGACAAATTATACCTACAAAACACTAAAACAAGCCACCTACACCGAAGAAGGTTTAGAAGAAATTAAAAAAACCTGCTTAAAGTGTGGGATCACTTCCACAGAAAAGACCATTACTCCAAGAAAGTCGAAGTCCTCTTATTCAAGTTCTTCGACTAATACGGATTATTCTTCCCCTTCGACTTCCACCTCATCATCTAGTTCGAGTTCTTCCTCTTCTAGTTCAGATGATAATTTTGGTGGAGGTTCGTCTGGTGGAGGTGGTGCAGGTTCTAGTTATTAGAGTGACTCTTTATCGGGGATAATTCTAAATATCCTCTCAAAACCACTTGTTTTAAATAAATGTCCTACCCCACTTTTGACACCAATTAAATTTAACTTCTTACTCTTTTTACCCAAATACATTCCCTGACTGGCAAGGGCTCCTAAGCCGCTAGAGTCTACATAATTAATGGGAGACATATCAATCGCTATCTCTTCTATTCCATTCTCATTTTGTATCTTGAATACTTCCACTAAATCTCTTGCATTATAAAGATCTAGTTTTTGGTAATTAATAAAATTAATCAGTACATAATTTTTATATTTACCAATTTCAATTCCGTAATCTGAATCTGAACTCATTTGTTTTTCCTCTTAAATTTTTGTATAAATTTCCCAAAATTTACTATTGGGCGTTTTTCTATCTGAACCTTTAGAATAATCGTCTTTAATTCCTAACACATAATACATATCTACCTCAGCTTTATTTTTTAATTCTTTTGCTACATCTTCGGGGAGGATATTGAGTAGTAACTTCTCGGACTTCTGTCTTTCTTTTTCTGATTCAAAATTCCAAGTTCCCGTAGAGCGTAAATTCAATACTCCCTTATTTGCGTTCGGTAATTTTTCAATAGTTAAATTCCTACAATGGTAGAAGGAGGCCAACGTTAGTAAAATTAAACTTAATTTTAAACGAAATAGAAACACGGGGACACAGTGTTTCTATTACTCTAATTATTTCAAGTTAAAATTAGTGAAACTAAAGTTAATGTGATATTGCTATTTTAAAACGCTGTTAGGTTCCTTTTAAGACCTTCTTAGTTGCCCTATTTTTTAGATGATTTGTTCGCAATTTGTATATATTACGGATACACCTAATAGGGGAGTAAACTGCACTCTAAACACCACTGCAATCTGCCCTATAAAATTTTTTACCCAAATCTCCAGTGGTCATTAGAGTGCAGTTTGGAGTGATACTAAGTGTATCCGTAACTAAAAGGAAACCATTGTTTGGAAACATTTAAAATTCTCTAAGAATTATTATACAGTTCCATATCCATTTTCCCCCAGTATTCCCCGCTTTCCCTTGACAATAATAATACTGAAAAATAGTCTTTAATCTGTCCTGATGTTGGAGTAGGATAAACAATCATGAGTAACGATTTAACCCCGATTTTACTAGACAATCAATCCGACGAAAGAAAATTATCTAATTTTCTAAACCGTTCTGTGTTTCCGAGTATTCAGGAAATTTATATTGCCACTGGATACTTTTACTTATCCGGCTTTGGTGTGGTTCATCCAAATCTACTGTCAAATCCCAAAGTTTTAGACAAATCTCCTGATTTGATACGAATGATTATTAGTCCTAAGACTGATAAAATCACGCGAGATGTTTTAGATAACGCATTATCCGATGAAAACGAAAAAGCTAAATTAATTCAATCCATCATCCAAGATTTTGAAAACTCCTTAGAAGAAACAACTCTTAGCTCTGCGGAAGGTTTGGTAAATCTTCTAAAGAGTAAAACAATGAGTATCCGCTTATTCTTAAAAGATTTTTTTCATGCGAAGGCTTATATTGCAAAAGTGAATCATGGTGGGTTTGCGCATACATATACAATTGTAGGTTCTTCCAATTTTACTTTAAATGGTCTTTCGAATAACCGTGAGTTGAATATGCTTCAAGAGGGAACTATTTACTTCGATAAATACAAAGAGTGGTTTTTGCAGTTGTGGGATAATGAGACTATTCCGCTAGATTCTACACTTTTGCAAGTTGTAGAAGAATCCATCCGAAAAGCCAAAGAGAATCAGTCTACTGTAGTTGATGCAGAAGTGTTTCTTACTCCCCTGCAAATGCTTTTGTATATCGTAAAGTATTTTCTTGGAATTCTAAGCGATGAAGATTTACAAGTAAACGATCAACTTGTAGAGTTTCAAAGAATTGGTGCAGAGAATGTCATGAATAAACTGGAAAAACTCGACGGTGCGATTATTTCCGATTCAGTTGGTCTTGGAAAAACGTTTACTGCTGGCGAAGTTATCAAACGATACATCAAAAATAACAAACGAGTTTTAGTCATCACTCCACCGAATACTGTTCTTGAACAATGGAGAGAAACATTAAAAAAATACTTTGGAATTGTTGATGGTGGTTTACTAACATTATACTCTCAGGGAAAATTTTCTCAGCTAGAAAATTCAGAAGTAAAAGAAATATTTACAAAGAAAATAGATTTAATCGTTTTAGATGAAGCTCACAGGGCTAGAAATAAAGAATCCAAACTTTATCATAATTTAAACAGCCTACACCCTCATGGAGAACGCGCCAAAGTGTTGCTATTAACCGCTACTCCTTATAACAATCGAATCAGTGATTTAGAAAACTTGGTTCGACTATGCACGACTGAAACCAAACTGACTAATGCAGGTTTAACGCCAAAATCCTTTTCTGATATGGAGGAGTTTTCTAAAAAATTATTTGCGGGAACTCCTTTGTCTGAAATTGAGAAGGAAGAGAAATATACTAAGAGCAAAGGACTTGTTAAAAATATTCTAAATGCAGTTATGCTCCTTCGTATGCGAACTACGATTCGAGAAAAATATGGCAAGATTACGATTGCGGGTAAACCATTAGTATTCGAAGACCCAATTGTCAAAAGAATCAATTATACCTATTCCGATGAATTTCAAACTTTATTTCAAGAGTTGCCGAACTTTCTTTCCCAATTGGAATTGCCGCATATCCGAATTTCTAAGCCGGGTAATTCTGGTTTTGCGCTGGGAAGTCTTTATAAATTATTCTTGTTTAAGCTAATAGAATCAAGCCTTTATGCGTTTAATATGTCCATTGAACGAATTGTAACAAAGAACTTAGAACTAAAAGAAAGAATTTTAAAAGATGGATTTGCTCGTGTTGTTAAAGAAAGTCAACCTGATATAGAAGAGTCTATGTTTTCCGAAATGGAAATAGAAGAAGAGGAAAATCAAACAGCTAACGAGGATTATACAGAAGAAGATGTGCTTCGTTGGATAGAAAGTGATTTACTTTTAATTCAAAATTTTATAGATACTCATATTAAGCCGCACCGAAAAGAAACCAACAATCCTATCACAATTCATGATCCTAAGATTGATAAAATCCTCGAAATTCTAAAAGAACCCGGCTACAAAAAAGCTCTTGTGTTTACGACCTACAAAGACACAATCTTTTACTTAAATCATAAACTCAACGAAGAAAAAAATGCCGGAAACTTCCCACTTGCCTTTGAAACTGCGACGGGTGAGGATAAGACCAGTAATTCGTTAGAAAAAAAGCTAGATCGTTTTGCACCTAAGGCGAGAGGTATTAACACTGAAAATTCTGATTTCCAAGAAATCAATGTTCTATTTTCTACGGACGTTCTTTCGGAAGGTGTGAATTTGCAAGATGCGGACTTGTTGATTAACTTTGATTTGCCGTGGAATCCTATGCGTATCGTACAGAGAATTGGTCGAGTAAATCGAATTGGCTCTGAGAACAAAGTCAAAGTTGTAAACCTAAGTCCTGATTCCACTCTCGATCAATTTTTAAACCTGATAAAGATTTTAGAAACAAAAGTGACTATGGTGGCAACTCTTCTTGGTAAAGAAATGGCTATTCTTAGCTCGGATAAAGAAACCATTCATGCAGAAGATATTGGAGAAGAAATCAAGAAGAGAGAAAATATTTCTAGTATTTCTGATTATGAAAGAATCTCAGCTTCTAACTCTTTCTTTGGGGACTTGGAAGGAGAGACAGACGAAGATTATTTTAGAAGTTATTTGTTCTTTTCCTCACAGGAAAATAAAATTCGCAAAAAAGACTTTCTTGAAATTGCACAGTTTAAATCTAAAAAAGTCTATTATACAATTCTAAATCAAAATCCTAAAACGTCTTACACATTCTATGAAGTGTATGGAAAACGGGGGGATTACAAAGATTTACTTTCTAGGATTTGTCTTAAAGCAGAATATGGTTTAGATAAAAAGATTGAGGTAACACAGAATTATCCGTTTCACCTTTTTACAAAAGAGAATATGAGTAAATCTGGATTTGCCAAGTTTGAATTGCAAGACATAGAAAAGTTTCGTGAATTGGAAAGGCATTCGAAAGAAACCTTTAATAACCTACTCGAAAGTAGAGCCAAACAATATTCCCTCGCCAGCCTAAACCAGAGATCCAAAAAAATCAAAGGTGGACAAACAATTCTTTATACTCAAATTGCAAACCTACTGCAAAAAAACGAACAAGAACTCATTGGAGAGTCTTTTCGAGAAGTCTTAGAAAAAAAGAATTGTATTAGAGAAATAGAAGAGCTTTTAACCATACTCGCACTTTACCAACTTCCCATGATAAAATTAAAAGAATTAGAAGGAACTTTAAAGAAAGCCGGTATTGTATGGGAAAAACAAATTTCTAAGCCGTTATACGCTTTATTTGCAGAAGAACTTTTGCGTTTTTATAATACGACTATTTTAGCTGATCCAAACCTCCGTGGGGTGTTGTATCGAAAAGAAGAAATCTTTGGGGAAAAAATCCTATGCCTAGCAATCTAAACGAAAAACAATTAAAAGAATTAGTTCTTGCGGCTAATAGCAAACAAGAAGTTCTAAATGTATTTAAGAGTCTTGGTTTTACAGTGGAAGAAGGAGAAGAATCTTCATTTGTAAATATTTCGAATAATGATTTAATCGAGATTATTTTCTTTTCCTCTATGCCCGATTTTCTTTCCAGCGCGAAGTCAGTTTCCCTTGGAAAGTATTGTACGCTTGGAATTTCCGAAGACTTTGAAGATTGGATTTTTGCCAAATCAGTAATTGAGGATGGACGTAAACTAAAGAAATTCAAATTCTCAAAAACCAAACTGCGTGAAACTCCAAAGCCGATTGCTATTAAGAAACTTCTTAACTTTAAAGCAAATGATCTAAAATCTTTCGAGGATATTTTCAAGCGAAAAGATGTTACCAAAGACTTCTACAAAAAATTTGAAAAACTAATTGAGGCACTGATAAAGAAAATCACAGGAATTAAGTCAGATGAGGATAAGAAATGGTATGCGTCAGTCATTATAAACCGGATTCTATTCATCTACTTCATTCAGCACAAGGAACTACTGGGTAACAGAGATAAGGCGTATTTAAGTAAACACCTAAAAGTATTTTCTAAAAAGAAAAAAGATTCCTACTTTAGAGATTTTTTACGCCCCCTTTTTTTTGAAGGACTTGCCAAAAAAGAAAAGTCTCCCGAATTGCGCACCATCTTAGAAAATGTTCCTTACTTAAACGGTGGACTTTTCCAAGAGCATATTTTAGAAAAAGAAAATCCTGAGATTTCTATTCCTGATGCAATTTTTGAAAGTATTTTTACATTCTTAGATGAATGGAATTGGCATTTAGATGAAAAGAGAGACACAGAAGAAAATGAAATTAACCCCGAGGTAATTGGGTATATATTTGAACAGCTCATCAACCAAAAGCAGATGGGCGCTTATTACACCAAGGAAGATATTACTGGATACATTTCTAAAAACACAATCATCCCGCGTCTCTTGGACATGGTAAAAGAAAAACATCCAGAAGCATTTGCGGGTAATCCCAATTTATTCCAACCGATTTTCGATAATCCAGACGCCTTTATCTATGAATCTGTTTTACATGGTATCTATTCTGATTTTCAGAAAAAAACAATTCGAGAACTGCCTCCTAACATTGCGGCAGGAATCAAAGATGTTTCCAAAAGAACAGATTGGAATAAAACGGCTGACGAAGAGTATGCGCTACCAACCGAAACATGGAGAGAAGTTGTTGCTAGAAGGCAACGTTACTTTGAGATAAAAGCCCAACTCGAAAAAGGTCTTGGTTTTGACGCAAAATCCCAATTTACCACAAATGACTTAATCACTTACAACCTGAATATCATTGACTTTATTCTACATACAATCAACAACGGGACTTTCGATTTTGTCAAAAGCTTTTACGATGCACTTCGCTCTATCACAATTCTAGACCCAACCTGTGGCTCCGGTGCATTTCTATTAGCCTCTCTCAATATTCTAGAAGATATGTACGAAGCTTGTTTGGATAGACTACAAGACGTAAGGAACAGGCATGCCTGTTCCCCACTTACACAAAAATACCAAATCTACAAAACCATCATCTTAAACAATCTCTATGGTGTGGACATCATGGAAGAAGCAGTCGAGATTTGCAAACTGCGACTCTTTCTAAAACTCATTTCCTGTGTAGAGAGAAACGACGATTTGCCGAACTTAGGAATCGAACCCTTACCCGACATCGACTTCAATATTTTATCAGGAAATACTCTCGTAGGTTTCTCTAAAATGTCCGAAGTAGAAAAAGCATTTGAAGCAGGCGATAACAACGCATTCAACTTCTACGCCGCCGAAATCGACATCATCAAAAAACACGCCGGTGATTTAGAAGTCCTTCACCACAAATTCATTCAGTACCAAGCGGATACTAGCGATTCACCAAAAGAACCCATCCTCACTTTAAAAGATAAAATCCGCCAAGACTCCAAAGACTTAAACGACAAACTAAATCTCTACCTAGCTAAACTCTACGGTGTGAATATAGATAAGAAAAAAGACTTGGAAGCGTGGAAAATATCGCATAAACCCTTCCACTGGGTTGTCGAGTTTTATGGAATTATCTCTAAGGGTGGTTTTGATGTGATTGTGGGTAATCCGCCTTATGTGGAGTATTCAAAGGTTAAGAGTGAGTATACGCTACGCGGTTATGAGACTTTGGAGTGTGGTAATTTGTATGTTTATACTATTGAGAGGGGATTAAGCCTTTCAAAAAATTGCTGCTTAGGCTATATTATACCATCGGCAGCTTTCGGAACCGTTAAGACTAAAAAATTAAGAGATTTATTGACGAGATTAAGAATGACTATTTTAGTAAGTTATTTTTCCGGAGATGCACATCCTGCCATACTCTTTGAAGGAGTTAAGCTTCGATTAGCAATTTTGCTTACATTGAAAGGGGATAACGAGCTTTACACTACTAGTTTTAAAAGATGGTACAGTCAAGAAAGAGAAAATTTATTTAGCAAACTCAGATTTAGTAAGGGAACAAAGAAACATATAATATTAGATACCTTTCCTAAATGTGAAAACGAAATTGAAATTTTTATTCTGAAAAAAATAATTGCCTCTGCTAATAAAAAGATTTCAGATTTATCAATGCCTGGTTCTAATTATAAGATTTATTATCATAATGCTCCTGTCTTTTTTATTCGTTCTATGAATTTTACCCCATTGTATGAAAGTAACTCAACAGAGGAAAGTAAGTCCAATCATTTCAAAACAATCCATTGCAAGAATGAAGAGGAAGCAAATATTCTAATTTGTCTAATAAGTAGTAGCATTTATTTTTTTTGGTATACTAATTACTCGGCTAACAGAGATTTAACGAGTTTTGATTTAAATCATTTTCCAATTCCAATAGATTCGTTAATAAAGGATGCAACTATTTTCACGGAGCTCGTTGCACAGTTAATGGAAGATTTAAATAAAAAGTCGGTTATGCGGGAATACAACTATACAACAGGAAAAGTTCGATATCAGGAATTTTATGTTCGACTTTCCAAACCCATTATCGACGAAATCGACCGAGTGCTTGCGAAGCATTACAACTTTACAGAAGAAGAGTTGGATTATATCATTAACTATGACATAAAGTATCGGATGGGTGCTGAGGGTAATGAGGAGTAGGCTTTGTGGTGAGGAAGGTGGGCTTTTTCGGGGTAAAAATCCCCCCTAGCCCCCCTTTAGCAAGGGGGGTAATAGTTCTAAGCCGCACAATTACTATTTCATCTTAAACGAAAAAAGAAACAACTTTTACTTCTTCCCCCCTTGCCAAAGGGGGGCTAGGGGGGATTTCAAGAACAAAAAGTAATTCTTAGAACAAAGGGATTTCAAGAACAAAAAAGCACTGCACAAAACAAAAGAGGATAACAACTACTATGCTATACTACAAAGTTGCAAATACAAAGCGAGCACGCAAGCTTAGAAGAAAAATGACACTTGCGGAGAAAAAGATTTGGAGTGAGCTTTTAAGAAAAGATAAGCTAGAAGGATTTCGATTTTTACGACAGAAGCCGCTTGATAATTACATTGCAGATTTTTATTGTGCAGAGTTATTGCTAGTCATCGAAATCGACGGAGAATCGCACTTAGCCGAGGGAGCAAGGGAGTATGACGAACATAGGACAAAAGTTTTGAATGCTTATGGAATTGAAGTGATTCGATATACGAATGAAGAAATATTAAATCACATTGGCGAAGTGGAAAGCGATTTAAAAGAGAACGTTAGGAAAAGAGAACAGGAATTATACAAGGATGAGAAACAATAAAAAATGATATTCAGAAATATGTAAATTATCTATTTGAACTACAAAATCTATCGGAAGATGGGAAAGAAGAGGATAAAATTAAAATAAGAAAATATGTATATGAAATAGAAACTTTCTTTTATGAGATTTTTGAAAAAGAAGAATTACCAATGCTGGATAATCGCATCCGATCCAATTCTGTATTAGAAAGCTTTTTAGGAAAACAGAAAGAAAGAAAAGCCTTTAGTGCTATTGATTACCAATATTATTTTCTTATGTTTGTATTTAAAAACCAATATAGAATCAATGCGGGAAATTTACTGGAAAATGAAGTTATACTTGATTTTATTAATCATATAAAAGAAGAAAGTTTTACATATAAAGACATTGAACGAACTGATAGCGGGGCAACACGTTGTAACACCAACCTTAGATTTGCAATGGATGCTTTACGGAAACTTGGGCTAATTAATTCTTCAAAGTCGGAGATAAGCAGTTCTGCAATAGACGATCCTCGATCTGCTCAGTTATCAAAACAGGGAAAGAAATTATCTGTTACTTTTTTGGGAATGTTTGTCGCAATTTCAATTCTTCTCTCTCCTGATGAGAGAAGAATTAATCCGTTTAGAAGTAAACTTCAAATTGTTTCTCATAAAGATAATTTCAGAAAATACGACGAATTCTTAATTAGTAGAGCAAATACGTTTCGAAATCACAAAAATATTGAGGGTATTTTTGTAAACCTTAACCTCAATGTTGTAGACTATGATGTATTTATAAATGAAATGGTTGGCTTTATGGAAGATTATATTAGCATTTTAAATGCATACATAAGTCGCGAAAAAAATAAAAACCTAAACGAGATAAATGCAAAGGTTATGAAATTACAATCAAATAAATCCTTTGTAAATATAACAAAAAAAATATTAGAAAGGGCTAATATATTAATCGAAAGAATTTCGTAAGTATTTGAGAACCTTCAACTTGTGGTGATCAGCAGCATCCGAATCTGCGTGTCGAAGATTGACAAAGTAGCACTCATATACAATTAAAGGGATTCTAAACTGGCTGAGACAGCAAATAATTTGTCAAAACCTACAGCACGAAATAAATGAATTACGGACGGAGACAGTGAAACTAAGTTGAGTTTTTTATTTTTTTTAGATAAATATCCGCCCTGTCTTGCCAACATTCCAAGTCCACTTGAATCAATAAATTTAATAGGGGACATATCTATAATAAAATCTTCAGTGCCTTTTTCATTTTCCACTTGAATTACTTCCCCTAATTCTTTGATATTGTACAAATCAAGTCCTTCATAATTTATAAATCTAATGACTAGGTATTGTTTATATTTTTCTGTCTCTATGCTGTATTCGGATTCTTGTCCCATTTTTTTCCTCATTTAAAATTAATTTCAATTTACGATTTGATTTTACATTAGTCTAAGTGGGTAATAATATTCTGCCATACTGTTCCCAGAATAATCCATTGGGAACATTACTATCTGATACCATTTCTTCTTTAATTCCTAGCACATAATACATATCTACCTCTCCTTTATTTTTAGCATTAACTCTTCCACGGTATTCGCAAATAAAAAAATCTTTTACTATTTCGTAAGTTGCCCCGCTGATATTAATTCTACCTGGTGTACCACTGGACTCCATTCGGCTTGCTGTGTTAACTGTATCTCCCCATACATCATAAGCAAACTTCTTTTCTCCAATCACTCCAGCAACAAGGGATCCAGTATGTATTCCAAGTCTGAGTTCCCAATAAGGAAGACCAATAATTTCTTTAATTTCCTTCATCTGATTCATAAAATTCTGAATTTCAAGTGCTGCGAGAACTGCATCAATTGCATGAGTTCTATTTTTTTTGGGAATCCCGCCGGCACACATATAGCTATCGCCTATCGTTTTTAGTTTTTCTAATCTGTATCTTTCTGTAATTTTATCAAATTGAATAAAACAAGAATCTAACTCTTTAACAAGCTCTGCCGGTGATAGATTTTCTGCAATTTGTGTAAATCCTTTAAAGTCTGTAAATAATACAGAAACAGACTCGTATAAAACTGGCTCAGTAGAACCTTTCTCTTTTAATTCTTTCGCGACTTCCTCTGGGAGGATATTCAGTAGTAACTTCTCGGACTTTTGTCTCTCCTTCTCAGCTTCTTTTTGTGCAACAATGGCAATTCCTTTTTCAATATCAGCCATCGTTCTAGCTTCTTCAGTTTCTTTGAGTAACCCGGCATTAAACACTGAACCAGAAATTTGATCGGAAAATTTCTGTAACCTATCTAGTTCATCCGGCAGAATAGAATTATCCTCTATCGGTTTATTAATGGATAAAACTCCGATTGTCTCCCCATAAATTAGCAGCGGAAAATGAAGAAAATACTTCCAGCCTGTTTTTGATTGAATCAATTGGTCTTCTTCTGATAAATTGTCTGCTCGGTCTACCAAATTCCACAACTGGTGCTCTTGCACAAAATAGGCATTGTAAATACTTCCCAGATTTTGATTGATTTTTGTTCTCCAATCCTTGAAATACAAAATATTCTCTTCTGGTAGAGAATTGGAAACAAAACTAAATGTATAAAATTCATCTTTTGGTTTGTCTACGAGTACCAACCAGAAATCCTTAAATCCAAAATCAGTTTCTAAGTAATACATTACAAAGCTCATTACGTCGGTAAGAGTCGATACAGAATTAATATTTCTTGTAAGTTCATTTAAGGCTTCCATCTCTAACTTTGCCTTCTCTAACTTTAAGAATGCTTTTTTTCTTTCATTCGATTCAAAAAGATTTGCAACGATAGACGATATAGATGAAATGAAATTTTCCTCTTCTTTGGTCCATTCTTTCCTTGTTTCTAGTTTTTCGCAAACCAGTAATCCAAGAAGGTTTCCATTAGAATGTACCGGCATTTCTAATTGAGATTGTATATTATAAAGTCTGTGATAAATTTCATTGAATTCAATTTCATTTGGATGTTCATATACATTGGGTGCAGAAAGAATTTCTCCCTCCTTAAAAAAACTAAAATAAATTGGAAAATCATTAATAGCAAAACTCATCCCTGATTCATATTCTTTTTCTAT